>NZ_DBLZAX010000007.1:0-185733 GCF_057607445.1 Xylanibacter sp. | reverse complement strand
CCATCTGCTGAGATAATATAACTATGAATAAAAACAAGATTCCGAGAAATAGAAAAAACTAAAATATTTACAGGATTTATGATTAAACGCATATTAAGTACAGCACTATTTGTGTTGGCAACTTCAGCCACAATGCTGTCACAGAACGTGGCGTTGAAGACCAATGCATTATACTGGGCTACCACAACTCCTAACTTAGGAATTGAAGCCTCAGTAGGTAAGAAAAGCACGCTGCAGCTGTTCTATGGTCTTAATCCGTGGAAACAGTCGGGCGGCGACCAGTCGAGTCTGCGCCACTGGCTTGTTATGCCTGAATACCGCTATTGGTTCTGCGAGAGCTTCAATGGCTGGTTCATCGGTGCCCACCTCATGGGCGGACAGTTCAACGCAAGCAGCGTTGAGCTGCCTTTCGGGTTCTTCCCCGAGCTTGAGGACCACCGTTATGAAGGATGGTATGCAGGCGGAGGCGTAACGGCAGGATATCAGTGGGTGATGTCAAAGCACTGGAACTTTGAGGCATCCATAGGCCTGGGATACGACTACATAAAGTATGACAAATACAAGTGCGGAACCTGTGGCGAGAAGCTCAAGTCGTCGCACACCAACTATTTCGGCCCGACAAAGGCCGCGCTGAGTCTTATTTACATCTTCTGATACTATAAACCACCAAGGACATGAAAAGATTATCTATATATTGTGCATGCCTGCTGGCCGCGCCGCTCGCGCTGCAGGCACAGAGCGTGGAGCCTAAGCTGGCCGGACGGACGGTGACGGTAGAGAATATCAAGGTAGAGAACACTAACCAGACTATGGTGGTTGACCTCGACCTCAATATGGACTCGCTGAAGCTGCCTTCTAACATGAGGCTCGTCTTCACGCCCATCATCACTAACAACACCGAGGAGAGGCAGATGCCGCAGATAGTAGTGAACGGACGCAAGCAGGACATCTCTTACCGCCGCGGCGGACATAAAGACTTTCCGGCAAACGTGGTGGCCGTAAGACGTAAGAACAACACCGACCAGACGCTCCACTACAGCGCCGTGCTGCCCTATGAGTCCTGGATGAAGAACTCTAACGTCATCGTGGCTGAAGACCTCTGCGGATGCGGCGATGTGAAAGACCAGAACACCGTTGAGCTGAAGCGCCTGCGCACGCCGTTCATGCCGTATATGCGCCCGGCAGCCGAGGCACAGAAGGTGCGCCATGAGGAAGGACGCGCGTTTATCGACTTCCCCGTTGACAAAATCACTCTCTATCCCGAATACCGCAACAACCCGCGCGAGCTGGAGAAGATTGTGAACACAATCAACCTCGTGAAGAACGACAAGAACACAACCATAACAAACATCGAAATCCACGGATATGCTTCGCCCGAGTCGCCTTATGAGCACAACGCATATCTGGCACAGAACCGTGCCAAGACGCTCAAGGACTATGTGCGCAAGCTCGTGCATATAGAAGACCGCCTCTTCACCGTATCGTCTACGCCTGAAGACTGGGAAGGCCTGCGCGAGTATGTCGTTGAGGGCAATCTCGACAACAGCGACGCCATACTTAAGCTCATCGACGACAAGACGCTCGACCCCGATGCCAAAGAGTGGAAGATTAAGTCTACTTATCCTACAGACTACCGCTTTATGCTCGACTCATGGTATCCCGCTCTGCGCCACTCTGACTATGTGGTGAGCTACAGCGTGCGCCCGTTCTCGGTAGACGAGGCAAAACAGGTGCTGAAGACCAAGCCGCAGCAGCTTTCGCTCGAGGAGATGTATATGGTGGCACAGACCTACGAGCCGGGCTCGCGCGAGTTCAACGAGGTTATGGAGACCGCCGTGCGCATGTATCCCGACGACCCTACGGCCAACATCAATGCCGCATGCACACGCATGGAGAGCGGCGACCTTGAGGGTGCTAAACGCTATCTCAGCAAGGCAGGCAACTCGCCGCAGGCTCTGCACGCCAAGGGCGTGATGGCCATGCTCGAGGGCAACACCGACCAGGCACGCCAGCTGCTCAATCAGGCTAAGCAGGCCGGAGCACAGGGAGTGGACAAAAACCTGCAGATACTCGACATGTAAAAACACGAGAATTGATAAAAATATTTTTTAAACCAACTCAATTTTTTAAATTATGAAAAAAGTAAAATTATTTTCCTTCGCATTGGCAGCGCTGATGCTGGGAGCTTGTTCAAGCGAAGATGGCATTGACAATGGCGGACAGGGAACTGTATTACCTGGTGAAAAGGGCTATATCAGCCTTGCGATCAATCTGCCGACAACACCAAGTACACGTGCAAATGATGACTTTGATGATGGCTTGGAGGCAGAATACAAAGTAAATGATGCAACTCTTCTTATTTTTAACGGAACAGATGAGGGTACTGCTGTTTTCTCAGGAGCATACGATCTTGGTTCTATGACTCCAACATCTGTTGGTGGCAATATTACAGCTTCTTACAATGTTACGCAGGAAATCACAAAGCCTGGTGCCGGAAACGTGTATGCCTTGGTCGTTGTTAACAAGGGTAACGTGCTGACTAATGATGGTGAATGGAAACTGAAGGGTGAGTCTTTAACAGGAAAGACATTTGATTATTTTAGAACAACTGCTCAGACTCTTACTGCGTCTGAATTGGCATCTGTGACTTCTGATGCTGAGGGTAGTTTCTTTATGACGAATGCTCCTCTTTACACAAATCCTGGTGGTGTTACAGACCCTAACGGTGGTAATGCTGTTACTCTTACAAAAATTAATACAGAGAACATTTATTCTACACAGGCTGAGGCAGAGGACAATCCTGCAGCAAGTATATATGTAGAAAGAGCTGTTGCTAAAGTAACGGTTACAAATTCTAATACAGGTTCTGCTGGAAGTAGCCTTACATATGCAATCACAGGTTGGACTCTTGATGTTACTAACACAAAATCTTACATTGTTCGTAATGTGAATGGTGCTGACTGGTGGAGTTACAAGGCTGCTACTTCTAACGATTATCGTTTTGTCGGCTCTGCTGCTGTCGCTGCCGGATTGTATCGTACATATTGGGCATACGACCCGAACTATGCAAGTCTTGTAGAAGGTGATTTTACTAAGCTGGAAGGAACAACTCCTGCATCTTTGACTGACGTTGGTAAGAATGCTTACTGTCTGGAAAATACATTTAATGTAGCCAATATGAACCAGAATCAGACAACACGTGTTATCGTGGCAGCAAAGCTTACAATGGCAGGAGCTGAGGAGAGTGGAGATTTCTATATCCTGGATAATGACAAGAATACCATTTTCACTAAAGAGAATGCTGTTAAGGCTATTAAGGCTGAATATCTGACAAATCCTGCTGTTGTTGCTGCATTGCAAGATCCTACAACAGGTTTGAATGAAGGTCAGTCTATTGGTGAAGCAGACCTTACTGTTAATTTTGACAGCAAGGAAACTACAGGCGGTGACCTGACGGTTACAGAAATAACTATATCAGAAGATAGAAAAGGTGATTTCAAAGGTGGTGAGATTCCTGCTGTCTTGAAAGCTGATGGTAATAATGATATTATCGCAGCTGTCAATGCTGGTAAGAAGGTTTCTTATTATAAGGGCGGTATTGCTTACTATCCTGTATTGATTAGACACTTCGATGACACTCAGGCAAATTGGAACAATGCTGAATATAACAATAACGGAAATGATTATCTTGGCCGTTATGGTGTACTGCGTAACAACTGGTACAATATTGATGTTACGGCTATCAAGACTATCGGTTCTGCAGATGTTCCAGATGTTTATGGTACTCCTGACGATCCAATGGAGTCTTGGATCTCTGTTGAAATCAACGTTCTCTCTTGGGCTAAGCGCAGCCAGAGCGTAGATCTCTAATAAGATTGAACTTCATAAAAGTTAAAGTTAATTGACAACATCCGTGTGCGGCCGGTATGGGCCGGCCGCACATTTTCTTAAAAAGGCAGAAGCCGCAGAGGTGTGGCCTGCATGTAAGTCTGCCCGCAGAGACACCATGAGATACGGCGGGGTGCAGCTCCGGCACAGAGAGAGGAGCCGTTGCGGAACAATGTTGCCGCAAACCAAAACTGACAACAACGAGGCACGACGCTCAAGGGCAAGTGCCCACAACATAAACAGCGACAGCCCAAGGCTAAACATCTGCTTAAGCAACACAGACAGATAGGCATCCGGGCTGGCCCGGCGAGGATAGACAGCAATGTCGCCGCGCAAAGACAATGCAACAATTAAATATGGATAAAGGAAATAAAAACAAAAAATATATATGCTTATGAAGTATCTTTCAATAAAGCGTCTGACTTGGCTGTGCATTGCGGCTTTGTCGACACCGGTGTTCACATCGTGCGACATGATGACCGAAGACAGAGACGACTGTCCCATGGGGCTGTATCTCAACTTCAAGTACGACTACAATCTTGAGCGCGCTGACATGTTCAACGACCATGTGGGAGCTGTAGATGTCTACGTGTTCGACGAAAACGGCAAGTATGTCACACGCCAGTCGGAGGCCAACGTGGGCAGCTCGCTGCCGCTGGCTGTGCCTACATACTCAATGAAGATGGACCTCGATCCGGGCAAGTATAAGTTCATAGTGCTTGCCGGACAAAACTCTTACTCTGAGCAGATGGAGTCGGGACGTGCACGCTTCGTCCGCTCTGACCTTACTGCCGGAGACGACATGACGGCACTCGACGTAAGACTCGAGACAACACAGCAGGGCAGCGACATGCTCCTCGTTGACAACCACGGACTGCCGCTCGACACTCTGTGGCACGGCATGGAGGTTGAACCTGTTGAGGTGTTCGCCGGAAAGCCTACTTACCACACAATCTCGCTCATGCGCGACACCAAGAAAATCAACGTGACAATGCGCGAGCTCGACGACCCCACACAGATGGACGTGGCAAACTATGACATGACCATCACCGACCGCAACTCGCACATCCTCTGGGACAACTCGCTCGATGAGACCAGCACCGTGGTCTACACGCCGCACGCAACATGGAACACCGACGACCGCACGCCGGCCTTCGACCATAACGGCGACCCAATAGACGGAGTGGGCAAGATAGCTCATGCCGACTTTATGACATCGCGCATATTGTATCATGCCGATGCAAAGGACGACGGCATACTGTCTATAGTGAACAAAAACACCAACATGGAAGTGGTGCGCGTCAACCTGCCCGACCTGCTCAGCCGTCTGCGCACGAGCGAGGAGATATACCGCTACTCGGAACAGGAATTCCTCGACCGCGGCTACGACTATCAGCTCGACTTCTACCTCAAGGGCGACCGCCTGGCTTACGTAAATATCAGCATCAGCGTGCTGGGATGGAGCAAGCGGGTGCAGTTTGAGGAACTGTGATTTAAACAGCCAACCAACCTAAAAATCACGAATGTCTATGAACAAGAATATATTACATACAGTTAAGGGCGTTGCGGGATGCCTGCTTATGGCATCTCTCGCGGCCGGCTGTGCGCAGGAAGACATCGACACCGCTCCGTCAGGCGGAGGCGGCATGTCGGCATCTTCTTATGTCTCGCTCAGCTTCGCATCGCAGCAAAGCACGCCTACGCGCTCTAATCCTACGGGAGGCGAACAGGGCGACGGAGATGAGACTGGACAAGATTATGAGAATGAAATAAAATCGGCCGTGGCCTTCTTCTATCAGGGCAGTGGCACTGACGGAGTGAACAGCAGCGGTACAACTCCAATCATGGCTGTAGCAACATTTAACGTTGGAAGCCCTACCGAGCCGGGCAACGGCATCGACCGCACCTATACAACAACGCCGCAGCAGGTAGACCTCGACGACGGAACATATAACGTGCTCGTGGTGGCAAATCCGGGCGCAGACTGGTGGACAGGTCAGTCGCTCACGCTCGCCGACGTGCGCAATCATATACAGACCACGGCATGGACAGCCTCAGGCTCTGACTATTCTGATTTCGTAATGACATCAGCTGCCGACGCCACGCTCACGCTCAATTCTAACCCGGAGAGCGACCCCGCAAAAGCTACGGTAAACGTAGAGCGCATGGCAGCAAGGCTCGACTATAAGGCCGAAGCGTCTTATACTTGTACCGACCCGGCATATACTGGTGCCACAGTTGAGATAACCGGCGCAGCTCTGGTGAACAATCTTACTGCAGGCAGCTATATGTTGAAGCGCGTTGCATCAACTGTTGACGGTGTGCCGACATATCTCGGTAATGAAACACCAGATGCAGGAGTACAGACTAACTACGTGCTCGACCCGTGGACGGCAGACAAGACATCAGCCAACAACAGCTTTACCATTGGCGGTGAAGTTAAAACAGCCGAAGATCTTTATGGCGAATGGTTTGGCAACATCTCGCAAGACCCTAATTATTGGGCTGATTATGTTCAGCCGGGAATAGAAGTTTCTGACGGAACAGAACAATGGCAGCGTATAGGCTATACCCTCGAAAACACTACGGCAGCTGAAGAGGCAGGAAAACGTTACAGCACGGGCGTGGTGTTCAAGGCAAAGTTCCATCCGCAGGGCGTGGCAAATTATACCGATGGAGAAACATTCTTCGCGTATGGTACAAAGATTTATGCCTCAATGGAGGATATGATGGCCGGATTTTATGGAAGTAAGTTTGATGATTTAGACAATATAACAAGTTGCGTGACATGGGGGGATGTAAAACAGTTTATTACATCCACATTGCTTACCAATGATCCGTCGGGATATAACAAATATCTTGAAGGACTGGCTGAGGGTAAAGACGATTCGGAAACTGTTTCGGATGCTTCTTCGCTTACATGGAGCAACTATATGAAGAATGAGTGCGGCTATTCAAAAGACGAAAATGGAAAAGTGGTTCTTGACCAGAATGGTAAGGTTACGCGTATTGCCTTGCAGCCTTACGGAACGCGCACATACGAAGACGCCACATGCTATTACACATGGTGGGTGCGCCACAGCAATGACAATGATGATACAAAGAAGGGTATAATGGAGTATGCCATTGTGCGAAACAATATATATAAACTTACGGTCAACAGCGTTTATTCGCTCGGAGGCGAAGTGCCGGAAGAGGAGAGTCTGATTGTTGACGTGTATGTTAACGACTGGCTGCTGCTCGATAATGAGACTCTGCCTATGTGATGTAATGAATATAATGAAAAAACACTGACGTTATGAACAAGATAAAGCAACATATATATAAGGCTATGTTATGGCTGCTGCCATGGATGTGCGCCGTGCCTCTCGCCTCATGCTCGTTCGACGACGACATCGACACGGGCGACGACAATGCTCCCGCCATGCTTCAGCTGAGCATCACAGCACGTGAGGAAGGCGACCTGAACACAAGAGAGGGTACCGAAGTGGGGGCAGAACAGCGAGTATATGCACAACCTGCTCGTGCTTTTTATACAGGGCGACAAGGTCGTGAAGAAATTCTTGCCAGATTTGAGTAATGACGAAGCAGCAAAGGTGGGAAACTTGAAGACATGGACCTCAGAGAGCTTCACGCTAACACCGGGCACATACACAGTGTATGCCTTTGCAAACATTGATTCTTATTTCAGTACGGCGTGGAGCAGCCTTACAGGATTGGGAGACGGCGAATCTCTTACGGAGAAGGGTATTGATATAGACAATATCGTGCTTGAAGACAATCCTGCCTCAAAGCTTGACTTGCTTACTTATTTTATCCCGATGAGCGCAAAGGAGGAAGTAACCGTTACGCGTTCTACACGCAACATCTCTATCGGTCTCGACCGCCTTGTAACCAAGATAAGAATGAGCATCACGGGCAAGCCCAACACAAAGGTTACAGCCCTGTCGTTCGGCGGATATGCAGACAAGATAGGCTTGTTCTCAGATACTCAAGTAAATGATATGCAATACACCTGTCAGCACATTGTGTTGAATGGTGAAGAAAGTCAGAGTATACAACTAAGTGATGGCGGCACTTATCAGTTTGCCGATTTCTATGTTAACTCTTCGCCTGGAAACTCAGGATATACTGTTACTCTTGAAACAGACGAAAAAAATGGCACTACATACACGGCAACAACAAAGCGTACAGTTTTGCCCCGCAACAGCATATATCCGCTTTCACTCAATCTTACGGGTTATGATGTAACTCTTGACTTGCATTGTTGGGTATCGCCTATAGGCAATGTTCCGGTAGAGGTAAAATTGTCGCCTAATCCTGATTATTATACATGCACGATACCAGAGGGATCTCAATTTGAGTTCACGGTTGGAGTTACTCCAAGTGGAACAACTGCAATAGAAAATCTCAAGAGTGCATGGACCTTTGATAAAGAAAGTGTTACAGGTCTGGCTTTTGACAATTATACAGAGGGTGATACAACGGTAAAAGGCCATGTTACGGCTTCAGCCGGAAAGACATTTAACCTTACATTTGATGTTACATGGACTGCCGACAGAAATAATTTCGAGCGGAGATATAATGTAATCATAACTACCGACGACATTACTAACTTCCCGTTTAAGAGCAAAACGCGTACACCGGAGTTCGGTCTCGACTATCTGCGTCATGAAATGCTCAATATGTTCATAAAATAAAAAGGAGGACATAAGATATGAAACAAATACATAATTTATATAAGCTTCTCATTCTTTTCTGCGCAACATTCCTTGCACAGAATGCTGTGGCGCAGGTGTCAGATAATAAATATAATATTGTTGCAAAGACTATCAGTGCTACTCGATACTCTTCTAATGCATTCAATAATGCAAGCAGGGCTTATGATGGTAATGAATCAACATATGCAACAGCTACGGCACAGACAGCGCGTTTAGACTTTAATTTAAAAGGAGAAACGCTAACTGCAATACAGTTTTTTTCAGATAATGGGCAAAATGAAACACGACCAGAAACATTGAGAGTGTATGCAAGTGATGATAATACGTCTTTCACCTCTTCTAATTTGGTACAGACCTTTACTTTTGGAAGAATAAATCACAGAGAGACAGTCTATCTTTCAACTCCGATAACGAAAAATTATATTCGTTTAGAATTTGTTTCGAGTAGCAGTAGAAGACGTGTTCAAATAAATGAAATATATTTGTATTCACCTGAAGGAGACGTATCTATTAAACATAAAAGATCTAAATGGTTTGACATAGCCGAAAGTTTAGGACTCCCTAATAGCAGTTTGGGTACATTTAGTTATGATAAACCCTGGTTTACATCTGTTATGTCAAATAATCCTGATGCTAAATTACAGGCAGCACATACTTATATCGATACAATTTATGTGCATAAAGGTTCAACGGTTAATTTGTCACTTCCGACTCAGATGAGCGGTAATTATTCTGTTCATACTTATCAGCGTTGGTACAGTTATCGAACAGATGGAACATTTGAAACAAATCATTCAAGTGGTTCGGCATATGATTTGTTGACTCCGACCTCAGGTTCTGCCTATCGTCTGTCTAATGGGTATGTAGGAAATCCTTTGGGAGATAAAATGACTTCTATGAACTTTTATTATCCGGAAGATGATGAATTTAATTCATGGTTCGATAATGCAGCATCATTTGATAATGACTGGTATGTTGTTGCTTGTGATGTCTCTGGTTATACAGATTTTTGGGAGAAGTACCCTGGGGCACAGGATGATGTTGATGTTTCAAATGCCACCTTGTCTCAGAGATTTAGTAGTAATGGATATTATGAGCCAACGCTAGCTTTGCGTGCTGTGTTCTATATAGTAGGAGTTGATGGCCATAAGTCTACTGATAATTGGAATAACGGTCATAATCGTTTAAAAGATGTACATTATCAAGGTGGTGGAATAGCTGAAGATAAGAAGTATCTCGAAGAATATGATATAACCTTCCCGGCAAAACATTTGTCTAATCATACATCTGAGTTGGTCGCCTTGTCTAAGAATGCGAATGGATATGCCATACCTGATGTGTCTGAAACTGCAAGCTTATCCATTCAGGTTGTAAATAACAATGCTGGACTTCAGCTCGAGACAACACAGTTGTCGGGAGATAATCGTATTATAAAGTTCAGAAAACAAGGTGTAGGTACAAATACTCCTTGGGAGGTTGCAGATGGCAGTACCGCAACAATTCTTGTGACGAAAAGTGCAGGTGGAAAAATATATAACATAGCACGTTATAATCTTACATTTAAGGCAGATGCCTTACCTTTGACACAAACGCAGGTGTCGCAGCTCGGCACAAGTGATGCTCAAGGTAAGTCGTGGAACTATACTTATCGCTCTCCGCAATGGATGAAGGACAACTTGGAACTGCTTACTTCACTTAATTTCGATTACGATCCTGATGTGGCTAGCATGTACGGACAAGACCACTATTTCCCTTTCCCAATGGATTGGGGACACAGCAGTTATGCTTTCTTTGATGGCTCAAAGAAAGGTGATTTTACCGGTGCGACACAGATAAAAGAACAATATTTTACTGAATGGGGATACTATGCTATTGTAGATGATTACATGGGATATGGAGAATTAAATGGTAACTTAAGTGCACTCCCGCCAAAAGGTGTCGGAAAAGATGATGACGGCTATTTCCTGTTTATTGATACATCAGACCGTCCTGGTATCATCGCCCGTTTGCCTTTCGAAGACCGCCTGTGTGCCGGTTCGGAGCTGTTTACGACAGCTTGGATTAAGAGCTCAGGTACATCCAGTAACGATGACGCCGCTGTAATGTTCACGATTATGGGTGTAAAGAATAATCCAGACGGGACAGTGACCTATACGCCTATATATCGCCATTCGAGCAGCCAGATACGTACCACAACGCTTCTTACAGCGGGAGATCCGGGTACAGGCTCAGGGCATAACGAATGGTATCAGGTTTATTTCTCGTTTATTAATAACGACCCGAATGTTGCCAATTATGACTCGTATATGCTTCAGATAGAGAACAACTCGGCATCAACGTCGGGAGGTGACATGTATATTGACGATATACGTGTTTATCTGATGCATCCAAACGCGGAGGTAAACCAGCTTGATGCTACTTGTGTAGGCGACCGTACACTAATGAACGTTAAGATAGACTGGGAGCGACTGATGTCGAGAATGGGTTATGATGATACGTCGAACGGTGTTGACGCCATCGATTTCTGTTTTATTGATAAAATAAAATATGACAACTATCTGGTTGCAAATCCAGGAAAATATGCCGAAGCCATAGACGCCTCGGTTGTGGAAGTGGGCAATAATGAAGATCCGGAGCAGGGCGGATATAATGAAAAATATAATACGCTCAACTTCAAACTGCCGTTTGTTGATAATATTGAGTATAACGAGAATAAGCATCCTAATCTTGCAGCAGACACATACGATGGCAGCAAGTATTATTTCTATAGAACTACGGATAGCGAAACCGGACTAAGAAGCCTTGTTGTGGATTTCTATTCTGCGTTGACTCCAAACCGGCCTTACGTGATGCTTATCAACATACATGATAATAGCGACCTGACTCTTGACGCAGAGGATTTTGCTGCTGTGATAAATGACCAGTGCGCCATAATGACCGACTTCTATGTTACGTCAGAAACATTGTTGCGCGTTAACGGTGAGGTGGTAGATCCGTCAACAGATTTCTGTGCCGGACAGATATTTAACTTCTCAGCTCAGATGCGTGTGCCTATACCAAAAGAAGATGGTACTGAAGATTATATAATAATAGATAATGGCGTTTATTTTGACTGGTTCTTTGGCACAGAAGAAGAATTTATTGCACCAAATCAGAAACATGGTGGAGAGTCTTTGCAAAGTGCACTTACAACCTTCCGTGATATTTATATTGACAAAGAGGATTTGAGTGGTGTTACAGCAGGTGAACATGATGCTATTGATGGTCAGAAAACAACTTTAAAACAGGAGCAAATAGATATAATTGCTGAATATCTAAATGATCAAACTGGTGGTGGATTGCATAATCGTCTCGTATTGCATAAGGAAAATTTGGATATAGCTCTATTACAGGACGGTTTGCGATTGGTTATACAACCTATTCAAACTCTTGTGCCTCCTGCTGAAGGTGGTATTAGTGAAGAACAATGGGCTAATGTTTGCTGGTCGTATATTCCTTTAATTTTACATACAGATGGTGATGCCCCACAGCTTCATGCAGGCTTCAATACCGTAAAATATCCTAATGACGCGTTCAATCCTGGCTTGCGTATAGGTTTGAGTCAGATAAATTCTACGTCTGCCGACAAGCCGATAACCATAGATTTACGCGGTGCGGTATTGGTTACAGAGGGTACCGACCATATTGGTATGGTTAAATCTTTGACTCCAGATGTATTTGGTAAGATTTATCTCGTTGCCACGGACGATCCGGCTTATAACAAATTCTTTACAACAGACTTTAGCGAATATTCGTTACCTATCGGTGTGTTAAATTCGTTGTTTGCAGAGCCATATAAAGAAGGTTCTTCATATAAAGATAATATGGAAATCTATTTTGACACACAGTCAGAACAGTCTAATGGCTTCAAATTTGAACCAAAGGAAGGATATACATATACGTTTGCGGTTCATTTTGAGGAACTTAGTTCTTCAGGAGGTAACATCAGCAACGCATGTTTCGGTAAGTTCACAGTCGACATGAAGGTGGTTCCTGAAAATCTGGTATGGAGCGGTGCGGACGCTACAAGCAACTGGAATAATGATGCCAACTGGAAGCGTGCGGATAAATCCGCATTGAAGAAGGCTGCTGACGACAGTTATCTGACTAATGAGGCTAATACCACTGAAAAAGGTTTCGTGCCGATGCTGTTCTCTAATGTTGTCATGCCAGAAGGAAGCAAGGCTGAGCTTTATATGGCAGGATATGGCGATGGCGGCGCATGGACAAATACGAGCCGTCCGGATTATATGGAACTGCCGACAGAGAATATTCAGTATGACCTGATGGCTTATGAAAAAGACGGAGCGCTCACCACTCAGCGCTACCGTGTAAATATTTGCCGCGATATCCACTTTGAACTGGGCGCACAGATGCTGCATGCTGAGCAGTTGCTCTATAACAAGGCGTGGACAGACGTGGAGGTTACTCCGGGACAGTGGACAGCCGTAAGCACACCGCTGCAGGGCGTTGTTGCCGGCGACTGGTATGCTCCTACAACAGGAAAGCAAGAGACAGAGTATTTCAAGGATATCAACTTCACTGATGGAGGCTATAGCCGCCTGAATCCTGCGGTTTACCAGCGCAGCTGGAGTACA
Organism: Xylanibacter sp.; assembly: GCF_057607445.1. Classification (NCBI taxonomy): domain Bacteria; kingdom Pseudomonadati; phylum Bacteroidota; class Bacteroidia; order Bacteroidales; family Prevotellaceae; genus Xylanibacter; species Xylanibacter sp. The sequence continues at coordinate 172,487 of NZ_DBLZAX010000007.1, read as the reverse complement.
GGAGCAAGTATTGTTGAAAATGGCGGTGGCACCACTCCTGTATCGTTTACTACAGAATGGAGCTCTGCATACAACGACGCAAGCGTGCCTTATGTTGCAGGTGGCGGATTCTCTATCAAGGGTGTACTTAAAGATGCAACATCATTGCTATTCCGTTTCCCGAAGGCCGATGAAAGTTATGATGTAAGTACTGCTGAGGAGGATAAAAGCGTTGACCGTACCAATGCAGGCAAGCTGCTTGTGACAGGTTTGTTGGATAGAAGCAATCCTTTAAAATACAATCCTCAAAATGATGTTACGACTACGCTTACTCCGTCTGCTGACGGCAAGTATCTGATGGTAGGTAATCCGTTTATGGCTCCGCTTGATGTCCAGGCGTTTGTTGAGAGCAATAGCGACGTGCTGGCACAGAAATATTGGATTGGCGATATGTCAGAAGACAATGCGGTTGCTTTTACTGAAAACGGATGGTCTGCTCAGACATCTCTTATTGCACCATATTCAGTATTCTATGTTGAGGCTCTCGGTCATGAAACAGAGGCAGAAACAATTTATGATGCTAATGTGACTGTTAAATTCACTGCTGCCATGCAGAAGTTTGAAACAACTTCAACAGGTGAAGGCTCACAGACCGTTTCTCTCAAGATAACGGCAGAAGACGCTGAAGGCTCAAGCAGCGCGGCTGTGCGCTATGCTGCTTCGGCAAGCAACGGCTTCGGCATGGAGGATGCACAGATGATTAGCGGACTGACAGGCAATGCCGACAACGCTCCTAAGGTTTACACCGTAGCCGGCAACACGGCAGTGAGCGTCAACCAGCTGAAGGACGCACAGCGTATACCGTTAGGCGTTACGGCAGCCGACGGCTCAGTTGTAACCCTTACGTTCAGCGGCGTGGCAGCCGTTAAGGATGCCGCTATCTACGACGCCGAGCTGCAGAGCGAGACACCGCTCTACGAAGGCTATCAGCTCACGGTGAACGGTCCGTCATACGGCCGCTACTTCCTGATAGGTCACGGCTCGGGCACAACGGGCATAACCGAAACGGGCGCAGAGGGCAACGTCAGCGTAAGCTCTATCGTTCCGCGCCAGGTTGTCGTTACGTCAGACACGGCTCTGCGTTCAGTGAGCGTATGGTCGGCAGGCGGTGCACTTCTGAAGAAAGTATCGCCCAGCGGCAACTTCACCTGCACTCTCAATGGTGTCGACAGCGGCATGGTTGTCGTGCGCACAGAGACAGAGAGCGGCTCGCAGGTGACGAAAATAAGAGTTAGGTAAGTTTTTTATATTTTGACCGACAGGTCAAGTTGCAGGAGAGAATGGGAGTGTCCGTGAGGATGCTCCCATCATTTTTTATGCCAGTTGTGAGGACATACCGGAAAGAACGGAGATGGGACATATGACTGCCGGTGAGTAGATGACGATGCCAAATTTGCCGTTTGTTGACTATTTGTAAGATATATGTACTGCTTTTTAGTCTGTTTTACGCTAATACGTGCGTTTGATGTGTTAAAAACCTGATAATGTTTGGCACAATGAAAAGTTAGCACTATCTTTGACACTGAAAGGAAGGAGGCATAACATAATGCCGAAACACCTTAATAATATAGTAAAAACACATAATTGAAATATAAACCTTAAAACTATGAATTCAGAAAAGAATATCCGTATGGAGCACGACCTCCTCGGCGCACGTGAGATTCCGGCAGACGCATTGTATGGCATACAGACATTGCGCGGCGTTGAGAATTTCTCAATCAGTAAGTTCAAACTCAGCCAGTATCCTCTGTTCATCAACGGTCTGGCATACACAAAGTGGGCTGCTGCTGAGGCAAACCATCAGCTCGGGCTGCTTACCGATGCCCAGTATGAGGGTATCAAGGCTGCTTGTCAGGACATATTGGCCGGCAAGTATCACGACCAGTTCCCCGTGGACATGATTCAGGGCGGAGCAGGCACCAGCACCAATATGAACGCCAACGAGGTTATCGCCAACATTGCGCTGAAACACATGGGCTTCAAGCCGGGCGACTATGAGCACTGCTCTTCTCACGACCACGTGAACCGCTCACAGTCTACCAACGACGCATATCCTACGGCTATCCACATGGGCATGTATGCCAGTCATCTTGCCCTTGTTCCACATATCAAAGAGCTTATCGCGGCATTCCGCAAGAAGTCGGAAGAGTTTGCACACATCGTAAAGATGGGACGCACTCAGCTCGAGGACGCTGTGCCGATGACTCTCGGACAGACCTTCTCTGGCTTTGCAAGCATACTCGAGGCAGAGCTGCTGCATCTCGACCAGGCTGCAGCCGACTTCCTTGAGGTCAACATGGGCGCAACTGCCATAGGTACGGGCATCTGCTCTGAGCCGGGCTACGCAGAGAAGTGTGTTAAGGCTTTGGCTGAGATTACCGGATGGGACATCACTCTCGCAAAAGACCTCGTGGGCGTAACCTCAGACACATCTTGCATGATAGGCTATATGTCAGAGCTGAAGCGCATCGCCGTTAAGATGAGCAAGATAAGCAACGACCTTCGCCTGTTGGCCAGCGGTCCGCGCTGCGGTTTAGGAGAGATCAATCTCCCGGCACGTCAGCCCGGTTCGTCAATAATGCCCGGAAAGGTAAATCCCGTTATTCCTGAGGTTGTAAGCCAGGTTGCGTTCAAGATTATCGGCAACGAGCTTTGTGTCACCATGGCCGGCGAGGCTGCCCAGATGGAGCTTAACGCCATGGAGCCTGTCATGGCTCAGTGCTGCTTCGAGTCAGTAGACCTTATGGCCAACGCATGCGACACACTGCGCACGCTCTGTGTTGACGGCATTACTGCCAACGAGGATAACTGCCGCCGCGAGGTTAACCGCAGCATCGGCATCGTTACAGCCCTCAACCCCTACATCGGTTACGAGCATTCTACAGAGATTGCCAAGAAGGCCATGGAGACAGGCCGCGGCGTTGTTGAGCTTGTGCTTGAGGAAGGAATACTTACTCAGGAAGATCTCGACACCATCCTTGATGCCAAGAACATGGTTCGCCCTGTCAAGCTCGACATCCACCCGAAATGCTAGTTTTGATGTTCCTGCTTTCTGCCTTTAATTTCGTTTAAGGGCTAAGTTGATATTTTCCGTGCCGTCCGGTTCCTTTCATGGGAATTTGGGCGGCACGTCCTTTTGTCATCCCTTATGGTGCGCAGCTTATCTGTCTCCATGTGGCAGGCTGTGATACATGCCTGCTGATGCCTCTCTGCATCTTCTCAACAAACTACTCGCCAAAACATGAAAATCAAAAGGCCGGTTTGGCCTTGAAAAACATGCCACTTTTGGGTGAAAAGTGGCCGAGTTACGATGCGTAAACGATAGGTTAATGATTTGAAATCTATACGTCTGATTTTGGTTACAGTTTTTCTTTTTAAACCTTTCTTCTTGAATGTTTTTTAAGCATAATCGTGCTTTCTCCTTATGATTTTTGCGACTGATGGAGGCAGACGTTGTCGCTGTCTGTATGTTACCCCCAAATCAGTCATTAGATTGCACATAGCTTTATCAATTTTGTGCATTCCAGTTTTCAGCCCGTCTTTTTATTTCTATCGGTGCAAGGCGCTAAGCGCAAACCAAGTTCAGCGCAGGCTAATTAAACAGCGTTTCCCGATAATCATTGTATTACAATGGTTTACGATAAAATGGAATGTTTGATGATAGGTGGACGCACCTGGGGTGCGTCCCTACATTGCACTACTTGGAGGCTCCAAAAGTCTTGTTGCTTCTTGTCGCAAGCACTACGTTGGCATTTGATTCTAACTGCTTGAACTCCTTTAACTTCGGCGTAGCCAGTCATAAAAGTGCTGTGAAAAATTTAACGAAAATCTGCTCAGATAAAACAAAAATCCCGACCGAATCTTAATAACAGATTGGGGTTTTAATGTGATTCAAGTATAAATAGCCGGAATGTGAAATCTTATTCAGCGAATATTTTTATCCGTGGCATATAAATGAGAGGCGTGGCTTCTGATGTTCACTTTTGACATATTTTCAAAAAACATTGCATTGATTTTGTTAAACCAATGATTTGCGTTATCTTTGCATAATATAAGCTGCATCTCGGCATAACACTCAAACGTGGTTTGGCGATTCTGCTCTCGATTTGCGTTATCTTTGCATAATAATAAGCTGCATCTCGGCATAACATTCAAGCACGCTTGATGTTTCTGCTCTCGATTTGCATTATCTTTGCATAAGATAATCAGCATCTCGGCATAACGCTCAAACGTATCTTGGTGGTTTTGTTGTCGGGTAGCGTTATCATTCTGTTAATGACATGTTTAATTTTAAACAATAAAATATGGAACAAAAGTTTTTTATATATAACACTCTGAGCCGCCGTAAGGAGCTCTTTGTGCCTATCCACAGCCCCAATGTGGGCATGTATGTGTGCGGCCCTACAGTGTATGGCGATCCGCATCTGGGCCATGCACGCCCGGCAATAACCTTCGACATCCTGTTCCGCTACCTCAAGCATCAGGGCTATAAGGTGCGCTACGTCAGAAACATCACCGACGTGGGCCATCTGGAGCACGATGCCGACGATGGCGACGACAAGATAGCAAAGAAGGCACGTCTGGAGCAGCTCGAGCCTATGGAGATAGCACAGCACTACACCAACCGCTATCATGACGCCATGAAGGCGCTCAACGTGCTGCCGCCAAGCATTGAGCCTCACGCCACGGGACACATCATAGAGCAGGAGGAGCTGGTGAAGCAGATTATAGACAACGGCTTTGCCTATGAGAGCAACGGCAGCATCTATTTCGACATCGCAAAATATAACGAGAAATATCACTACGGCATACTGTCGGGACGCAACCTCGACGACGTCATCAACGCCAGCCGCCAGCTCGACGGTGTGGGCGAGAAGCGCAACCAGGCCGACTTCGCCCTGTGGAAGAAGGCGCAGCCCGAGCACATCATGCGCTGGCCGAGCCCCTGGAGCGACGGTTTCCCCGGATGGCACTGCGAGTGTACGGCCATGGGACGCAAGTATCTCGGCGACCACTTCGACATACACGGCGGAGGCATGGACCTCGTGTTCCCGCATCATGAGTGCGAGATTGCGCAGGCTGTGGCAAGCCAGGGCGACCAGATGGTGAAATACTGGATGCACAACAACATGATAACCATCAACGGACAGAAGATGGGCAAGAGCCTCGGCAACTTCATCACGCTCGAGCAGTTCTTCACGGGCAACCATCCGAGCCTCGACAAGGCTTATTCGCCCATGACGATACGCTTCTTCATCCTCTCTGCCCACTACCGCGGCACGGTAGACTTCTCAAACGAAGCCCTGCTGGCAAGCGAGAAGGGACTGGCCCGACTGATGTCAGGCATCGCCGACTTAGACCGCGTGCCCGTGTCAGACAAGTGCGACGCGCAGACCGAGGAGTTTGTGAAGAACCTGCGCCAGAAGTGCTACGACGCCATGAACGACGACCTTGCCACACCTCAGGTTATCAGCTATCTGTTTGAGGCCTGCGGAGTGGTCAACAAGCTGCTCGACCACAAGGCCACTATCTGTGCCGACTGCCTGAAGGAGCTTGCCGACACGATGCGCCTCTTTGCGATAGACCTGCTCGGACTGAAGGAAGAGAAGGGCAACTCGTCTGACGCACGCGAGGAAGCCTACGGCAAGGTGGTAGACATGGTGCTGAGCCTCAGGGCAAAGGCAAAGGCCGAGAAAGACTGGGCCACAAGCGACCGCATACGCGACGAGCTGGCTGCTGCCGGATTCGAGGTGAAAGACACCAAGGACGGCTGCGTATGGAGACTCGACAAATAATGTTGATGTCATGTTACTGAAACCTGTGATGTGTATGTCTGTCGTGCCTGCCAAATCCTTTGGCAACGTGATGCCGGCCTGTCTGCGGCCTGCCCGCAGCTTCAGCAGGTCATCCGTATGATGCTTCTGTTTACACATCTTATATAATATATAAAGAGCAGCGGCATGTTGGCCGCCCGTTTCCTAAGGCATGCGTGCCGCTGCTCTTTCAAAAAAGTTTTTTTATCCAATGCAGGATAGCCTCTTATGTGAGGCATTAACCAACAGAGGTCAGACTATGAAAAATATTGCTTACGTTTTGTCTTTATTGATGTTAACGCTCATGACGGCCTGTTCCGACCGTAAGGAGTATGTTATAGCCATGTCGCAGTGCAGCGAGGACATCTGGCGCGAAAAGCTCAACACCGAGATGCTTGCCGGCACTTATCTTTACGACAACGTCACGTTGAGGGTGGCCTCGGCCAACGACGACAACGTAAGGCAGACTGAGCAGATAAACGGCTTTGTAAACGATGGCGTCGACATCCTTATTGTCGCCCCAAACCAGATGAACACCGTTACGCCGGCCATCGAGAACGCATACAACAAAGGCATACCTGTAATACTTTTCGACCGCAAGACCGGTTCAGACAAATACACGGCATTTATCGGCGCCGACAACGTAAAGATGGGGCGCACCATGGGCGAGTATATCGCTTCGCGCCTTGGCGGCAAGGGGCGTGTCCTGGAGATAACGGGCCTTAAAGGCTCGTCGCCGGCCATAGAGCGCCATCAGGGCTTTGCCGATGCCCTGAAGCACTATCCGGGCATCGAGCTGGTGGCCGTGAGCAGCGGCACATGGATGCAGCAGAGCGGGCGCAAGGCCATGGAGGCCATGCTCGACAGCGTGGGCGGCAACATCGACTACGTGTTTGCACACAACGACCGCATGGCCCTCGGAGCGCGTCAGGCAGCCCAGGCACGCGGACTGGCAGGCCGCATAAAGTTTATCGGCATCGACGCCCTGCCGGGCAAGGGCGGAGGCATCGAGCTGGTGCGCGACGGCGTGCTCGACGCATCATATATCTATCCCACGCGCGGCGACATGGTAATGCAGCTGGCCATGAGCATTCTTGAGAAGCATCCCTACCAGCGCGAGAACCTGATGAAGACAGCCCTCGTAACCAAAGACAATGCCGAGGTGCTGCTTATGCAGGCCGAAGAGATGAACAAGCTAAACGACAAGCTCAACATGATGCACGACCGCGTGAACATGTATCTCACGCAGTATAGCCATCAGAAGGTCTACCTCATGATGTTCATCATCATCCTTGTGCTGCTGGTGCTTTCGTTTGTAGCCTTCTACCGCACCATCGTAGTAAAGCGGCGCATGCGCGAGGATGCTGCCAACGCCAAGCTGGTGTTCTTCACCAACATAAGCCATGAGTTCCGCACACCGCTCACTCTCATTGCCGACCCCGTCAGGCGCATGCTCGAGGCCGACAACCTGACCACGCAGCAGCGCTCCATGCTCTGCCTGGTAAGAAAGAATGTCGACGTCATGCTCAGACTTGTTGGCGAGATTCTCGACCTTCGCAAGATTCAGAACGGCAAGATGCAGCTCACCGTGAGCCGCTTCAACCTGTCGGACAGCGTAGGGCAGTGGGTGGCCAACTTTGCGCCGCTGGCCGACAGCAGGGACGTGGAGCTGAGCGTTGACTGCGGCCACGACATAAACATAGAGGCTGACCTGTATAAGATGGAGCGTATATGCTATAATCTTATCAGCAACGCCATAAAATACAACCGCAAGGGCGGCAGAGTGAGGATAAGTCTTGCTGCCGACGGCGGCATGGCGCGCCTGACCGTAAGCGATACGGGCATAGGCATACCGCGCGACAAGATTAACCACGTGTTCGACCGCTTCTTCCAGGCATCAGCCGAAAACCGCGGAGGCACGGGCATCGGGCTTGCCATAGTAAAGGCTTTTGTCGACCTTCATCACGGACAGGTTACGGCAGAGGCCAACGCCGACGGCGGGGCAACGTTTACGGTGAGTCTGCCGCTGACGCAGCCCGGAGAAACAATAGTGGAGCAGCCTGATGCAGCAGCCCTGGAGACAGGCGACAGCGTTCCGGCAGACATACCTATGAGCGGCGGCGTGGAGATGATGACGGCACAGGACGACGGCGAGCGCAAGTCGATAGTGGTGGTAGACGACAACAGCGACGTTAAAGACTATATTGTAAGCCTGCTCTCGGCCCACTACGATGTCAAGTGCGCGTCCGACGGCCGCGAGGGCCTCGCCTTATGCGTCAAGTATGTGCCCGACCTGGTTATATGCGATGTGATGATGCCCGTGATGGACGGTCTTGAGATGTGCCGCCGGCTTAAGGCGGAGACGGCCACGAGCCATGTGCCCGTCATACTGCTCACGGCCCGCACCTTCGACGACCAGCGCGCCGAGGGCTACGACTGCGGCGCCGACGCTTACATAACCAAGCCCTTCAGCAGCAACGTGCTGCTGTCGCGAGTGCGCAATCTGCTCAATGAGCGCATGAAACTGAAAAATATCTATTCGGGTGCCGAGACAGAAGAGGACAAGGCTGCCGACGATCCCGATACACGCTTTGTGGCCGACTTCAGACATCGCCTGAAGGAGCATCTGTCTGACTCAGAGCTCAATGTGGAGACTCTTGCCGCCGAACTTGGCCTTAGTCGCGTGCAGCTCTACCGTAAGGTGAAGCAGCTCACAGGTTCGTCGCCCGTTGAGATAATACGCATAACGCGCCTGAAGGCCGCCGAGCAGCTGCTGCGCACCACATCGAAGACCGTGTCGGAGATATCCTACGACGTAGGCTTCTCGTCGCCGTCTTATTTCACCAAGTGTTTTAAAGACTATTTCGGCCATCTGCCCAACGAGGGCCGTGGCGTGTAGTCGGCTTGTCAGATAAATATCAGTAAAAAATAATTATTGCGTGGTGTGTGTCAAAACTCCATTCTTAAAAAATATGAGCTGATAATTTGAAACTTGAACATCTCCAAAAAGCTAAATGAAGGGTCGTATAATTACTCAATACAGAGTTTTATACGACCCTTTTTAGTGCTATGGTTATAATCTGTAACTTTGTAGAGTGCCCATTTTAGTTTTGACACACCCTCTTTTCATTCCCGGTGCCAACCAGACAAAACAAAACTTCTTAACCTCATATTTATCTTCGGGATTCGTCTGCATTATTGTTCGTCCTGTCTGTTCATTCCTGCTCTGCCGCCGTGTCCAGTCACGGCATATCTCTGTTGCCGCATCAAGGAATATAAAGAAAATGTTAATAAGTGTGTAGCCCTTTTAGGTTTTATTGGCCATGAAACGGGCAAAACAGACCACAGAAATCGTACAAAGTGTGTAAATTTTGTTACATGAACGATTTTTCTTATCCATTGGTATAATTTTTTTAACATTAATATTCCGCTTTATATAATTTTGCGACTGACAAAAATGTCAACGTAAACAAACAATTTATTAAACCATAAAAACGCGGTTATTTATGAAAAACATTAAACTAATGCTTTACGGCATGAAGCGTATTATGCTGTGCTTCATCCTCGTGAGTTTCGGCTTGTATGCCGCAGCACAGGACGTTACAGAAGTCAGCGGTACGGTGAAAGACAACCTGGGTGAGACGGTTATCGGAGCCAGTGTGCTTGAAGAAGGTACCAGCAACGGAGTGGTGACCGACATTGACGGCCACTTTAAGTTAAAGGTGAAGCAAGGCGCAAAGCTCAGAATCTCTTATGTGGGTTACAACACAGTGACACTTCCGGCAAGTCATAACATGGTTGTTACTCTTGAGGAAGCAGGCAACATTATGGATGAGCTTATCGTGACGGGTTACACCACACAGCGCAGGGCCGACCTGACGGGTTCGGTGGCGGTGATGAATATGGACGAACCGATAAGTGCATCTAATCCTAACATGCTGTCATCAATGCAGGGAAAGCTTGCAGGTGTGACTATTTCCGACGACGCAGCTCCCGGCGGCGGCAGTTCTACAATCCGTGTGCGCGGTATGAGTACTGTCAATCCTAACAACTCACCGCTTTATATTATAGACGGTGTTGCTACTACTGAGAATCTTAACTCTCTCAACCCTGCCGACATAGAGTCGATACAGGTTCTGAAGGACGCTTCTTCTGCGTCAATATATGGTTCGCGTGCTGCTAATGGTGTTATCATCATCACGACGAAGCAGGGCAAGGGCGACAAGCTCACGGTAAATGTGAACTACTCTCTCAGCTTGCAGACTGTGGCCAAGACATACGACATGCTTACGGCAGAACAGTGGGGACAGGCATATTGGACTGCAGCAAAGAACTCTAACATAACACCTTCGCATCCTTTCTACGGAAGCGGCGAAACTCCTCAGCTCGGCGAGTGGCTCGATGCAGCCCACACTGTAAGGTCTTCAAATACAGACTGGCAGGATGAAGTATATTCAGAGGCATGGACACACAACCTGTCGGCAAGTGTTGCCAACAGCAGCAAGAACGGTTCGGTGATGTTCTCGCTAAACTATGTAAATCAGGATGGTCTTGTAGACTACACTTTCTACCGCCGCTATTCGGCACGTCTGAACTCTACATATAATATAGGTAAATATGTGAAAGTGGGCGAGAATCTTATGGTTGCCAACTGGCAGGACCGTGGCTTCACCACTAATGCTGACCGCGGTGTGCCCGCAATGGCTATCTTCCTGCATCCGGCAATCCCCGTATATGACATAAACGGAGACTTCGCACGTCCGATGTATCTGAGCAATTCAGACTTTGCAAACCCTGTACAGACTATCTATAACGGACGCGACAATACCAATAACAGCTGGCGAATCTTCGGCAACGGCTTCATCGAGGTTACTCCGGTGAAGGGACTCACACTGAAGAGCAACATCGGTATTGAGCACGTGCAGTATTTCAACAAGACTCTTAACCGCAAGGTTAATCCTTCTGACCGTAACAATGTTAACCGTGCATACGGCAGCGGCGACACTTGGACATGGACTAACACAGCCAACTATAATCTCGATATAGACGACCACCACCTGAACGTGCTCGGCGGTGTTGAGGCTATCAAGTATACATTCGAAGACTTGTCGGCTACACGCTACGACTATGCCTTCGAGGACGACAGCTTCATGCAGATAGGAGCCGGAACAGGCGACCAGACCAATGGCGGCGGAAAGAACGAGTGGGCCTTGTTCTCGCTCTTCGCAAAGGCAGACTATAATTATGCAGACCGCTACTTGCTCTCTGCTACAATACGCCGCGACGCAACGTCAAGACTATGGAAGGGACAGAACTCCGGCATATTCCCTGCATTCTCTGCCGCATGGCGTCTGTCTGAAGAGAAGTTCTTCCCGAAGAACGATATCGTAAACGACGTAAAGGTACGTGTTGGATGGGGTCAGAACGGTAATGCAGCCATCGACAACTTCTACGCAGGATACACGTCGTATGCCTATACGTCAGGCAACGGAGCCTATGACATGGCCGGAACAAACAATTCGGTTATCGGTGGCGTGATCGTGTCGGCATCAGGAAACAAGAACCTTAAGTGGGAGACAACAACACAGACCAACATCGGTCTTGACCTCCGTATGTTCAACAATTCGTTCGGTCTCTCTCTCGACTACTTCATCAAGAACACCAAGGACATGCTGACACAGCCGCCAGTGCTTTCTGTAGCAGGCGAGAACGCTGTTGTCTACCGCAACACGGGAAGTATGAAGAACCACGGCTTCGAGCTCGTTGCTGACTATCATAGCAAGCAGTACGGCGATTTCTCTTGGGACGGTTCGTTCAACTTCTCGCTATACCGCAACGAAGTTGAGAAGCTCAACGACTATGTAAGTTTCATTAGCGCTGGCGACTGGCGCATCATGGAAGGTCAGCCTATGGGCGTTTACTACGGATATGTTGCCGACGGACTCTTCCGTACAGAGGAGGAAGTTTACAACTCTGCCGACCAGGAGGGCAAGGGCCTCGGCCGCATCAGATACAGAGACCTTGACGGAAACGGCGTGATCAATGAGAACGACCGCTGCGTCATAGGTGATCCTAACCCCGACTTCTCTCTCGGTCTTAACCTGAGCTTCAAGTACAAGAGATTTACTCTCAGCACATTCTTCACCGGCGAGTTCGGCTTCGACATCTACAACATAGTGAAGAAGCAGCTCGACTTCATGGGCACTGGTTTGCGCGACATTAACCATGGTGCGGAGATACTTAACGCATGGTCTCCCGAGAATCCTAACTCAAACATTCCGGCACTGGCTCTTACCGACGCCAACAACGAAATGCGTATGTCTACTTACTTCATAGAGGACGGCTCTTACTTCAAGATGAAGTATATCAAGCTGCAGTACGACCTGCCCTCAAAATTGGCAAAGAAGTTCTGTCAGGGACTCAGCGTTTACGGACAGGTAGAGAACGTGTTCACGATAACAGGCTACTCAGGACTCGACCCAGAGCTTCCTCTCAGCAGCTACGGAGCACGTGTTGACAACTCTCCTTATCCGCGTTCACGCACATTCTCTATCGGTTTAAATCTTCAATTCTAATATAAAAGTAGACAACGAAACAGGGCGCAGGCTGACGGCCCAAGAGCTTAAAGGCGCGGGCGGATGACGTCTGGATGCAGACAAAGCTCACCTTCAGTTGCCGGCATGCAGCCCCGACAATAAAAACATCAAGATATGAAAACGATTAAAAACAATATAGTAAAAGCAGCCTTCGGCGTGGCAATGGTTGTTTCTCCGGCATTCTTCTCGTCATGCGACGACATGCTCGACCTTATCCCGCAAGGCACATTTACAGACGCTCAGCTCGATTCAACAGCTATAGACGGACTTCTGACGTCGGCCTATGCCGGTCTTGAGTGCCACTTCTTCGGCAACAATGAGTCGTTCCAGGGCCCTATCACCAACTGGATATTCGATGTCCGTTCAGATGATGCCTACAAGGGCGGAGGCGCTCTCTCGATGGAGAGCAACATCCACGACCTCGAAGTGTCTAACCTGCGCAGCGACAACGTGTGCGTACGCGACAAGTGGCGCAACAACTTCTACGCCATCGACCGTGTTCACAAGGCCATGAGAGCCATCGAGGGAACAAACGTTGCCAACCGCGAGTCGATGCTGGCAGAGCTGAAGACGCTGCGTGCGTATTTCTACTTCGACCTTATCCGTGTGTTCAAGAACATACCTTACTTCGACGAGACTGTAGACGACCCGAGTTCGGTTTCACCTTATCAGTATTCTCGCAACGAGATATTCGACTTCATCAAGAAAGACCTGCGCGAGGCTTATCCCGTAATGCCGGAGACACAGCAGGACAAGGGACGCTTCAACAGGTATGTGGCCGCTGCCCTTATGGCCAAGGTTTGTGCCTTCACGGCTTCTGTAAACAACAGCCAGAGCGACTGGGGCGAGGTGGTTACCTATGCCGACTATGTGATAGGAAGCGGACAGTATCAGCTTTATCCTAACTTCCTTGATATGTCTAAGGTTGAGTTTGACAATTCTTACGAGTCTATTCTCGCCATACAGTTTGCCTCGACTTCAGACAACATGCACTACAATTATTCCAACATGCTCAACTGTACTATCAGCGAAGGCAACCTTTACGGCAACGGCGACGACTTCTTCCTCGGCAGCCAGAACCTTGTAAATGCATTCAGGACAAACGAAAACGGTCTGCCTTATCTTAACGGAAACTCCGGCGACGTGGACAACAGCGTCAATGTTACAGGCGACTATCAGGGCAATGTAGACCCGCGTCTCGACTTCACCGTGGGCCGCATCGGATTCCCGTTCCGTGGCCATACGTACACATCGGGCTGGTGCCGCGCCTATGACATCTACGGAGAATACTCGGGCAAGAAGGGCCAGCTGGCTCCTGAAGACCCAAACATGGTGTCGGGCATCGTGCCATGGGGTGCGTCGGGGCTAAACTTCTGCCTTATCCGCTATGCCGACATCCTTCTGCTGAAGGCAGAGGCTCTTATCGAGCAGAACAAGGATCTCGATGTGGCACGCCAGCTTATCAACGACGTGCGCCTGAAGGCTAAGCGCAGTATCGACTCTTCTTATTCGCCTGTTGACCTCGACCCGATGCGCGCAAGCTATAAGGTGGAGCCTTATCCGGCAGATGGCTGGACACAGAACTATGCCCGCCGCGCCGTGCGCATGGAGCGCCGTCTTGAGCTCGCAATGGAAGGCAACCGCTGGTTCGACCTCGTGCGCTGGGGCACCGTCGTAGACGTGGTTAACAAGTATATGCAGAATGAGAGCAGCCTGCGCACATATTATGAAGGCTCTTCTATCAGCGACAGCGAGGTTTACTTCCCGATACCTCTCGAGGAGGTTGACAATGCCGCCAACGGAGGCTACGACGAGCCGCAGGACTAAATAACCTTAAGCTAACTAATGTAAGGACACGGGCCGCTGAACCACAGATGGCCGGCGCCTCGCGTCCTTACGATAAAATAAATAAAAATATCAGTTTAACAATAAAAAACAGACAATGATGAAAACAAACATAATCAAGATATTAGCTGTGCTGCTTGCAGGCTTCTCGCTTGCAGCCTGCTCTGATGTAGACATACCAGCGTCTCCGTCGGCAGAACTTTACCCTACAGTCAGCAATCTGGAGATGACACAGGAGGGACGCAACGTCACCCTGAAGTGGGTTTTGCCGCAGTCGGAGAATCTGCTGGGTGTAAGAATAGACAAGAACGGCTCACAGCTGGTCAGCCTTGACTCTCCGGCAAACTCATACGTGGCACGCCATATCGACAAGAACATCGACGTGTTCTTCACCGTGAAGGCACGCTATGCCGACGGCAACGTGTCAGAGGGACAGACCGTGATGGCACGCTACGACGGCGACGTTACGCCTGCTGCCATGTTGCTGCCTACGGCCGACGAGAATGCGCTCGACGATGACGAGAAAGCCGCTCTCGACTGGTTCCGTGCCAACTATGCCGACGGAGCCGTGCTGACGCCTGCCGACATGGCATCGGGCACAGTTACACCTGACAAGTATGGTGAGATATGGGTGCAGGTAGACCGTGTAGGCATAGCCCAGGGATGGCAGAATCTGCCTTCTGAGCTTGTCGGCGCCGACGTGATCAGCGCTCTTGCCGACTATGTGAAGAACGGCGGCAACCTGCTGCTCACCAAGCATGCCACACAGCTCGTGGCTGCCATAGGACGCGTTTCAGAAAACCGCGCGCCTAATCTGTTCAGTTCCGGCGAAGGCGGAGTGGGCACAGACATCTGGACCGCAAACGCCGTGATAGGCAGTGGGCAGAGCGAGGCTTACGACCACACAGGCCATCAGATATTTGCCGGTCTTGAGGTTGCAACCTCAGAACAGACAGGCTTCGGCGACGACACCTTCGGAATGGAAGGTCCGGGATGGCGCGAGGACCACAACTGTATGTGGGACCTTAACGTCGCTGCCCTCGACATATCAACCATTCCTAATGTGGTTAAGGGCTTTGAGGAGGCTACAAACTCTACCGTACTTGCCACATGGGGCCATGTGCTCGACTACTGCTGCGCCGGCATTATCGACTTTAATCCTGACGGCGACTATCTCGGACGCATCGTGGCAGTAGGACTTAATGCCTACGAGTGGAACCAGAGAGACACAGAGAACGTATATCAGGATAATATCGAGCTGTTTACAAAGAACTGTCTTGACTATCTGAAGCAATAAGCATGCATGGCGTGTCTGTGTGATTATCTTCGTGCAATAATTCCGGAGCAGGTATTGATGTTTGCAATTAGCGGCATTTCGCATTATGAAAGACGGCATTTTGCAGCCTAAAAGGCCACCTTTTGCATGCCAATATGCCACCTTTTGCAAGGCTATAGGTAAAAGATTGATTTTCAGGTAATTACATATTCGCAAGAAATATAAGTTCTATATTATTCCGGATGAGGCTACAGATATTGCACAGATACGTCTTTAACCAAAATCGGCTATTAAGATTCGGTCGGGATTTTTGCTTCATGTTGAGCGGCTTTTCGTTATATTTTTTGCCGGCATGGCAGGTTGTTTAAAGAAATAGCGCATAAGAATACGCCAGTAGAAACAAAAAGACGGACTGAAAGCATAAATGCACAAAATTGATAAAACTATGTGCGGTCTAATCACCGGTTTGGGCTTTAAGTAAAAACGTTGGTATTAAGAAATAAAATTACGACAATGGACAAAAGATTATATAGCATGGCATTTGCATTGGCTGTAGGACTTGCTGCTACGGCCCAGAGCGACATAGCCGCAAGCTTTGACATGACGGTAGGCAGCGACAACGCCATAGCCGAGGGTGTCAGCGGCAGCAGATGGGCTGTCAGCGGTGTGCATGCACCCGAGAATGTCGACGGTGCCGTGGGCAAGGCGCTGCGTCTTGACGGATATTCATCATACGTTAATGCCGGAATCAACGCGGCAGGCATTAGTACCAGCGGAGTTTCTTTTTCGTTGTGGTGCGCGCCTGAGACATATCCGATGATGAACGCCTCGGAGGCAGAGAATGCCGAGACATGGATCGCAGGCAATCTTGACGAGTCGGCACATGCAGGCTTTGCCTTCACGCTTACGTCGCAGGGCGACTACGGATTCAAGTGCTATACGGGTGGATGGCTCGTCACTCTTCAGGCTGGAGCCAAGCTGCCGCGCTATGAGTGGAGCCACCTTGTTGCGGTGATTGATGCCGACAACCGTTCGGCTACTCTTTACCGTAACGGCGAGCCGGTGGCCACGAGCCGCTGCATGTCGCCATTCAACGTGGGAGACGATGTGCTGCTGATAGGCAAGAGCTCTGCTGACAGGACGTTGGACAGTTATCTGCTCAACACGTTCAACGGTCTGATAGACGATATCACGATATACAATAGGGTGCTGACGGCCGCCGAGGCTGCCGCTCCTGCCGCCGAGAATGCTGCCGACCTGAGCATACCTGCCGCACGCTTTGCGTCAGACATATTGCGCCCCGTGTTCCACGGAATGCCTGCTGCGGCATGGACAAACGAGTGTCACGGCATGGCTTTCTCCAACGGAAAATATCATCTGTTCTTCCAGAAGAACGCCAACGGCCCTTATATGGCACGCCTTCACTGGGGACATATCTACAGTGAGAACCTTTATAAATGGAGCGAGGACCGCACGGCGCTTACTCCTGAAGATACATACGACATTAAGGGATGCTGGTCGGGCGCAGTGTTCAGCGACGAGGAGATTACCGGCGGAAAGCCATACATCCTCTATACCGGCGTTGACAATGCCCGCGCGACGATAAACATGGCATCGCCCGACGACGCCGACCTCACGTTCTGGAGCAAGTATGAAACCAACCCTGTCATCGACGGGCGCCCCAGCGGGCTCAGCGACGACTTCCGCGATCCCTACTTCTTTACCTCTGACGGCAAGAAGTATATAATTGTGGGAACATCAAAAAACAATCTCGGTGCTGTCACACTGCACGAATATAATGCTGCGACGAAGACATGGAGTAACGACGGAAGAACCTTCTTTGCCGGAACCGACAAGAATCAGACGGGCCGCTTCTGGGAGATGCCCAACATGACGAAGATGGGCGACAAGTGGCTGTTTACGGTAACGCCGCTTGACATGGCCGATGGCGTGGAGACGATTTACTGGACAGGAACTGTCGGCGCTGACGGAACGTTCACTCCCACTTCGTCGTCTGTCACGGAGCCGGGCAAGCTCGAGCTCGACGGATTCAGCCGCGACGGTTACGGACTGCTCTCGCCGACCATCTTCAGTCACGACGGCAAGACAATACTCATGGGCATTGTTCCCGACAAGCTGCCGTCTGACGAAAACTACAAGCTGGGCTGGGCCCATGCCTACAGCCTGCCGCGCGAGTGCAGCATCGACGCTTCAGGACAGCTCGTGCAGAAGCCTTACAGCGGACTCGCAGCCATGCGCACGTCCGTAAGCTATGCCAAGTCAGACTTTACGCTTGACGGCGAAGAGTCGCTCAGCCCTGTGTCAGGCCGTCAGTATGAGGTCTGCGGCGAGTTTGTGGCAGGTTCAGGCAAGTTCGGATTCAACCTTTTCCAGAAAGACGGAAAGGCCGTAAAGCTCTATTATTCGCCCTCTGGCAACGGCATTGTTGTCGATGCAACCCAGATAGACCGCATAGTTAACGATAAAGGCATGTTCGACGGATTCTACAGCAGTGAGCTTCCACGTGCCATACAGGCAGGCGAGACGGTCAGGATAAATGCCTTTGTCGACCATTCCATGCTCGACGTGTTTATCAACGACACATGGGCGTTCTCAATGAGACTGTTCCCTACCGATGCCGATGCTTCAGGCCTGTCGGTCTTCTCTGAAGGTGCCACGCAGGTTAAGCAGCTCAATGCATGGACACTCGATCCCGACCAGGGAGGGCAGACATCAATAAATGTTGAGAATACAGATTTTTCCTTCAGTGTTTCTGAAGGAAAAATCCTATATTATAACACCTGCGGCAACGCCCAGGCCACAGTATATGACTTAAACGGATGCCCCGTTTTGAGTAGCAGGCTCACTGAAGGCAGCGGTTCGCTTGGCATCAGCCGCAGCGGCATATATATACTTAAGGTGGTTACACCCGCAAGAACAATAAGCAAAAAACTGATTATAAAATAAATATTATGAGAAACTTTATAAAAAATACCTTTGTCTCTGCCTTGGCAATCATGGCCCTGCCGTCTTTTGCCCAGTCAGACAAAGTGATGTTCCTGAGCAAGACTCACTGCATGATGCGTGCAGAAGTAGCCAGCAGATACGTTCTTCTGCCTGTCGAGGAACAGTCGGAAGTGAGCAACATCAAAGTTATTTCAGACAACAATGTGGTAAAGACGCTGAACGTACGACTGGCAGCCGATAAGGTTGACTATTACGTTCCGCTGGACATCTCGAAGCTTGGCGGCAAGAAGGTTTTGTTCGACTTCCATGTAAACGGAGTTGACGGCAAGCCTACGGCAATGAAGGATTATGCCTGCTGGAAAAACATTTCTTATGCCGACACCTTTGACACTGCCAACCGCGAGAAGTTCCGTCCTGCATATCATCACACGCCTGCATACGGCTGGATGAACGACCCTAACGGAATGTTCTATAAAGACGGCGTATACAATCTTTATTATCAATACAATCCGTACGGTTCACAATGGGAGAACATGACCTGGGGACACTCCTCAAGCCGTGACCTCGTAAACTGGACCGACGAAGGCTTGGCCATTGAACCCGACGGCCTTGGCACAATCTTCAGCGGCAGCTGTGTGGTTGACAAGGACAATACCGCTGGGTTTGGTGCCGGAGCCGTAGTGGCATTCTACACCACGGCAGGCGAGAACCAGACGCAGAGCATGGCCTACAGCACTGACAACGGAAAGACATTTACCAAATATGACGGCAACCCAATTCTGACTGCCGACGTGCCAGACTTCCGCGATCCGCACGTGTTCCGTCACGAAAAGAGCGGCCGCTGGATTCTGATTCTGGCGGCAGGGCAGGAGATGCGCATATACTCTTCGGCCAACCTGAAAGACTGGACCTATGAGAGCAGCTTCGGCAAGGGCTACGGATGCCATGAGGGCGTGTGGGAGTGCCCCGACCTCTTTGAACTGCCGGTTGAAGGCAAGAACTACAGCAAGTGGGTGCTTGTGTGCAACATAAACCCCGGCGGACCTGCAGGCGGCAGCGCCACACAGTATTTCACCGGAACATTCGACGGCCACAAGTTTACCTGTGACACAAAGCCCGAGGTTACAAAATGGGCCGACTATGGCAAGGACAACTATGCCGGAGTAACTTTTGACAATGCTCCCGACGGACGCCGCATAATGATAGGCTGGATGAGCAACTGGCAGTATGCCAACCAGGCGCCCACACAGCAGTATAGAAGTGCCAACACCATTGCGCGCGACCTGTATCTCTATACAGACGGAACGACAGAATATCTGGCCTCGAAGCCTTCTGTAGAGAACGAGAAGATGAGAGGAAAGGCTGCCGTGAAGAAGAATATTTCAGACTCGAAGACCATAAGCAAGATGTTCAGCAAGCCGCGCGGCACCTATGAGGTGGTGCTCACTCTTGGCAATGACAATGCCGGCAACGTTGAGCTTGTGCTCTCTAACACAAAGGGTGAGAACGTAAGCATGATGTATGATGCAGCCAAAGGCACACTGAGCTTCGACCGTCGCAAGAGCGGAAACGTTTCGTTCAGCGACCAGTTCCCTGCCGTGTCTGTGGCTCCCGTTGTAGGATCTAAGCTCAACGAGCTGCGCCTTTATGTAGACAACTGCAGCGTTGAGGCCTTTGCCAACGGCGGACGCTCGGTTATGACCAACCTCGTGTTCCCGTCAGAGCCATACAACAGCATATCAGTTAAGTGCGACGGCAAGAAGAAGTCGGCCTCGCTCGTTGTATATCCTTTAAACAAATAACTTATGAAACCAACCAAGACCATATATCTCATCCCTGTGATGTTCTGCTTCTTCGCCATGGGTTTTGTCGACCTTGTCGGCATAGCCTCCAACTACGTGAAGTCAGACCTTGGGCTGAGCGACTCCGTCGCCAACGTGTTTCCCTCGCTGGTGTTCTTCTGGTTCCTTATCTTCTCAGTGCCCACGGGCATGCTTATGAACCGCATCGGGCGCAAGAACACGGTGCTTCTGTCGCTTGCGGTGACTGCCGTGTCGCTCGTTCTTCCGCTCTTCGGCGAGAGCTTCGCCATAATGCTTCTGTCGTTCTCGCTGCTCGGCATAGGCAACACCCTGATGCAGACATCGCTCAACCCGCTGATCTCGACCGTAATCCGCGGCGACAACCTTGCCAGCACCCTTACGTTCGGTCAGTTCATCAAGGCCATCGCCTCTTTCCTCGCCCCCTACATAGCCATGTGGGGCGCCACTGGCGTGCTTCCTTCTTTTGGCATGGGCTGGCGCGTTCTGTTCCTGGTATACTTCGTTGCAGGCGTGCTTGCCACGCTCCTTCTGCTGGTAACCCCCATTAAGGAAGAAGCCCCGGCGGGCAAGGTTTCGGGCTTCGGCGACTGCCTCCGCCTTCTCGGCAAGCCCATCGTCCTTCTGTCCTTCCTTGGCATCATGTGCCATGTGGGCATCGACGTAGGCACCAACACCACTGCGCCCAAGCTCCTTATAGAGCGTCTTGGTATGAGCCTTAACGACGCCGCCTTCGCCACGAGCCTCTACTTCATCTTCCGTACGGCAGGCTGCCTGACAGGCTCGTTCTTCCTCCGCGTGATGAACAACCGCGTGTTCTTCGCCATAAGCGTTGTAATGATGGCCCTTAGCATGTGCGGCATGTTCTTCGGCACGTCGAAGGCCGTGCTCTACACTGCGATAGCGCTTGTAGGCTACGGCAACTCTAACATATTCTCGATAGTGTTCTCTCAGGCGCTTCTTTCAGTCCCCGATCGTCAGAACGAGGTTTCTGGCCTGATGATCATGGGGCTGTTCGGCGGCACCGTGTTCCCCCTTCTGATGGGCTTTGCCTCCGACGCTGCAGGCCAGGCTGGAGCCGTAGGCGTGATGTCAGTCGGCGTGGTCTATCTCCTTTATTATATAAACAAGGTAAAACATTGACAAACTTCAAACAAACAAGCATAACGATATGAAAGATATAATAGTAGGTCTTGGCGAAGCCCTTTGGGACGTTCTTCCCGACGGCAAGAAGCTGGGCGGAGCTCCTGCCAACTTCGCCTACCATGCCGGCCAGTTCGGCTTCGACTCAGTAGCCGTCAGCGCCGTGGGCGACGACCGCCTAGGCGACGAGACCCTCGCCGCCCTTGACGACAAAGGTCTTAAATACATGATGCCTCGCGTTCCTTATCCTACGGGCACAGTTCAGGTTACGCTCGACGACGACGGCATCCCGACGTATGACATCCGCGAGAACGTGGCCTGGGACAACATCCCCTTCACCCCGGAGCTTGAGGCCCTTGCCCGCAACTGCCGTGCAGTGTGCTGGGGCTCTCTGGCCCAGCGCAATGTAGTTTCGCGCGAAACTATCGGCAAGTTCCTCGATGCGATGCCCTCGGACAAGGGCGTCCTGAAGATATTCGACATCAACCTTCGCCAGAACTTCTACACGAAGGAAGTGATAAGCGAGTCTGTGAAGCGCTGCAACGTACTGAAGATAAACGACGAGGAGCTCGTCGTGATAGGCCGTCTGTTCGGCTATCCCGGTCTTGACATGAGCAACAAGTGCTGGCTGATACTTGGCAAGTACAACCTTGACATGCTTGTGCTGACATGCGGCGTCAACGGCAGCTACGTGTTCACACCCGGGAGCGTGTCCTTCCAGGAGACCCCGATAGTAGAGGTGGCAGACACTGTAGGCGCTGGCGACTCGTTCACTGGCACGTTCTGTGCTGCCATATTGAGCGGCATGGACGTCAGGGATGCCCATGCCCTTGCGGTAAAGGTGTCAGCCTATGTGTGCACACAGAGCGGCGCCATGCCCGTAATACCTGACAACATCAAAAGTTTTATAAAGCGCTGAGACTGACAGCGCCAAGGCCCGTGCCGGCAGTTTCGTGTGGTTCAGGCAGTCGTGCCGTTCCGTTACGGAAAGCCTTATGGCAATTTGTTCCTATCGTTCTTGTTGCCGTGTGGCAGGTGCGGGCTTTTTATTTAATGATTTCTTTATGTTTCAGCCGCATCCATGTCTTATATTGAGCTTACAGCCGTCATCTTTTACGCCGTCTTGGCAGCCTGTGTAAGGATAATGCAAACGGCAAGATGCCGACAGAAAGCACAATGACAGACGAAGGTATTAGTTTGGCTGATGAACATAATATGCGGTCTGCTGACCGATTTTGGGTTTTAAGATTGTTTTTATTGGGTAATGTTGTCTCTGCAACACGGCACACACAAAGGATTGTGCATCGTGTTGTGGAGACATTTCTTTTTGTCGTCTTTACAGCCGTCAGACATGGCAATGTGTCATCAGAGTTTTGTCAGGATTTTCAGACGAAATAGAATTCGTGAGGGCAGCGGAGGCATGGCGGCGGTAAACAATATTTACATTATCATGTAAAAGGTATGCTTTTGAAAAATTACTCGACCACTTTTGGATGAGAAACAGGCGGTTTTTGCACCGTAAACGGGCCTGTTTTTTTATTGAAATAATGGCTTTTTTGTCCTAATTGGGACAAAAAATGTTGCACATTATGCTCTTTATGAGTATAACACTCTGATGCTTAGACTGTTGCGATTGCACGCGAAAACTGCCCGTTTTTGCGGCCGGGAGATTTTAATTTTCAAATATCGCAGTATGAGAGCGTCAGCATAAATCAATGTGTAAGCGTTTTGCTTCGATGCGGCTCAATGTGTATTCGGCCGTTGCCGCCGTGGCACGCGGTGAGGAGCTGTCTGCTGTCGGCGGCTGTGCGGCGGCAATGGGCGTGAGTAGTGGGGTGCCGTGTGCCGCCGTGATGTGTATTATAGGCACGGCATGACTACCGGCAAGGGGATAAAGAAGGCGGCCCTTTCGCGAGGAAAGAACCGCCTGAAAATAGGTTAGGGTGATAATCATGCAGCAGGATTAGCTGCTGACTTTTACTTTACAATCATCTTTTGTGTGTAAACTCTGCCGTCAACATTGATGCTGATGATGTAGATGCCGGCCTTAACTCCGTTCAGCGACAGGCGGTTGCCTTCAGAGCGTGACACGCATACGCCGCTGATGTCAACGAGAGTGGCATTGTCAAACTTGCCGTTGATGGTCAGGCAGTTGTCGCCTTCATTGCGTGTTATCGTCACGTTGTCGGCTATGTTGTGCTCAATGCCTGTTACGTCGTCGAGGCAGAACTGCTCAGAAGCCTCTGACTTTGTGCCGTCGTAGAAGAAGCCAACTACCTGGTAGCATGCGTCCTCAGTAGGTTCGGGATCGGTGAAGCGGGTCTGCAGTCTGTCGATTACTCCTTCGTTGAGCTGCTCGCCGTCGCGGTAGATGTTGTATGCAAACAGATCGCCCTCTGCAACCGGTGTGAGTTCAGGATTGTCAGTGATGCATCCGGTGATGTCCCAGCAGCAGTATCCCTGCTCAGGTGTGCCCTGCTCGTTGTAGAATTCAGAGAGTTTCAGCCAGCTTGCGCCGTTGTCTTCAGAGTAGAGGTCGCTCTTGCCTGCAACAAACTTGTCGCTTATAATGTAGCATATAGGTATCTGCTGCTCGTCGTAGTCGAAGATCTTAACACCTATCATCAGCTCTTTGGTTCCGTCGATGAGGAGCGGCTCGTCGAGAGCAACGGTCAGAGCCTCGTTGTATGTCATGTCCTTTATTTCCTGTTCGCGTACCATCTTGCCGTCTTCAAACACTACTACTGAAGCGTGTATGCCCTTTACTTCCTCTTCTGTGCTGTAGTAGTTGATGGTTGTCTGCACGCCTGAGAGATATTTGCCCTTGTATGCAGCCAAGTCTTCAGGTTCAAACTTGTTGGCGGCAATAAGTTCCTTGCCTTCGTTGCCTATGGTGTATTTTTTGATGAAAGAAGGATCGTTGATGTAGTTGAGCTGGTAAGCGCCTGAGAGGTTCTGCCACATCAGTGAGAGCGACTTGCCGTCTTTGCCCAGTGTGCCTGTAAGTCCGGCAGGAGCCTTTGAGCCAGAGCCTCCGGCCTCAATCCTCAGGTTGTCTACGTACATCATGTATTGAGCAACGCCCTGTCCGTGCTTGCGCAGACGCAGCTGGAAGATTTTGCCTGTTGTTCCGGCAGATATGTCAAGGTTAATTACGTTGTAGCTGTATTGTGCATAGATGTCTTTCAGCGACCATGCCTTTATCTCCTTCCATGTCTTTCCGAAGTCGGTAGAGATGTCAACGCTGATAGAGTCTTTCTCGAGATCTTGGTCTACGGAGTTCAGCGGTGTCATCTGCATGAAGAACGACAGGCTTACTGATTCTGCCTTTGTGGCGTCGAGCGGGCGTGATATGAGGCTTCCTGAATAAGGCTGCTGTGAGAATACCATGTAAGAAATGCTGCTGCCTATCAGTCCGTAGTCCTGCATGACGCCCCACATTGCGTCAGTAGGATCGCCGTATTCAACTTTAGACTCCCAGTAGTTTGTCTCAAGAGAGTTTGACGAGAAGTCGTCGA
Organism: Xylanibacter sp.; assembly: GCF_057607445.1. NCBI lineage: Bacteria > Pseudomonadati > Bacteroidota > Bacteroidia > Bacteroidales > Prevotellaceae > Xylanibacter > Xylanibacter sp. The sequence continues at coordinate 147,470 of NZ_DBLZAX010000007.1, read as the reverse complement.
ACAGAGGCATGTCGTATGTATCGGGCACAGAAGCCTTCAGAATGTTTGACTTTGGCGAAAGCATCTCGCCGCCGTCTGCTGTCTCGAACACTGCTTCAACGGCATAGCCCGGGTGTCCTGCCGGAACGTTGTTCTCGGTCAGAGTCATCGGCTTGTCGGCTGTAACGTTGGCAACCTTTTTGCCGTCGCGGTAGATGTTGTATGACTTCAGGGTCAGGTCTTCATATTTAGTCTCGTCCTTTGCCCATGTCAGCGTAACCTGTCCTAAAGCCTCCGACTTGGCAGAGAGTCCTGACGGGGTTACAGGGATAGACACGTCGTATCTTTCTGATTTCAGAATCCAGCACTTAGCCTTCTGTCCTACGGCTGCATAGATGTCGATGTTTCCTACTATTACGTTGCCGTCGGCAGATATTGCCATGGGCACAGCCTGTGTCTTCTCGCCATACTCAAATGTGAAGTCGGGAGTAACTCCGCTGGCAAACAGCTGCATATAGTAAGGGAAGTCGAGGTTGCGGTCCTCCTTGTATGAGTACCAGAACGGGCGTGTATATACGTCTCCGCCGAAGAATATAGAGCCATAGTTATAGGCAGCCACCACGTTGCCCTCGTTGTCTACGGCTGCATATTCTATGTTTGCTGCTGTCTCGAAGGCAGGAATCTTGCGTCCTTCATTGGTTTCTATATTATAGATATATATAGCATTGGCTGCGCTCTTGGCCACAAAGAATTTGCCGTTAGCGCTCATTGACAGAATCTTCACCTGTCCGCCGTAGCTTGAAGACTCCCATCCAATCTGCTCGTCTGTTATGATGGTGCATGCGCCGTCTTTCCATAATGCCACATGCTGGTTGTTTGTAGCGTCTGTTATTTTTCCTACAATAGTTTTGCCGTCGTCAGAAATGAAGTAAGTCATTCCGTCTTTTGCATCTTCAGGTAATGCGAGCCACTCGAGAGTCCATTTGCCGTCGTTGCCCTCTTTCCACATACATGGATAGAATGATGCGGCATTGCCTGTGCTGATATATCCGCAGACGGTCTTTGAGTCGGCCGAAATGTCTGTAGCCTGTGAGCCGTCACCCAGGAATTCAAACTTAGATGTGTCGAAGTCGCCGTAGTAAAGAAGCGTGCATTTGCCGTCTTTCCATATTGCGGCAGAGTTGGCTGGTCTGGTTTCAGTGCCAAACATGTCAGAGTAAGTTATGAGAAGATCCGGGTCCTTTGATGATCCGCAAATCACGCCGGCGTCGTTTACGGCCTTAAATTCTCCTGACTTGCTGAAGTCGTTTTGGTCAAACTCGGTAAGCCACTGTGTCTCACCTGTGTTGGTGTCATACAGATAGCTGACAGAATAAGAGCCGTCAACCATGTATGAGGGATTCACTCCTACAAGATATTGTCCGCTGGGTGAAATCGCCACTCCGTAAGTTAACTCCGGTAATGTCTTAAAGCTTTTGTCAGCCCATGCATTTTCAGCAAATGTTGCAAGTGCAACAGCCAATAAAAGTAACGTCTTTCTCATGAGTATAACAATTTAAATTAAACATAATATGATACTTCGAGGTAACAAAGTGTCTGTCATTTGCAAATTTAAATAAATGTTGTTATTTTCTTTAAAATATCCTGCCGTTTTCACTTCATATGTATCAATATGAAGTAAAAAGCCCCTGTTTTATGTTGCTTAATCAGTAATAAATGCGAATTAAACGGAAGATTTTAAAGACAGATGCGTTATAGGTGTGACAGTTTGGATGCGGGCATGACGTTTCAGGCAGAAAGTATTATGGGTAAGACAGACTGCCTCGTGCTGTGTCGGCAAGGCTGACGACAGACGGTGATTGGCTTATGACCGACTGCCGGGCATGCAGTATGCCGCACCGTCATGGCAAAGCCGGCACTGTTAGTATGGAGAGAACAGCCTGTCGGCATGGCTGCAATGCGTCTTCAGCCATCAACTCGTAGTATTGCAGATGACGTATGCAAAGAAATAGCCGGACGTCTTTATTAAATATATGTATAAAGACATCCGGCTATATTGTTTTTTATTGAAATAATGCTAAAAGCAACGGCATCAGTACTTGAACGAACTGCCGCCCAGGAACTCGCGCAGCAGCGACGTAGGCGGCAGCTGGCGGTTGGGTATCGGGGCGATATACTTGAGGAACTTCAGCAGGCGGTAGGCCTCGGCGTGCTCCTCCATGTTCTCAGGCACAAGCTCGAGCAGCGGTTCGGCCTGGCTCTTTATGACGGCAAGCTCGAAGAGCAGGGCAGAGTTGAACATCACGTCGGCGTTCTCCTGATAGGGGAATATCCACTTGTTCTCGCCGGCACGCACGCTCGGCCAGCGGCGTATGGTCTCGGCGGCGCTCACACCGCGGTATTTGTAGTCGCGTATGATGCGGCGCAGCAGTCGGTTGTCTGTCGTCGGTATATAGTTGTGCGTGTCGAGCAGTATGGTTGTCAGTGCCGATGCATACACGCGGAACTTCTGTTCCTCTGGTATTTTGGCCGTGAGCTCGGGGTTGAGCGCGTGGATGCCTTCCACTACGAGCACGTTGTCGGGCAGCAGTTTCAGCCTGCGTCCGCTCTTCTCGCTGCGTCCCGACTGGAAGTTATAGCGCGGCAGCTCAACCTCCTCGCCCGCAAAGAGCGCGTTGAGCTGCTCGTTGAGCAGCGGTATGTTGAGCGCGTAGAGACTCTCGTAGTCGTAGTCGCCCTTGTCGTCCTTAGGCGTAAGCTCACGGTTGACGAAATAATCGTCCAAAGAAATCTGCACAGGCTTGATACCGCACGTGAGCAACTGTATGGACAGACGCTTGCAGAACGTTGTCTTGCCGCTCGATGAAGGGCCCGATATCAGCACCACTCTTACGCCCTTGCGCGCCGCTATCATGTCGGCAATCTGCGATATCTTCTTCTCCTGAAGGGCTTCCGACACGTTGATAAGGTCGGTAGAGTGGCCGTTCTTTACGGCGTCGTTAAAGTCGCCCACGGTGCTCATTTCCAGAATCTTCTGCCAGCGGTGGTGCTCTTTGAATATCTCGAACATCTTGTCCTGCCTTATCAGGTCGCCCAGACGCGACGGGTCGTCGCGCAGAGGTATGCGCAGCAGCATGCCGTCGTAATACTTCTCGAGGCCGAAGAGATACAGCTGGCGCGTGTTGGTGAGCAGCGTGCCGTAATAGTAGTCCTTGTATCCGTCTATTTCGTAGTATGTGGTGTAGAGCGAGCCTACGCTTTTTAGCAGCTTAACCTTAGAGTCCATGCCCATCTCGGAGAACATGCCGATGGCCTCTTCCGTGGTGCATTCGTGGCGGCGTATGGGCAGCGCGTCGTCGATAATCTGCTGCATTCGCGAGCGCAGCGCGTCGGCGTCGGCCTCGGTGAGCGGTCGTCCTATGTTGATGTTGCAGTAGTAGCCGTTAGACACGGGTATGTCTATCACCACCTCGGCTCCCGGCCACACGTCATGCGCGGCCTTGCACAGCACGAAGAACAGTGTGCGCGTGTAGGCTCGCGAGCCTGAGGCCGACCTTATGTCAAGAAATTCAACATCCTTGCTGTGGTACACTCTGTAGTTGAGCCCCTCCACCTTGTTGTTTACTTTTGCGCTGATGGGGCCGTAATCCATTTCGAGATTAAATTCACGAAAAACATCAGAAAGTGTACTTCCTATTGCAAAATTTTTAATTTTTTTATTATTTTTGCAACGTATTTGAATTGTTTGTTTCATATCCATGCGGTTAAACGATTTACGCTCGTAAAGATACTCCGTTTTTCGCATCACATCGCAACATGACATGATAAATTAAATTAAAATATGTCGATTTGGATTTTTTTTAAGATTATTGGAGCATTAGCCCTTCTTATCTACGGTATGAAAGGCATGAGCGAAGCTCTGCAGAAGATGGCAGGCTCACAGTTGCGCCACATCCTCGGCACGATGACTAAAAACAGGTTTACCGGAATGCTCACCGGTATGTTCGTAACTTGCTCAGTGCAGTCGTCGTCGGCCACGACGGTAATGACAGTATCGTTTGTCAACGCCGGACTCTTGACATTGGCTCAGGCCATATCAATTATTATGGGAGCCAACATTGGAACTACGCTTACGGCATGGATCATGAGCCTCGGATTCTCGTTCAACTTCACCGACGTGGTGTTCCCTGCCTTTATTGTCGGCATCCTGCTAATCTACACCCGGCGCCACCGCTACATAGGCGACTTCCTCTTCGGCATAGCCTTCATGTTCTTCTCGCTGGCAATTCTCAGCGACACGGGCAAGGAGATGGACCTTGGCCACAATCAGGCTCTGTTAGAGTTTTTCAGTTCGTTCGACACTAACAGCTACATAACAATAATCGTATTCCTTCTTATCGGTACCGTGCTGACCTGCATCCTGCAGTCGTCGGCCGCCCTGATGGCCATCACCATGGTGCTCTGCTCGAGCGGCGTGCTGCCCATATATCTGGGTATAGCGCTCGTGATGGGCGAGAACATCGGTACTACCGCCACGGCCAACCTGGCCGCCCTCGGAGCCAACACACAGGCGCGCAGGGCTGCGCTGGCCCATCTGGTGTTCAATGTGTTCGGCGTGCTGTGGGTGCTGTGCGTGTTCTATCCGTTTGTCGACCTTGTCTGCAACTTTGTCAACTACGACCCGCAGTCGCACGACCTCAACCCAATAAAGCTTTCTGTCGTGCTGGCAGCGTTCCATACGTCGTTCAACATCTGCAACACCTTTATACTTATATGGTTCATACCGCAGATTGAGAAGTTTGTCTGCTGGCTCATCAAGCCCCGCACCAACGACGAGGAAGAGGAGTTCCGCCTGCGCTACATCGGCGGCAACAGCATCATGGAGACGCCGGAGCTGTCGGTGCTCGAGGCACAGAAGGAGATTATTCTCTTTGCTGAGCGCATACAGCGCATGTTCGGATTTGTGCGCGAGCTGCTCAACACCACCAACGACACGGCCTTCACGAAGCTCTTTACCAGAATAGAGAAGTATGAGGGCATCAGCGACAACATGGAGATAGAGATTGCCAAATATCTCGACAGCGTGAGCGACGCCCACCTCAGCGACGAGACCAAGGCCAGGATAAGGGCCATGCTCAGGGAGATATCGGAGATTGAGAGTATCGGCGACAGCTGCTACAACATAGCCCGCAACATCAGCAGAAAGTTTAAGGGCAAGGAAGACTTCACCGAAAGCCAGTATGAACACCTGCACCAGATGTTTGAACTTACCGACGACAGCCTGACGCAGATGAACATCATGCTCTCGGGACGCAAGGACAAGCTCGACGTTAACCGCTCGTTCAACATAGAGAACGAGATTAACAACTACCGCAACCAGCTGAAGAGCCAGAACATCAACGACGTGAACAGCCATGAGTACACCTACGCCATCGGCACGATGTATATGGACATAATATGCGAGTGCGAGAAGCTTGGCGACTACGTTATCAACGTTGTTGAGGCCCGAATGGGTACGAAGCAGAGAGAAGCCTGACCATGACACGGCCGCCGCGGCGGCATGGGCATGGCATCAGTAATAACAAGGTCCGGCCAGGGCATACCGCTCCGGCCGGACTGATATACACGCTATACGGTCGTCCGTATTGTCTTCCGGCATCTACATTTGCCGGAGGCAGTGCCGACGGCCTTTTTTGTGCAGCATCGGCAGGCAGATTGTCAGCCGGTAGAACGGTGCGCCGCTGCTGCGTACCAAATCGTTGGCGTGTGTGGCTGCGCCATGTTGCGTCAGCCATGCCGTACAGGCAAAATTAACCTATGACTTGCGCATGAAAAGTGGGCCGTTTACGGTGCAAAAGTGGCCCACTTTTGCACCGTAAACGGCCCACTAACAGTCTGAAAGTAAATCGGCGGCAATTCCTTAAAGAATTGCTGAATATTCATCACAAAACAATCCTATGTTAATGAAAAGTGGCTGAAAATGTTACGATTTTCAGCCACTTTTTGTGTATCCCTGTTTCCGGTGTCAGCAGGCAGCCGTCTTGCGGCTCCTGAACAGCATGCCCGATGAGTTTGTTATTGAATGTTTTTCTGCCCAAATCCGTCTTTATCGTTCTGTTTTATTTTGGCTTTATCTTGAGCGTAGAGGCTTCCGCTTTTTCGGAGATGTTTTTCATTTTTAACTTTTAACCCAAATCGACAGATTTAGGTTAAACGATATGCACCGTAATACGCGGCTCGTTTTTAATCATGTGCGGCCGTGTATTGTGTCATAGGGCTGGATGTGGAATAATCGTATACTAAAAGTTAAATAATGTTTTCCACTGCAAAATAATACACACATTTGGAGCTTCTAACAGTCAAAAACACTTCAAAAACTTTTTTAGACAATAAAGTTTTCATATATTTGCCACCATTATGAAACATAAATGTAATAACCTCATGCTGGCATTAGTCATCCTGCTGACCCTGCCGGCGTCTGCCACAGAGAAGGTTGTCCCCATTCGCTATGGCAATATGGACAATTGGACCATACGTAAGATAGAGGAATCTGCAATCATCGGGGGACAGACAAAGACGCTGTATGAGATAGGACCAAGCCGCACCATAAGCGGCAACAAGCCTTACGTCAACGGCGGAGGTTCGCCTTGGGGCACGTCTAACGTGATGGCAAAGGTCATGGGGGTGGTAAAGACCAACAACTCGGTCTACCGCGACAAGCACGGCAGCGGATATTGCGCCAAGCTGACCACTCACATCGAGAGCGTCAAGGTGATGGGCCTTATGAACATCAAGGTGCTGGCGGCAGGCTCTATCTTCCTGGGAGACATGAAGGAGCCGATAACCGGAACCAAGGACGGACCAAAGGCCATGAACAACGGTATACACTTTACGGGCAGGCCCAAGGCGCTGCGCTACGACTATAGGGTGAAGGTGGCCGGCACGGCCAACAGAATAAAGCAGACCGGATTCAGCAAGAGTTCTACCGTGGCAGGCAAGGACTACGCCATAACCGTGCTGTATCTGCAGAAGAGGCATGAGGACAGCAAAGGGAACATCACGGCAGAAAGAGTGGGCACGCTCGTAGTGAAATACGGGACAAGCACCAACGGATGGGTGAACAACGCCACATATCAGATACTTTACGGCGACATAAGGAACAATCCTAACTATGACGCAAGGACCATGGGGCTGCGCAAGACCGACTATGCACGCAACAGCAAGGGCAAGAGCGTGCCCGTGGTTGAGACGGGATGGGCTGCCAAGGGCACTGCGCCTACGCATCTGATGCTGCAATTCTCGTCGAGCCACGGCGGTGCATACATCGGATCGCCCGGAAACACTCTGTGGATAGACAATGTTGAACTTGTTTACTGATAAAGACAACAGCTGATGAAGACTCTGCTGCTTACAACCATCATGGCGCTCGGAACCGCAGCCGCGGGGGCGCAGGATGCCGGAGACAAGGCCGGAACCATAATGTCCGACACGTGTGAACAGGCCGGAACATGTCCTGCCGACACTACGGAGAAAAAGAAGAAAAAGGGACTGATAAACCGCGTCATCGACTATTTTGCCGACTCGAACAAGGAGAAACCTTACAAGAAGTTCGACTTCAGCATAATAGGCGGACCGCACTACAGCACCGACACCAAGCTCGGACTGGGACTTGTTGCCACCGGACTGTATCGCACCGACATGACCGACTCGCTCCTTACGCGCTCTAACGTGGCCCTTTACGGCGACATCACCACGGCAAACTATTATAAGATTGGTGTGAGGGGCAACCATATATTTCCGCACGACCGCTGCCGCATGGTCTACGACGTGTCGTTCGACTCGTTCAAGAGCGACTTCTGGGGCATCGGCTACGAGATGGGCAACAACGACGCCAACAAGTCGGAGATGAACCGCTGCCAGGTCAATGCCGACATAAGTCTGCTGTGGCGCTTTGCCGACAATCTGTATGCAGGTCCGGTGCTGGTCTACGACTTTGCCTATGCCAACAACGTAGAGCGCCCCGAACTGCTCAACGGCATGGACAGGCGCACATGGAACGTTGGCGCGGGCGTCTCGCTCGTTTACGATTCGCGCGACGTCATAACCAACCCTCACAAGGGCTTCTATGTCAACCTGTCGCAATATTTCCGGCCGGCATTTCTCGGCAACGACTATGCCTTCAGCACCACCGATCTTCATGCCAGCGCATACGGACGGGTGTGGAAGGGAGGCATCATCGCGGGCGACATCACCAGTACGCTCAACTTCGGCAATCCCTCGTGGGGCATGATGGCGCTGCTGGGCAGCTCTTATTCCATGCGCGGATATTATGAGGGACGCTATCGCGACAAGCACAAGATAGAGGCTCAGGTAGAGCTGCGTCAGCATCTGTGGGGGCGCAACGGCATGGTGGTATGGGCCGGAGCGGGCACGGTGTTTAGCAAGTTCAGCGCCATACGCGCCGACCGCGTGCTGCCCAACTTCGGCATAGGCTACCGCTGGGAGTTCAAGAAAGACGTGAACATACGCCTCGACTACGGCTTCGGCAAGAGCGGACAGTCGGGCTTCCTCTTCCATATCAACGAGGCCTTCTGACCTCGTCTTCTCTGCGGCTGTGCCTTGTCATGCGCCGTCAGCGGACATCATAGTCCCCTGTCAGTCGCATCATAGCGCCCGCCGCTTACGTTCTACGTCAGCTGCCGCCGTGAGGCTGTGTGCTGCCGCGCCGTGACAAAGTTCTGTCGGGGCGCCTGCAACGACATAATCAACAAACATACAATAAAAGGAAATGATCAAATCAACAGACATAATAAGATGCTGCGCCTCGCCGCACGGCATATTCTGGCTTACTGTTGCCGTGCTGGCAATACCCAACGTGGCTCTGTGCTTCACCGAGCGCATGGGCATCATGGCCTCCGTCACCAACATCGTGCTGCCCGTGGCGGCCGTATGGCTGCTCATGGCGCTGGGCCGTAAGCCCGGCAAGACGGCTCTGCTGCTTTTTCCGCTGATGTTTCTGGCCGCCTTCCAGATAGTGCTGCTTTATCTTTTCGGCCATTCTATTATAGCCGTCGACATGTTCCTCAATCTTGTTACCACCAATGTGGGCGAGGCAATGGAACTGCTCGACAATCTTCTGCCGGCCATAGTAATCGTCGTGGTTATTTATGTGCCCGTGATAGTGCTGGCCGTTGTGTCGCTGCGCCGCGGCGATGTGCTCAGCCGCAGTTTCCTGCTGCGCCAGCGGCGCCGTTCGCTTGCGGCTCTCGTTGCAGGGGCGGCATGCATGGCGGGCAGCTATCTTGCCGGCCGCGACTACAGCGCACGGCTGCATCTGTATCCCCTCAACGTGTTCTACAACATATATCTTGCCGCCGACCGCTACAAGGCCACGGCAGATTATTCACAGACATCGGCCGGCTTCAGGTTTAATGCCGTGCCCACCCATGCCGCCTCAGGGCGCGAGGTCTATGTGCTGGTTATCGGAGAGACGGCGCGTGCCTACAGCTTCGGGCTTTACGGCTATGGCCGCAACACCACGCCCATGCTTCAGCGCACCGGCGGACTCACGGTGTTCAGCGATGCCATAACACAGTCGAACACCACACACAAGAGCGTCCCGATGCTCATGTCGGCAGCCTCGGCTGAAGACTATGGCCGCATATACCGCGAGAAAGGCATCATCACGGCGTTCCGCGAGGCAGGCTTCCACACGACATTCATATCAAACCAACGGCCTAACCACTCGTTTATTGACATCTTCGGCAAGGAGGCCGACGACTGGAAGTTTATAAAAGAAGAAACTGAACGCAGCGATATGTATGACGAAGATATGCTGCATATGGTGAATGACATACTGGATAAGAAACGTGCAAAGGAGCTGATTGTGCTGCACACGTATGGCTCTCACTTCAACTACCGCGAGCGTTACAGGCGGTCAGAGGCCGTGTTCAGGCCCGACAACGCCAGCGAGGCCAAGGTGTCTAACCGCAGGCAGCTGCTCAACGCCTATGACAACAGCATCAGGAGCACCGACCGTTTCTTGTCGTTGCTCATACGTCAGCTCGACCGCAGCGGTGCCGTGTCGGCCATGCTCTACACCTCAGACCACGGCGAAAACATCTTCGACGACGGCCGCAGGCTGTTTCTTCATGCTTCGCCCATACCTTCATACTATGAGCTGCACGTGCCTCTGCTGATATGGATGTCGCCGTCTTACAGGCAGATGTATGCCGCCGAGGCTTCAGCTGTCGGCTCTAACAGCCGCAAGAGTGTGGCCACGAGCGCGTCGGTGTTCCACACCATGCTCTCGCTTGCAGGCATATCAACGCCCCTGCGTGCCGACAGCCTGTCTGTGGCAAGCAGCAGTTATAAGCCGGGCGAGCGCCATTATCTCAACGATCATAACTTGCCTGTGGCTATAAAGAAGATTTTGCGTGGCGACGAAGATTTTGTTATGTTCAGAAAGATGAACCTGAAATACTGACGCTGCAGCCAATGCAGCTTCTATTATTCTGTGCATGGCTCTTGGCGTAGATGTGCTGATGTGGCCTGTAGGTGCTATCCGGCGTATGTGAAATAAAGCATCAGGGCACCGAACAGCAGCCACAGCACATTGAACACAATGTCTGACATTCGCCTGTCGGGCTTTCTCTTAGTCAGTGTAAGCAGCCCCATAAGGCCCCTTGCTGCAAACAAGGCATAGACCATTGCCCCAAGCGTGGCGTTGTCCCGGTACATTGTCTCAGCCATAACAAAGAGCAGGATTACCAAAAACGAAAAGCATCTGAACACCTTGACATACGCATTTGGCTCTTCTGCGTCTTTGTCTTCCTCATTTTTTACTTTATTAACCATATTCAGCGCTACTGTAATCACTGCCAGAATAAGAAAGAAGTAAAACGCTGACGAGTCAAATCCAACAATCAGCCCTATAGCTATCGGAAATAAAAATATCGAGTAACTGCCCAGTGCGTCTTTTGTCCTGCCGGCAGCGCAGCACATATGTAATGGTATCATATATAATCTCCTTTTTCTTTTTTAATCATCTAATCTGAACGTAAACACATGATGCAGACCTTTTGCCACGGCCTACGCTGCCCGTTCGCGCCGCCATACCTGCTTATCTATGCCGGCATTGTTATTCATGCCGGCGCATTATTAATGCGTTATACCTGATAAATGCACGCTGCGTCATCTGCCGCCGCGCATCAGCGCGACAAGATATACGGCAAGCGAGGCCACGAGCACGGCTACGGCAAGCAGCACAGCCCACAGCCATGACACATTAAGCGTAAGCTGCCAGAACTTTACGGCAGAGGCCATAAACGCAACTCCCGACACCATGTCGGCCGTGTCGTTGCCAAAGTCTTTCTTCTTGTGCATACTTGTCATGATAAACGCGAGCGAGCCAAGCGCCACTACTGCGCTCGCCGACACCATAAACCAGCGGCCTGAGGCCAAGCCCACGGCATCTATAATGCCTATAGCCGACCCCATGCACGCAAGCAGCAACAGTCCGTTGTAAAGCCGCCCGGCTGATTTTCTCAACATTCTGTATACAAGGGCTACGGCAGAAACCGCAAATGCCGCCAAATAGAAATATGACGAAGGCATGCCCAGCGTTACGGCCGCAACCTTTAACAGCTTGTATGCGGCAAAAAAGAACACCAGTTCCAGGCATAAGTCCATGCTGTCGTGGCTAACCTTCTTGCGCCGTCTTGCCACAAACGCCGCCACAGACAGCACCACGGCGACGCCAAGACCTGCGATTAAACTTAAATTGCTCATATTATGTTTCCATATTTCATTTCTGTAAATCTCTTTGTCTGCCTTATTCGATGTACGTAGCCCCAAGCGCCAATCCGCCTAACAGCAGCAAAATCACATTGAACGTAATGTCTAATATGCGCCAGTCGGGCTTCCGCTTTTTAAACGTAAGCAGACCTATAACTCCTTCCGCAACAACCAAGATATAGACGATTGTATAAAGCGTGTCGTTGTCATGGAACGCAAATCTTACAACTAAGAAGAATATCAATACTATAGACGAAAACCATTCGTAAAGCCTGGCAAGTGTCTTTTTATTCATAACATTTCTGTTTAATGTGTTAATAACGATTTTAGGTAAAACACATCCGCCTGCGGTTGTGTCTACCTTTAAATTCTATTGTGCCGTTAAGTCTTTTGCATTTGCATGCTCCCTTCGTCTGCCTTATTCGATGTATATTGAATAAAGCATCACTGCACTGTACAGCAGCAACAGCACATTGAACACAATGTCGAATATGCGCCAGTCTGGTTTCCGCTTTTTCAACGTAAGCAGTCCGATAAGTCCTATTGCTGCGAACAAGACATAGGCGATTGTATTAAACATAGTGTTGCCCCGGTACGTGAGATCGAATATCAAGAATAAGCCGAATATTAAAAGCGTAAACCATTCGTACAACTGAGCAAATCTGATTTTATTCATAATTATATCTGTTTAAGGTGTTAATACATAACTTTGGGCAGGAACATCTCCGCCTGCGGTTGCGTCAATCATTAATTTTCATGGTGCCGTTAAGTCTCCGGCCTTTACGCGCCATAAGGCTGCACTGAATTCTTTTTCTCTGAAACAAACAAAGGGATAGCCTCCTCAACAGCGTCTTTTACCGACTGGATAGTGCCTATGAAGCGTTTCTTCACCTTGCCTTTTTCCAGAAGGATTATCTGCGGATATGTTTCCTGTTCTACCAATTTTGATATAAGATGTCTTGCGTTCGGTATCAGTTCCCATCCTTTCAGCGTAACATCTCTGTCAGGAAATTGTGTCTTCAGCTTGTCTATGGTCTTTTGCTTCGACTCGCTTAATGCCACCATCTGTATATCGTCAGAATACTTGTCTGCAAGGGAATTAAACCAGCCTGTATTCACAATGCAATAGCCGCATTGGGCAGAAGTTATAAGAACGATGCAATAATCATCATACTTCACCTGTCTTGCCTGTCCGTATGCATGGGAAACAGCGTACACGGATAAGATACAGACTACAAATAACGTCAGCAAAAATCTTTTCATAAGTATATGATTTAGTCAAGCAACATTTTTATGTCCACAGAATCAGAGTTCCTGAAGTCTACAAGTTTTTCAAAAGGCAAATCTACAAAATTATTTCCATGTTTCCTAATATTCGCGCCATTTTCGTGCATAATTATTCTAATCCGCTACATAACGACGATGCAGCCCAGCGTGTAAGAAACCTCCATGTGCTTGTTTGAACTGCCGTACATCGACAAGTGTGTCGACACTTCCGACCAGATGTCTTTCTTTACTTGCCCCCTTGCACACAAGCAAAAGCACATTCCCAACGTCATGCCGATGATAAATATTATTCTTCTCATAACCAATGTTTTTTTTATTATTAAAAATTTAACCTGCAACAATTCAACATCCTATCCGCCGGCGCAGCCGATAAATCTCAAAAATAACTTTGACAAATTCTTTTTCTTCGACTCATTCTGCCTCCGTCGCTTTTGTAAAGTTATAAAACGCAAAGCCATACTGCCAAACTTTAATCCATATTTTTTCTGAGCGCGTCACATTTTGATTTAGTATTTAAATCTCTGATTATCAATGCCGTACATATAGAAATGCAACAAATTGAAACACAAAAATGTGACGCTTTACGGCGTTGTCGACGAGCAAAAACGCATAAAAACTTGCACATAACAGAATTAATCAATAACTTTGAGCATCTGAAAAGCCACAACATGAAACACATTTTGACTATAATATTTCTTATCGTAACAATCGCTGCATGCCAAAGACACGGCAATGTATATGATTGTCTTGTAAACGCAGACAGCCTTATCGACAAAAATAGGGACAGCGCAGCAATAAGACAACTTTTGACAATCAACAAAAGCGATTTGAAAACAGATGAAGAACGGGCATACTATGGTCTGTTGCACGACATGGCAACATACAGGCTCAGGATTCCTGTTGAATCAGACTCCGGCATAACCTATAGCGTAGCATATTACAGAAAAACGGCCAACAAATATAATCTGGCAAGAGCCTTATATTATAAAGGTATGATTTCTTTTAGGAATAATAATATAAATGTTGCCTTAACTTGTCTGAAAGAAGCCGAACATCTTGCGTTAAAAGTAAATGATGCAAAATTATTAAGCAGGATTTATGCCAATCTTGGCGCAATAAATACTTCTATTGGCAATCAAAACACGGCTCTACATTATGAAAAGAAAGCACTGGCACTTGCCGAAAAGCGCAAAGACTGGGCTTTGACTTGCCTGATTTTGGATAAAATTGGAAATATTTGCACTTCACTTAATATGCTTGACAGTGGTGCATATTATACAGAAAAATCAATACCTCTTGTTAAATATTTAAGAGAGGAAGAAAAAGTTGATGTTCTTACAGACATCAGTGCCGAATTCTCTAACCAGGGGAAATTGAGCAAAGCAGAGAAATACGCCAAAATGTCTTTATCAATAAAGCCCACGTCATACGCTTACTTTATTCTCGGCAACATATATATTGAACAAGGAAAAGAGAGCGAAGCGTTTGAACTGTGGAACAGGGCAATGAGCAAAGGCAGCCCTATAGTGAGGGCAGAAGTTATGTCGTGGATGGCAGACGTTAAAAAAGAACAGGGAGAATATCGCGAGGCTGCCGAACTGATAGAAAAGTCGAAGGCGATGAAAGACAGCATTGAGCAAAGCAAAAACACGGAAAAGATGCTGAGCCTGCAAAACGAAATAGACAAGGCAGAGGCCGCGCGGCAGGCCGACATGAAGCTGAAGACGGCGGCTGTGGCGGCAACGGTGGCAGTGGCGGCACTCGCGCTGCTGCTGGTGGTTCACCGAAGAAAGATAAACCGAAGCAAAAAACGGCTCGGCGAGATTGAGCGGCTAACCGACAGATACAGAAAGGAGATAGACGAGCTGAGCCTGTCGAAAGACGAGAATGAGAGAAAGATTGGCAGCCTGAGCCGCAAGCTCGACACGCTCAGGGAGCAGAGAGCGGCAATAATAGGACTGGGACAAAGGCGATATGAGGAGATTATCGGCGGAGGAAACACGGCCGAATGGAAGAAAGCCGACTTTGAGGCAGCCGTTGAATACGGCCGAACGCTGATGCCCGACGACATAGCCGCCATAGAGAAGAGCCACAGGCGGCTGACGCCATACAACACGTTTTTCCTTATGCTGCCCCTCGCCGGCCTGTCCGACAGCGATATCCAGCGTGCCATGAACATGACGGCGGGCGCCGTAAGGACGATGAAATACAGGTTGAGGAGAAGCCCCCTCAACTCCCCCCGTGGGGGAGCTTAGGTTTGCCTTGAGGGTAAATATGGCTTGTCTTGTCCTTGCAAGCTGGCTTTGCTGTGGCTGTGTGTCAGCTCAGTGTCTGCGAGTGGTGGTTATATGGCGATGCAAGTCTTGGCAAACCGGCAAGAAAAAGCCGGAGAACAAGTTTATTCTCCGGCTTCCCCTGATTGTTTTTATTAAGATACCTGCTCTAAATTTAATTAGAGAGAACCATTCAACGGTGCGGCCTGTGTGTAAGTTCTTGCTCCGAGCTCCTTGTCGAGCATGTATATGCCGTATCCGTTATCTTTAATCATCTTTATGTTGTCTATAATGGTCTGAGCTGTTTCTTCCTCCTCAACCTGCTCGTCGATAAACCACTTCAGCATGCTCTGCGTAGCAAAGTCGTTCTGCTCGTGTGTCAGCGCATACAGGTCGTTGATCATGCCCGTAACCTTCTGCTCGTGCTTCAGCGTGCTCTTGAACACATCGAGAATAGAGTCCCATTTTGTCGGAACCTCGTCGATGGCCTTCAGCTCCACGCGTCCGTTGCGAGAGTTGATGTAGTTAAACAGAATCTTGGCGTGGTCTTGTTCTTCCTGAAACTGCACCTCAAACCATTTTGCCATACCCGGCTGGCCTTCTGCGTGGCAATAGGCAGCCATAGACAAATACAAATATGCCGACCACATCTCGGCATTAATCTGCGCATTGAGCGCCTCTTCAACCTTCTTATTCAACATAATTCCTACTTTTTTATTTTTAATAGTTCTGTTTTTCATTTCTCGGATATAGTGAAAGGCGAATGCATTGCAAAAACAAAAACTTTGTTCCTGATTTTGTATTGCTGAGCCGCATCCTATATATTGCAAATATAGGAAAAATAAATCATACGGCAAGCTATGCTGTATATTTATTATTTTTTTTTAGCATTATTGCAGTTTTTGCTGTCATCATGCAATGCCGCTCCGGAAGTAGCGGCAGACTGCCTGCAACAGAAAACTTTTTTATTTTGACGCTCTCAGAATGCCGCTTTTCTGCGCCGGTCTTGCTTTTTGCCCGAAAAACGCAGAAAACGGGCCTTTCTGTCAACGTGCTGATATATAGGCATTTATGCCGGTTTAAGAGTGAAGACGTGTGTGTTAAAAAACATTACTCGGCCACTTAGCATGCTTAAACGATAGGTTTAGCAATGAAAAGTGGCACTGTTTGCAGTGCAAAACCTGCGGTTTTAATCTCCGAAACAGGCATTTCGGGCATGAAAAAGCAGCGTAAAAGCAAACGTATGTTAAACAGATGGCCTCATGCAGCCCGTCTGTTTAACATACGTTATATATCGGATTTCTATTTCACAGAAAACTCTATACATAAATTTTGTAAAGAGTTTTCTGTGGTGACAATGCCTGCCAGACATGCAGTTTGTGGGGTAAGTCATATTGATGAAACCCGGATAAGATGCCAAATAAGTCCATTATGGCAGAAGTGATATTCATCGCATGCGGCCTTGCCATGCAGGTCTGTCATAATTCTGCGGTTGTCGTAGAATCATGGTCTTGCCGGCTCGGCCGGCATTTATGGCCTTGCAGTAAAGCCATATTATGCGTTGGCACGTTTCCGCGTATCACGCTGCTATGCCGTATAGGCAATGATGCTGTATTTTATGTCATGTGTCGGTATGGGCATGCCCGGCAGGCTTCATGAGTGGGCAATCACTTGCAGACCGCTCTTACGGGACATCCGCTGAAGCGGTTGCCTGGCATAAGGCTTGTGGCATAGTCGCGGTATCCCACAAACTGGTAGGCCTGGTCGCTTGTGCTGCTTGGCATGTTTGCAGTCCAGTAATAGAAGCTGATGCCGTTGCCGGAAATGTCCTCGTTGATGTATATTCCGGCAGCAGGCAGGAATATGCTGTTGTTGTTAGACGCCGTAACGAGATATCCGTTTACGCCGTTCTGTGTGGTCCATGTCCATGTGCAATATTGCATCAGCTCTCCATACTGCTCAAGGGTAGGTGTGGTCCAGTTTTCGCCCAGCTCGTGCGCTGCCATGTCATAGCCTGAGCCTTGTATGTCGTACACGTTGACGGTGTCGTTCATTTCTTCTGCAACGTTATAGTAAATCGACTCGCGCTGTTCGCCAACAGGCTCAAAAGTCTGTGTAGCAGCATCGTAGAAAGAATAGTTCTCCTTGCTGTATGTGTTTTTCACTTCAACTTCAGCCCATGCATAGATGTTGCCGGCCTTTTCGGGCGATGTGGCTCCTATGTTCATGTTTGCCCACTTGGTTCCGCTTGGCAGGGCCATGTCTACGGCTTCAAACTTCTTTGTCTCCATATAGTTGCCTATAACCGGGCGTATGCCGTATCCATAGTATCTGTATGCACAGGCGTCGGGGTCTAAAGAGTCTTCCATGTCCTCGCCCGGGGCGATGAACAGTGCATAGCCTAAGTATTCGGGATCTTTGTATCTTGATGAAGACCAATAGTTGCCTATTACGCCTACCGACTGAATGTGGTCTGTTATGACGCCGTTGAACGGTATGAATATGCTGTTGCCGTTCTTTCCTGTCACTTTATAGCCCCTCATGCCGTCTTCTTCGGTCAGTGTCCATGTGCAGTATTCGGCAAGCTCCTTATACTGTGCGCATGAAGGTGTGCGCCACTGTCCGCCCCATTTTACGTGAGCAACGTCAATGTCCGTATTGCCGAAGTCTAAGGAGTCGCCTTCCCATTTAATCCAGACCTCGTTGTCGTAATCGTACAGAGTGTAGTTCTCCCATGAATACAGGGTGTGAGTCTCTGTCTCTCCCCATCCGTAATAGTTGCCCGGCTCCGAAGGCTTGCTGGCGCCCACGTTGAAGTCGGCCCATAGGGTGCCGCTCGGCAGTCCGAGGTCAACAGGAGTGCCGACAGGCATATCTTCCTCAAATGTTATCTGCTTTACGTCGGCTGTTGGATATTTTGCTACTGTGCCGTCATTAAGTTCCACGCGCATCACGTTTTGTGCTGAAGCGGTAATACTAACGATTATTCCGATTAATAGTATGATAGATTTTTTCATTTTCTTGCTATTTTAATTGTTGAACGTCCTGCTTTTATGATATAAATGCCCCTCTCCATTCCGTTTAGCGAAATGTCAAGCGAGCCTGACTCCGGGATTGTGTATTGGCTGATAAGAACTCCGTTTACCTGATAGAGGTACACTTTCATCCCTTTCCCGAAACCTGATAGCTGCGCTCCGTCAGCATTGACGGTTATGCGGCCTTGCTGCTCTTCAGACAGGGTCTGCTTTATGTCTGTAGCCTGCTTGTCTATGGTTATCCTGTCTATGTCGGCCCGTGCCACTTCTATGTTCACGTCGGTGGCGGTAAGTATCAGGTTTTCTTCATTGTAAGTGATAACCGGTTTGCTTGACAGCAGATAACAAGTTTTTTCACCGTTTGTGTACCACAGTACGACAGACTCGTCCCCCGTGTCGCCTGCATGGCAGATATGGCTGTACGAGAACAGGGCTATCGCCACGAAAAGCAATTTGATTTTCTTAAAATGTTTCATACACTTGCGTTTTTTTTAATTAATTCAGATGGAAATAAAATTCCAGAGACAATGGCCAATCGTCTGCGCAAATTTAATTTGGAATAAGATTTAAGAATGAAGAAAAAAGTGCTGAAAAAGCGCAAAATCACGATTTTGCGCTTAAATTATGCGTTATTTTCCCGTTTTTAGGTGAAAAACGGCAGAATAACGTTATTGTATTGCAAGCTGATCGTCTGCTTCGGCTGCAGTTTTTGTCTGTTCGTTTTTCTGCATAATACAGTCAGCTGCGTAAGAAATCCTGTAGCTGACTTTCAATAAAACATCTCTGTCTGTAAGCCTGCTTTATGTCCGCAGGCCTATGCCTGCTCGGCTGCCCTGTTCTTCTTGTCGGCCAGCTGCTGATATTTTGACGGGAACAGGCCCGTAACCTTCTTGAAGGCAGTTCTGAAGCTGTTAACCGACTTAAAGCCCACGCTGTTGGCTATAGCTTCCAAGGTCATGTTTCCGTAGTTGTCTCTGTCGCTTATGCGCTTGCAGGCTTCCTTTATTCTATATTCGTTTATAAACGTGTTGAAGTTGTTGCCCGTAAGCTGATTTATCACCTGCGACACGTTTTTGGGCTGCTCGTTCACCATCTGTGCAAGCCTGTTCAGGTTAAATTCATAAGAAAACACTTCAGAGCTTGTGTCAAGCACGGTTCTTATTTCCGACATGAGCGCATAGCTCTTCGACTCATTGATGGGATTGCCCTGATATTTTCTCGAAGGCGCATCGGCTCCTATTCCGGCCCTGTCGAGCCGTTCCTGCCTTTCGCGCTGTTCCTGTTCAAGTATCTCCTGGTTTTTGTTGAACAGCATCTCGTTGTTTATCCGCAGGGCCTTATTGCGCCGGTAAAGCTCCACCAGAAGCACCAGTATTATCACCACGACAACGGCGCATAGACCTATTATGTAGTTCTTTATGGTGTTCATCATGTCGGCCCTCGTGATCTGCTCGTCGAGCTTGTTGATCTGGCTTAGAAACTGTATGTCCTTTACGCTTGCCAGCTGCTGATAGTTGAGCAGCGTGTCCTTCAGCTGATAGAACTTGTTATGGTAAGTATTTGACCTTTCGGCTAGTCCTGCCTTGCTGTAGTATCCTGCAAGCAGCTCGTAGCATTGCAGCTTGCTGTCTTTAAGGTCAAATTTGTAGCTCAGGTCAAGTGCCTTCATGGTGTATTCGGCAGCCTCTTCGTATTTTTTCTGACAGGCAAGCGTTCCGCCGATGTTTACAAACATTAGTATTCGGTTGCGGATATAGTCTCTTTCTTCGCTTGTATGTGGATATTGCTCCTTGAAGTATTGCAAGGCCCTGTCGTAGTCGTTGTGTTCCTTTGCAATGACGCCTTTATAAAGGAGAGATGTGTATTTAAAAAGATTTGCAGGATGTAGAGATTCAGTTGCCGCAAACTGTTTCCATTCTCCGGCAAGGCTGTCCGTGCAGTGAAGCGCGCACATACGGTGACCATATTGCCGAAGCTGTTGATTATTCCATTGGAGTCTTTCTGGCGCAGACCTTCTCTGAAGGCAATGCGGTAAGCGTCAAGAGCCTTCCTCATCAGCTTTTCGTCTTTGCCTTCTTCCGCCAGGGTCTGATAGAAGCAGCCTAAGTTTAGCTGTATTTGGGTCTCGCTGTGATTAATCTCATTGGCTATGTGCTGTGCGGTGATCAGCGCATCATAAGATTTGGCATAGTCGAAATACGTAAAGAAGCGGATATACCATAATCCGTTGTAGGCGCTTATAACCTTTATCTTGTCCTCGTCGGTCATGTTCTTGTTATATCTGTGCGTGACAATAGTCAGGCAGAGCATGGCACTGTCGGTGTTTACCCCGTTTACGAGGTATTTTTCGGCCTTTTTGAGGAGGACGGAGCTTGACAGTTTTGAATAGGAGCTGTAATTCCTTAATGAATTGTTGCTGCCCTGTGGCGCTGCTTCTGCAAACGGCATTATTGCCATAAGCATGATAAAAATGAAAATGCTTTTAAGCGGCTTGATGTTTTTCGTATTCATTGTCTGTCTTTATATAGTCATTTGTAGGTTCTGATTAACTCTGTCCACATATCCGTGTTATGCCTGTTTCCTGTTAAGGCTGAGGAGATGCCTGAATGCATGTCCTCGCTTTTTATGTCTGTTCTCTTTTTGTCTTGTTGTGTCAGACAACAGAATAATGGTATTGTTGTTACAACTAAAACCGGCAGAGCGCCCCCGGACAGGGCAGGCTTCTTGGGCGTGGCTTATAAAGGCGTTTTATGTAATTACCGATATATGTTGTAAAATTACTAAAAATTTTCTTTGTATACAAGAAATGCATTTATTTTCAACTCCTAATCCTTGCGGGCACGGCATGAAGCCTGCCGGTTTGTCAGGTTCGTTGTGTTTGGCCGTAAAAGTTTACGGCCGTTGTTCACCTTTAATATTATTGTCTGACAGCATATAAGTTGCTTCTTTGCAACGCTGCCTACTCGGCGTCGAGCAGTACGAATGCAGCCCAGAAGAACGGGCTGGGGTGGGTGGCGCGCAGGTTGGCAACGGCCTGGCTGAAAGCCTCGTGCTTGGAGCGGCCGCCGAGCCACAGGCGATAGAAGTCTTGCATGAAGAGCGACGTGGCGCGGTCGTTGACGTTCCATAGCGACAGAATCATCGACCTTACGCCTGCCTCCTTAAATCCGCGCTGCAGTCCGTAGACGCCCTCAAGGCTGTAGTCGCCGAGTGCCGTCTCGCATGCCGAGAGCACCACGAGGTCAGTGCGGCTAAGGTCGAGCATAGACAGCTCGTTGGCCGTCATGATGCCGTCGTTGCCGTCGGGCTTCTTTTCGCCCATCCATGTGGCGTTGGCTCCGGCAAAGGCCAGTCCGCTGCGCTGCATTGAGTGATAGCGTCCGCCGGGGTGATTCTTCAGGAAGGCGTTGCTTTCAACGTTTTTCTCGCTGATGTAGAAGCCGTGCGTGGCCAGGTGTATTATGCCCGGGCTGTTGCCGTCGAGCGCGTAGAAGTTGGCCTCGGTGGCGTTGTCGCCCATATATTTGTCTATGGCTATGCCTCCGGCAGTCATGTTTTCGGCAATGGTGTCGGTCTCTGCCCGTGTTTCGGTCAGGTCGGCAAAGGCCACCGACAAGGCTGCGCGTGAGCCGTCGGCATTTTGTGTCATGCTTTCGGGCATGTTGCCGTAGTTTATTCCGCCGAAGAGCGCTGCCGAGCTTATCTTGCCTGTTCTGCCGCGTGCTGCGAGCAGGGCCGTGGTTGACAGCTGATGAAGGTCGTAGCAGTCAGCCAGACAGCTGTCTGCCGACACAGGCAGTGCGGCGAATGCCACGCGGTTGAGGAATGCCGTGGGCGAATAATACACCGTCTTTATGCCCTCAAGCTCGCCGGCGAGCGGTGCCCATATCAGGTCGTAGAGCTTTGAGCGCCCGTAGGTGTAGAGCCGTCGGGCCCGCGTCTCGGCAGGGAAGTTGTCAACCCTGCTCAGTGTCTCGTAGCATTCGGCGGCGTTACACAGCCTTACATACCGCGGCCGTTCACAGCCTGGGCGCACCACGAGCGCCATGAGCGAGCTGTCGCCCAGCACAAACTCCACTGCCGCCTCCTTATCTTTCAGACTGCTTCTGACATCCTGCCACGACACCACGCGCATGGTGTCGGCACGAAACTTCACGGTCTGTCTTGACAGCCATTTCTCCAGTCTGTCTATGCTGCGCTGCATCTTGGCGTGTGCCCACGATGATGCCGAGTCGGTCATGTCCATGCTCATGGCCCTCTTCTGCTTGTTCAGCATGTCGAGCGTGTCGAGCTTGGCAGCAAGCGCCTTGTCGCCAGAGCGCAGGATGGAGCGGCGCAGCCTCTCCCACGAGTGCAGCAGCAGACCCTTGTCAAACAGGGCTGCGTTGTATACGTCGGCAGCAAGCTCTGCGGGGCGGCGCGACAGCATGTCGTTGAGGCGTATGCCCGTGTTGCCGTATGAGTTAAGAAACTCGGCGCGCTCGTTAGACGACATGAAGTCGAAGTTGGCAAGCACATACGAGCGTATGCGCCCTGCCTGTGCCACGGCAGTCTCAACGGCCTCGTCGTCGTGGTGCAGCGTGTTGGCAAGGAAGGCCATCCTGTCGCCAATCTGAAGCTTCTCGAACGTGCTGAACCTGTCGATGTGCTGACAGCACCGCTGCGTATGTTCGTATGCCTTCTGCCAGTTGCTCTCCCTGATGTAATATTCGGCCATGGCATTGTCTGCCTGCCAGGGTGTACCGCTTGCGGTGTATGCCTCTGCCATGAGGTTAAGGTAGTGCAGCTCAAGCTGCTTGTCGGCTTCCACCTTGCCATACCACTTCATAAGACTGCTGACTATGCTCAGCCATGTGGGAGTGGCGCGATAGTCGTAAGGCTTGACATATTCGGGAAAGTCTTTCTCTATTTTGTGCATCAGCGGCAAGGCCTGTTCTTTAAACATGCTCATCATCCTGTAGAAAAACTCCTTGCCCTTGCGGTATTCGGCAGCCTTTTCTGCAGTCTTGCCATATTCTTCCGCGCTGCTGTCCATTTGAGTCTTGCCTTCGGCCGCGGCGTCGAGCGCCACGGTAAGTATGCGCAGTGCGTAGTTGTAAAGTATGTCGGGCGACTGTCCGGTGCGTTCATACACAGACGCTATTATGGGTATCTGCTCCATCACGGCAGGCAGATACTGCAGCAGGTCGTTGGGCGTGCGCCAGTTGATGATGATAAACCTGTTCCACAGAGCTTCAAGATAGAGGGCCGACTCCTGCAGTCCGGCAGCCTCGATGGCAGCTATGTTCTGCTCGTTGAAAAGTTCGGCCTCGTGGTCGTTGCCCTGAAAGAAATAGAGGCTGAACAGCTCGTTGTTGAAGTCGAACAGCGTTGCGTCAAGAGGTTCGCACAGCTGCGAGGCCAGTTCCCAGCCCTTGCGCAGCGCCTTCTCTGTCAGGTCGTGACGGTTGAGATAGTTATAGTAGTGAGCCAGAAGCATGTAGCCCCTTACCGTTTCGCTGTTCAGGTCGACGGTGTCAGCCATATACAACTTTTCAGCCTCGCCGAAAACGTCGGCAAGCCGTGCCGTGTCGGTAATATGGGCGTTGAGCATGGACTGGCCGAGCAGCAGGCGCGTGTATGCCCGGTCGTAAGGCAGGTCGCGCAGCGCGTCGAGCTTCAGCAGGGCTTCAAACTGCCGTATGGCTCCGTCATAGTCGCCTATGCTGTTGAGATATAGTCCGTAGTTGAGCAGCGGCATCGTGGGCGGAATGCCTACCTCTGCATAGAGTTTCAGCGTCTTGTCGTATTCGCGCCTTATCGTGTCGGCCGACTGAGAGTAATACTGCGCATATCCCGCCGTCTCGAGCTGTATGTCAGCCGTTATGGGCAGCGCCTTTCCGCCGGTAAGCATGTCGAGGTCGCCGGCCAGTCGGCGTGTTATGGCCAGTGCGTCCTGCGTCCGTCCGTTCCTGTTGCATGCCTGCGCCAGTCGCCGTGCCGCCGCAAACAGCCGCCATGAAGGCTTTAGTCTGCGGTCGAGTGCCATGGCCGTAAGTTCCTGCAGCCTCGATGCCAACGTCGTCACGTCGCTCTTCTCGTATGCCTGCATGAAGCACATCTTGTCCATGATATATTGTCCCGGGTCGTCGGCGTAGGTGGTGCGCGCCGTGGCGTCATATATCTGCTCCATCTTCATTACGTCTGCCACTGACGATGCGCCCGCAGCCATGCCCAGGTTGAGTCCGTAGATTACGGGCAGCGACAGATACGCCCTTGAGCCTGCGCCGTAGTATCCGGCGTAAGGCTCAAGCTCGCCGGCATATTTCCAGTCGAATCGCAGCGGATATCCGTTGGTTGCCGCAATATAGTCGCGTATGGCCTTCATGTCTGTTATCATCGGATGCCCCTGCGGCATCTTGCTTTCGGTTATGGCCACCACGCTGTCGGCAGCCGCCACGAGCGCAGCCCCGTCGCCCGGCATGGCCCCTGCCATCAGGCAGTTTATCCACGGCACCATCGTGTCGGGACTGTCGTTGCCCAGCAGCCGCCTCAATATGGCGAGGCTCTCTCTGTAATAATAAGGCGAGTTGGTTATAATCCCGGTAAATGGGATGATGTCGTAATGTGTGGTGTCGATATCCTTGTCGGCAAACAGCACGCTGTCGGTTGCCTGCTTGAAGTCGTTGTCAAACTCGGTGCGCTCCTTCATTATGGCCAGCATGTGCATCATCTCCGCCTTGTTGACCGTTTCAGGATGACTCTTGTAGAATCTCAGAAAGTCTTTCTCCAGTCCGAATATCTCCCTTATGCGCATCGGGCTTTCGCCTTCAACATAGCTGTAGAGCAGGTGCTGGCGCGCTATCTTGTAAAGCAGTTGTGCCTCTTCGGCCGTGGCTATGCCTTCTACTAGACTTATCGCCCGCTCTATCGTGGGGATACAGGCACTGTCGTAGTATGAGCCCTGCAGGTTGGCAAGGTTGTAGAGCGTGCGCGCCAGCGCCTCGGGACATTCTTCCGAATATCTCTCGGCAGCGTCGGCGCAGGCCTTCAGCGCTGCCATCTTCATGCTGCCTTTCGGGTCAAGACGGTTGGACGCCAGCATGTCTGCATAGTCATTCAGCACAGGAACGAGCCTTGCAGCCGCTCTTATGCGCTCTGTTGAGGCTTGGCTCCTGTCGAGCGAGCTTACGGCGTCGGACGCCTTCATTATCAGCATAGCCTCGTCAGGGGCATCGGTTGCGTCGATGTTTCGGGCATGCAGTACGCAGACTGTTGCCAGGCATATCAGCACGGCGACAGACAGCTTATGAAGATTTATACGGAATGGCATCATGGCATGAAAATCTTTAGTTAGTAAAAAGAGCCGGACCGAAAGACACGGCAAGACAGATAATATCCGCAAATTTATGATTATACGAACGTTTCTTGTGTCGGCAACGCATCGCCAACGTCTTTACAAAGATACGCTTATTTTTTGACAACACGCAAAAAATGCTGCCCCAATATGCCTTGTTTGTGTCCTTAAGGTAGCTGCGGCTGGCAGTTTTAACCGATATGTAACATAAAATTAATTATTTAAGGTGAAATTAATGCTGAAGTAAGAAATTATTTTCGTAACTTCGCACAGAAAGGCTATGCCACGCCTGCACGGCGCAGAACAGCACAGAGCCCTCAGGCAGGGCTGATGCACAGACCGCGCACAGAACCGAGGCTGACGGCAGGCCGGGAATTAAAAAAAAACACAAGATTATGGCAAAAGGAAAAAAATCGACAAAGAGGCTGACCAAGAACAAAATATCGGAGATGCTGCAAAACCTCTTTCTGCAGAACTCAGACAAGACACTAAGTTTCAAAAACATATTCAAGACTCTTAACCTGAAGACTCATCCGGCAAAGATGCTGGCTGTGGACGTGATGGAGGAGATGGCATGGGACGACTTCCTGAGCAAGGTGAGCGACAACTCATACAAACTGAACACCAAGGGACAGGTGCAGGAAGGCCGCTTCATACGCAAGGCCAACGGCAAGAACAGTTTTGTGCCCGACGACGGCGGCAAGCCCGTGTTCGTGGCAGAGCGCAACTCGCTCTTCGCCCTTACCGGCGACCGCGTCAAGGTTACGTTCATGGCGCGCAGGGAGAACCACATCAAGGAGGCTAAGGTTATAGAGATACTTGAGCGTGCGCGCGACACGTTCGTGGGCAAGCTGAGAGTTGAGAAAGACTTTGCCTTCCTTGTTTCGAACAGCGACATATTTGTTCACGACGTCATCATACCGAAGAACAAGCTGAAGGGCGGAAAGAGCAACGACAAGGCACTGGTGAAGGTTACAAAGTGGCCCGACACAGACAACAAGAACATCATAGGCGAGGTGGTTGACATCCTGGGCGAGACCGGCGACAACGATGTTGAGATGAACGCCATACTGGCACAGTATGGTCTGCCGTACAGATATCCCAAGAAGGTTGAGGAGGCTGCCGAGAAGATAAGTGCCGAGATAACCGAGGAAGACTATAAGGAGCGCGAGGACTTCCGCGACGTAACCACGTTCACCATTGACCCGAAGGACGCCAAGGACTTCGACGACGCCTTGTCAATAAAGCCGCTGGGCAAAGACCTTTGGGAGGTTGGCGTACACATTGCCGACGTGTCTCACTATGTTACCGAAGGCTCCATAATAGACAAGGAGGCACAGAAACGTGCCACGAGCGTGTATCTCGTTGACCGCACTATACCTATGCTGCCCGAGCGCCTGTGCAACTTTATATGCTCGCTGCGCCCCGACGAGGAGAAACTGGCTTACAGTGCTGTGTTCAACCTTGACGCTGATGCCAACGTGAAGAGCTGGCGACTGGTTCACACCGTTATCAAGAGTAACCGCCGCTTTGCTTATGAGGAGGTGCAGCAGATCTTGGAAGACAACGGAGTGGTGGAAGGCACGGGCGAGCCCGCACCGCCTGCAGGCAAGGACGGATACAAGGGCGAGTTTGCCACGGAGCTGATAACGCTCGACATGCTGGCAAAGAAGCTGCGTAAGGCGAGATTCAAGAACGGCGCGGTGAAGTTCGACCGCGAGGAACTTCATTTCGACGTTGACGAGAAGGGCAAGCCCACACGCTGCTACTTCAAGAAGTCGAAAGACGCCAACAAGCTCATCGAGGAGTTTATGCTGCTGGCCAACCGCAGCGTGGCCGAGGGCGTGGGCAAGGTGAAGAAGGGGCAGAAGGCAAAGACGCTGCCTTATCGTATACACGACGTGCCCGACCCGACGAAGCTGGAGCGTCTGCGCGAGTTTATCGTGAAGTTCGGCTACAAGCTGAAGACAGAAGGCACCAAGGGCGAGATATCGCGCAGCCTGAACAAGCTGATGGACGACTGCAACGGCCGCCGCGAGCAGAACGTGATAGAGAGCGTTGCGCTGAGGGCAATGATGAAGGCTAAATACAGCGTGCACAACATCGGCCACTACGGACTGGCTTTCGAATATTACACCCACTTTACAAGCCCTATCCGCCGCTATCCCGACACGATGGTTCACCGCCTGCTCACACGCTATCAGAACGGTGGACGCAGCGCAAACAAAGAGTATTATGAGGAACTGTGCGAACACTCGAGCGACATGGAGCAGATAGCACAGAACGCCGAGCGCGACTCTATAAAGTATAAGATGGTTGAGTTTATGGCCGACAAGATAGGCAACGAATATCCTGCCCACATCAGCGGCATAACGTCTTACGGCATTTACTGCGAGATAGACGAGAACCACTGCGAAGGCATGGTGCCCATGCACGACTTGGACGACGACTACTACGACTTCGATGAGCGCAACTATTGTCTCGTTGGCCGCCGTCATCACAACAAATATCAGCTGGGCGACCCGATAAAAATCAAGGTGGCACGCGCCAACGTTGAGAAGCGCCAGCTCGATTTCACACTGGCTGAAGAACAATAAAAATACAGCTGTGGCAACTGCAAATGCCGGCATGAAGCATCAAGGCTCATACCGGCATTTGTTATATCATAACAGCCAGAAAATGTATGATAACCCCTGTTATGGGCTTGTCAAGGTTACAGATTGTAACTTGTTGATGATAAAACGGCATATACGGCGTTTTTTGTCTGACTTATGCGGCCGGTTTTTATGGCTTCGTGTATAACGGCGTTTCAGATTAAAAGCAAAGTTTTATCCTATTTGTTGTAATGTCGCCTTTTGTTGGCACGCAGATGATTATATGCAGAAAAACAGATACTTATGGCAACTCATGCCGGTAGATAGCCTCAGGATTGATGTGCAGATGAATCTGTCGTTGATGGCATGCTGTAGAGCTACACCTTATTATATTATAATAGGCAGCGCTGACAGCCTGCTTTCAGTTTGAAATTTTTGTGGTTTGAGGCATCGTTTATCATCTTTTCGCCCTTGCCGTGGCAGAAAAGCTGCTGTACGTGATGCCTGAAGGTTGCCGTGCAGATATGCTTTGGCTCGTAAATATGCGTGTTTCAGGGCCTTTCAGCGTTTTCTTGATGTAGCGGAAAGATGTTTTTTTAGCAAAAAATAGCTCTGACATATTATTTTTTTCATCACTTTTATTGTGTTATTATTGTTATTGAAACACTTAATTTTTGTCGCAGAAGTGAACAATTTTCGACAAAATGCTGTCAGATGCTAAATATTTATGCAAAAAGATTTTGCGGTTTCGATAATCTTTACGACCTTTGCAATTAATCTTAAATACATAGTATTGTTCTCGCGTTTGGGTCAGCCCAGCGCGGCAACAGACGGTAGAAAAACATACTAATAAGTTATAAAGTTTAAAAAGACTTTTTATGGCAGAAGAATTGGAAGTAAAACAGTTAGATGATGTCGTAGTGCGTTTTTCGGGTGACTCCGGCGACGGCATGCAGCTGGCGGGAAACATCTTCTCGACAGTTTCGGCTACGATAGGTAATGGAATCTCGACGTTTCCGGATTATCCGGCAGACATCCGCGCCCCGCAAGGATCGCTTACGGGTGTTTCGGGCTTTCAGGTTCACATCGCCAGTGGACGTGCTTACACTCCCGGCGACAAATGTGACGTGCTGGTGGCCATGAACGCTGCTGCACTGAAGACTCAGTACAAGTTTGCCAAGCCACAGGCTACGATAATCATCGACACCGACAGCTTCGGTCCGGCCGACCTGAAGAAGGCCGAGTTTAAAACTGACGACTACCTGGGCGAGATGGGCATCGACCCCGACCGCGTGGTGGCTTGTCCGATAACTCAGATGGTGAAAGACTGCCTGGCAGACAGCGGACTCGACAACAAGACCGTGCTGAAGTGCCGCAATATGTTTGCTCTCGGCGTCGTATGCTGGCTGTTTAACCGCAATCTCGACTTTGTTACATCGTTCCTGCGCGAGAAGTTTGCCAAGAAGCCTGCTGTTGCAGAGTGCAACATCAAGGTGGTGCATGCCGGATATGACTACGGCCACAACACTCACGCAAGCGTGCCCGCCACTTACCGCATCGACTCTAAGAACAAGGTTAAGGGACGCTACATGGACATAACGGGTAACAAGGCTACTGCCTATGGACTTATTGCCGCTGCCGAGAAGGCCGGCCTTAAGCTCTATCTTGGCTCATATCCCATCACTCCTGCCACAGACATCCTGCACGAACTGGCTAAGCATAAGTCGTGCGGTGTCATGACGGTGCAGTGCGAAGACGAAATATCTGGATGCGCCAGTGCCATTGGCGCATCGTTCGCCGGTGCCCTGGCCGCAACATCTACATCAGGCCCCGGCATCTGTCTTAAGTCAGAAGCCATGAACCTGGCTGTAATCGACGAGCTGCCGCTCGTTGTCATCGACGTTCAGCGTGGCGGTCCGTCAACAGGTCTGCCTACAAAGAGCGAACAGACCGACCTGCTGCAGGCTCTCTTCGGACGTAACGGTGAGTCGCCCATGCCGGTGATTGCCGCAACAAGTCCTACAAACTGTTTCGACTCTGTATATGCTGCAGCCAAGATTGCTCTCGAGCACCTTACTCCTGTTGTGCTGCTCACCGACGCTTTCGTGGCTAACGGTTCGTCAGCATGGAAACTGCCCGACATCAACGAGCTGCCCGAAATACATCCTCACTATGCAACACCTGAGCAGAAGGGCGTTTACACTCCGTATAAGAGAGATCCGGAGACAGGTGCACGCTACTGGGCTATACCGGGACAGGAAGGCTACGAGCATATCCTGGGCGGACTGGAGAAAGACGGCGACACAGGTGCCATCTCTACCGATCCGGAGAACCACGACAAGATGTGCCGTCTGCGTGCAGCAAAAGTGTTCAAGATTCCTGTTCCAGACCTTGAAGTGCAGGGCGACGCCGACGATGCCGACTTGCTGATCGTTGGTTTCGGCGGAACATTCGGCCATCTGTATTCTGCTATGGAAGAGATGAGAAGTGCCGGTCATAAGGTGGCTCTCGCTCACTTCAACTATATCAACCCGCTGCCTAAGAACACAGCTGAAGTGCTTGGCAAGTATAAGAAGGTAGTTGTGGCAGAGCAGAACCTTGGTCAGTTCGCAGGCTATCTGCGCATGAGAATCGACAACTTCATGCCTTATCAGTTCAACCAGGTTAAGGGTCAGCCCTTCGTGGTAGGCGAGCTTGTAAAGGCGTTCACCAAAATAATTAATAATTAAGAAGTAAAATACAAGAGTAAAGAAGTAATGGAGTAAAGGAGTTAAGACAAATGTCTTGAAGGCCGTATTGGCCGTGGATATCCTTTACTATGGATAAGAAGAGATTGCTGACATAACAATCAGACAGATTTTATGGCATGCTTGCATGATAAATCGCTGCGCTTGCTGTTGTCTTAGCTCCTTAGCTTCATACTCTTTACTCCATAAAAATAATTGCAATGGAATATACTGCGCAAGATTATAAAAAGGGACAGCCGCGGTGGTGTCCCGGTTGCGGCGACCATTTCTTCCTCGCATCGCTGCACAAGGCTATGGCAGAACTCGGCGTTCCGCCTTATCAGACAGCCGTCATTTCAGGTATCGGATGCTCAAGCCGTCTGCCTTATTATGTAAACACTTATGCCATGCAGACCGTTCACGGACGTGCTGCGTCTATCGCTACGGGCGCCAAGGTTGCCAATCCCGACCTGGCAGTATGGCAGATTAGCGGTGACGGCGACGGACTCGCTATCGGCGGTAACCACTTCATCCACGCCATGCGCCGCAACATCGACATAAACATGATTCTGCTCAACAACCGCATCTACGGACTTACCAAAGGCCAGTATTCGCCTACTTCTCCGCGCGGATTTGTCAGCAAGTCGTCACCTTACGGTACAGTTGAGGACCCGTTCTTGCCGGCAGAACTGTGCTTCGGAGCACGCGGCCACTTCTTCGCACGTGCAGTTGCCACCGACGCTCAGGGCACAGTAGACATCCTTAAGGCTGCATATAAGCATAAGGGTGCTTCTGTGTGCGAGATTCTGCAGAACTGCGTGATCTTCAACAACGGATGTTATGATCCGATCTACAAGAAGGAAGTGCGCGCCAAGAACGCTATCTACGTTCGCCACGGCGAGCCGCTGATCTTCGGCGAGAACAATGAGTACGGACTCATGCAGGAAGGTTTCGGCCTCAAGGTTGTTAAGCTGGGCGAGAACGGCATCACAGAGAAAGACATTCTCGTGCACGACGCTCACTGCCTTGACAACACTCTGCAGCTGAAACTTGCCATGATGGACAACGAGCACGGATTCCCCGTTGCGCTCGGCGTCATCCGTGACGTTGAGGCTCCTACCTACGAAATGGCAGTTAAGGAGCAAATCGAAGAAGTAAGCGCCAAGAAGAAATATCACAACTTCATGGAGCTGCTCGAAACCAACGATATTTGGGAAGTTAAATAAATATAGGGCAAAATAAAAGTCTGTATAAAAAGAAACGCCCCGCAAACAGCTGTTTGCGGGGCGTTTCTTTTTATATGTTTTTCCTTAATCCTAATTTTGATAAAAGCAGTCTGAGCTAAGAAAAATAGTCTGTCATGATTACAGCTTGCTGCCGTAGCACAGGTCGCCGGCATCGCCGAATCCCGGCACGATGTATTTGTGCTCGTTCATGCCCGGGTCAACGGCTGCGCACCATATTGTGGTCTTGTCGTCGGGCAGAGTCTTCTTTATGTGGTCTATGCCGTCGGGTGTGGCTATCACGCAGGCTATGTGTATGCGCTTGGGCGTGCCTTTGGTAAGGAAGGCCTTGTAGCCCAGCTCCATCGATCCGCCCGTTGCCAGCATGGGGTCGGCTATGATGAGCGTCTTGCCGTCGATGCTCGGCGTGGCAAGATATTCAACATGTATGCCCACCTCGGTGTGCTCGTTGTCGGTATATTCGCGGTATGCGCTCACAAAGGCGTTTCCGGCGTGGTCGAACACGTTGAGGAATCCGTTGTGGAAAGGCAGTCCGGCGCGGAATATCGTGGCAAGGATAATCTTGTCGGCAGGCACGCTGACGCGCGATACGCCCAGGGGCGTGGTTACGTCTTTCGTCTCATATTCGAGCGTCTTGCTTATCTCGTAGGCCATCATCTCGCCCACGCGCGTTATGTTGTTGCGGAACAGCAGGCGGTTCTGCTGATAGTTTACGTCTCTTATCTCTGCCAGATACTGATTGATGATTGAGTTTCCTTTACTAAGGTCTATGATTTCCATAAGTCGTTTTTGAAAGACAAAGATAACGTAAATATGTTGCAATGCAAAATAAATTCGTATGAAACGGTATATTTTTCTTTTTTCATATAACATGATGGCATGTAGCATAAGTATGTTTGTCAATAAGCTTAAATGTTAGTAATACAATAAAGCTTATTATATAATTTTGTTAAAAACATTATTTTGTATTAATATATTTCTTGCATGTCGATAAAATTTATATGTTTGCCATATGAAAAGAGTGGAATATGTTATTTTTATGCTTTTTGCTTTTATCATGTTTTCATGTTCTAATGAAGATAATGATACTGAGCGTCATATAATGAAAGACGGTAAGGTTGTTTATACTTATCCTGATGTCAAGTTTTATGGCGACAAGGAATCTTTTCGTGATGCAGTATTGGAAAATAGAGAGCATAATGACAGCGTAAAGGATGATTTGGAATGGCATAAGGATTCACTGTACGGATACAATGGTGAATTGAAATATGATAAATGGGAAAAGGCAAAGTTCGGCTCATGGATAAGCGATTACGGGCTGACGCCTGGCGCTGTTTATTTTGTGTCAGCCGTCAAGGTGCTGAAGTATATTCCTGCAACTTATGAGGATTGGGTCGTGACAGGTGAATATTTTACTCATGATGAAGACTCGATAGGTGCTTATGCTGATTACAACAATGGCAAAGTTGGCTTTGTCCTTAATCCGAACATGAGCTACGGATATTATGAGGCCACAACTTTCGTCAAGTGCATATCTTATGACGTAGAAGGAAATACGGTTGGCGTTTATTTTCCGGTAAGTCCAGACAAATTAAAATGGAAGTTCTTTAAAACGAAAGCAATATGGTAACTAAAACGTTTTAAAGTCAGTTGTAAGTATTTTCCTATGATTTATTTACAGATATAACTTCCTGTTTTGTCAAAGTGCTAGCCATGTTTACTCCTGTTTTATATGGTGCTGCGTCTTTTCGTGGTCTCCGTCGTGATATAGAAGTAGCTTGTTTGTTATAATTTAAAGATTTGCGCAAGATGCTAGGTTATAAAGTGTTTTGCAGTCTTTTTGTCTAGAGAAGCGTTTGTTTTTGCAAAGTGCAAATTGCAAAAATACTTCGGGCAGTTTAAATTTTTAATACTTTAACCTAAAAAGACTTTTTATAGGTGTTTTTTATACCCTTCATTGTTGGCTGATAATCGATTTTTTGCTAACTTTGCAGCCGATTTAAGGTAACTATCAGGAACAAATAATTCACTTTTTAATATATTATTAAAATGGCAAAGTTTGATAAGTCAGTTTTAGAAAAGTATGGAATCACAGGTACAACTGAGGTTCTTTACAACCCGTCTTATGAGGTATTGTTTGAGGAAGAGACAAAAGACGGCCTTACGGGTTTTGACAAAGGTCAGGTGACAGAACTCGGTGCAGTAAACGTAATGACAGGTATTTACACCGGACGTTCTCCTAAAGATAAGTTCATCGTAATGGATGAAACTTCAAAGGACACTGTATGGTGGACTTCAGACGAATATAAGAACGACAACAAACCTGCTTCTCAGGAAGCTTGGGCTGCTGTTAAGGAAATAGCAAAGAATGAGCTTTCAAACAAGAAACTCTATGTTATCGACGGTTTCTGCGGTGCCAACAAGGACACACGTATGGCTGTTCGTTTCATCATGGAGGTAGCTTGGCAGGCTCACTTCGTAAAGAACATGTTCATCCGTCCTTCTGAGGAAGAGCTTGAGGACTTTGAGCCTGACTTCGTTGTTTACAACGCTTCTAAGGCTAAGGTTGAAAACTACAAGGAGCTCGGTCTGAACTCAGAGACAGCTGTTGTGTTCAACGTAACTTCAAGAGAGCAGGTTATCATCAACACATGGTACGGTGGTGAGATGAAGAAGGGTATGTTCTCTATGATGAACTACTTCCTGCCGCTGAAGGGCATCGCTTCAATGCACTGCTCTGCTAACTGCGACAAGAACGGCGAGAACACAGCTATCTTCTTCGGTCTGTCTGGTACAGGTAAGACAACTCTGTCTACTGACCCGAAACGTCTGCTTATCGGTGACGACGAGCACGGATGGGACGACAACGGCGTGTTCAACTTCGAAGGTGGATGCTACGCTAAGGTTATCAACCTCGATAAAGAGAGCGAGCCGGATATCTACAACGCTATCCGCCGCGACGCTCTGCTCGAGAACGTAACTGTTGACGCTGAGGGCAAGATCGACTTCACAGACAAGAGCACAACTGAGAACACTCGTGTTTCTTATCCTATCTACCACATCGACAACATCGTTAAGCCTGTTTCTCACGCACCGGCTGCTAAGCAGGTAATCTTCCTGTCAGCTGACGCATTCGGCGTACTGCCTCCTGTATCTATCCTGACTCCGGAGCAGACTAAGTACTACTTCCTCTCAGGATTCACAGCTAAGTTGGCTGGTACAGAGCGTGGTATCACAGAGCCTACTCCTACATTCTCTGCTTGCTTCGGTCAGGCATTCCTCGAGCTGCATCCTACAAAGTATGCTGAGGAGCTGGTTAAGAAGATGGAGAAGAGCGGTGCTAAGGCTTACCTGGTTAACACAGGTTGGAACGGAACTGGCAAGCGTATCTCAATCCGCGACACACGTGGTATCATCGACGCTATCCTCGACGGTTCTATCAACAACGCTCCTACAAAGAAGATACCTATGTTCGACTTCGAGGTTCCGACAGAACTTCCTGGAGTTGATCCTAAGATCCTCGATCCGCGTGACACATACGCTGACGCTGCTGAGTGGGAAGCTAAGGCTAAAGACCTCGCTGGCCGCTTCATCAAGAACTTCGTTAAGTACGAAGGAAATGAGGCTGGTAAGGCTCTCGTAGCTGCAGGTCCGAAACTCTAATTCTGAATAAAATAGATTTAGATATCCTTTTAAGTAGGCGTGCCTTATGGGCATGCCTACTTTCTTTTTGTGCCCTGCCGTATGGCCCATGGCGCCCTGCCGTGCAGCGTGCGGTGAGTCTGCCTGACAGCCCCTGATGCCTGTAGGCGGGGTGGGGCAGATGGATAATCCCAAGTCTGCCGTTATTGTTCAGTCTTTATTTTGGCTTTATATTGAGCGGATTGTAGTTTTCGCCTTTCGCGGTTATGGCAGGTTATGTCATGGAAAGACAGACGAAAATGCCTCAATAGAGACAAAAAGACGGCTTGAAGGCATGAATGAACAAAATGGATAAAGCCATATACGATATGATGACGATTTGGGATAATATGAAACAGAAAAGTTTTTCGTATTTACTCGTCACTCATCACGGCGGCATGTTATGCGCTGTATGCCAGACGTTTGCGGTGTGATGAGTTGATGTCTTGACTCATCACATCTGCCGTATGGCATCCCGGCGTGATGAGTTACAGACAAGGCTTGCTGCGGATTATGTTGTTGACAGTCAGCAGGTTATGGCATATTGTGACGAGTGATAAGTCTTTGCTGAAAACATATTGCATTTTACAGCTTTGCAAAAGCATACCT
Source organism: Xylanibacter sp. (assembly GCF_057607445.1). Taxonomy (NCBI): domain Bacteria; kingdom Pseudomonadati; phylum Bacteroidota; class Bacteroidia; order Bacteroidales; family Prevotellaceae; genus Xylanibacter; species Xylanibacter sp. The sequence goes on along the minus strand of NZ_DBLZAX010000007.1, from coordinate 110,910 downwards.
TTTGCGTTCCAAAAGGTGCCCTTTCAGCCTGCAAAAGGCCATGTTTCGGCGTGCCGTTTGCCGTCTTTTGCAAAGCAGGCTGTTTTTGTGGTGCCGGCATTAGGCAAGACATCTTGCTGCTGCGCATTTCACAGTTGTCAACATTTCATGCCATATCCCCTTTGCCGTATATAAATTATGCGGTTGCGCTTTTATTTTTTATCCTGCCGGCACGAAAGAAAAATAAATTCAGTATATTTGTAAAAAAATATCCCGTGCGTGTCATGGTGCGTCTTCCGCCCTTGTACGCCCCGCGGGGATGAGTTTCTTAAATGTTTAACCTAACCATCTTATCTTAAAATTATGAAACCTGCAATGCTGCTAAAAGCTATTATCAGTGTGTTGTTATTCTCGTCTGTAACTGCGGCTCAGGCTCAGACAGCCCGTCCGTTCAAGGGTGCCTGGTATGCCGACGGACTGTATGTCGACATCGACTTCTACGGAAAGAGCATATCTGACCCTAACTCGATGGACGGCGACCCGTGTGCCGGCATAATAAGAATCAAGCCCGATGACACGTCGATGGCGTATACGATTGAAAACCTTAAGATGAGCGGCAACAGGGCCACGGCCACAGCCTACTTTGCCGAGAAAGACTCCAAGCTCAGCTTCGAGTATATGGCAGACGGCAGTTTGAAGATGACCAGCAGCGACGGCTTCTCGTATGTGGACGACGAACTGAAGAAACTGCCGCAGAATTCGTATGTCCTGCACAGGGCGTCGCCGTTCAACGGTGAATGGAAACTGGCAAAGGGCGACGGCACGCTGCGCATAAACCTCTACTACAAGAGCATGTATGAGGAAAACGCCGAAGGCGGAAGCGAGATGTGCTACGGAACTATTTATGTTGCATACGGCAACGGAATGAAGGTGGACAACAGCCTGATAAGGGCCCGCAAGATAGAGGGCAACAAGGCTGTGATTGAGTATGTAGGCGGACGCGACGGCAACACTTACCGTGCCGTGCTCGTTTATAACCCGTCAACACGCCAGATTACGGTCAAGTCGCCCGTGTCTGTCGGTGCCTCTGGCGGAGTTAAGGAGAGCTTTGTCGTAGACGGCATGGTGTTCACGCGCCGCTGATGCCGCTGCGTGATAGTCTTTTTGTCCCTTTCAGGGCGGTATGTGCGCCCGGCCTGCATGCATGTGCGTGTGTGGCCGCGCGCGGTTTTTGTCATGTCCTGCCGCAGGCTTTTAGCTCCCGTGCAGGCTGCCGCTGCCCGGTTTCCGTCCGTGCATGCTGCGGCGTGAGGGGGCATGTTACGTGGCCGTTCGGGCTGTTTTAGGCAGTCGGCCGTCGTGCGGCAGCCTGTTTGTGTTGACGAAAAACAAGTGTTTTGATTTAAGTCAAAAAAACAGCTTTTTGATGCAAAAAACAAAGGAAAACGCTTGTGTGTTCGCACACAATGCGCTATCTTTGCTTCGTGTTCGTGAGAATACGTTTTCATAGGTTAGTAGTTTGATAGATTTAAGGTAAAGATTATGTTATTAGATTTTTAATTAAGTGATGTTGGTCTTAAATTTTGTTGATGACCAAAATGTACATCATTAATTTGATTAACACCAACATCAGTTAAGGTTTTGTGAGGTCGGCGTGAGTGATTCATACCGGCCTCTTTTTTATAAAAACTTTAAAAAAACTTATATATGTATATAAAAAGTCCAATTTATTAATAATTTAGACAATAAAGTATTTAAAATCAGGCTTTATTTAAGGAATTCTGATTAAATTTGCAGCTAAAAATAGAAAATATTCAGCGAATGAAACGTATTATCCAGTGTTTGGCAATACTGTTCTCCGGGACATTTTTACTGGCTTCATGCCTTAGTGACGACAACGACAACAATTTTGTATATTATGACGACACCGCCATAACGTCATTTTCTTTAGGTACGGTCAATCAGTATCTTCACACTCTGTCATCCGAAGGAGAGGACAGCGTCTACAAGGTAGAGATTACCGGCAGCAACTACAAATTCTACATCGACCAGCTTAAACGCGAGATTTACAACCCCGACTCTCTGCCAGCAGGCACTGATGCCGCGCACGTGATATGCAACGTGGGAAGCAAGAACTCGGGCATCGTGGTGATAAAGAATGTAGACAGCGACACCCTGTCGTATTACAGCAGCTCTGACTCTGTAGACTTCACACAGCCGCGCGAGTTCAGAGTCTATTCGGTAGGCGGAGCATACTATCGTGCCTACAAGGTCAGCGTGAACGTCCATAAGGAAGATCCCGACTCATTCCGCTGGAATGCTCTGCCCGTGGAGCCGCGCTTTACGGCCATGAGCGGCATGAAGGCCGTTACGCTCAACGGCAAGGTGATGCTGTTCGGAAGCAACGGAACGGCAACTACAGCTCTGACAACTGATGCGGCAGGCACATGGACCGCCCTGACTGCGGCAACTCAGCTCGACGCCGACGCTTACAAGAGCGTTATCGTGAAGGACAACATGCTGTATACGCTCAGCAACGGCACCGTGATGACATCTGCCGACGGAACGGCCTGGACAGCAGTGGCAGCCGCTGATATCAGACAGCTCCTTGGCGCAGGCACAAGCAAGATGTATGCCATGGATGCGGCAGGCAGACCCGTAAGCTCTGCCGACAACGGTGCCACATGGACAGCCGACAACATAGTAGGCGACGAGGCAAAGCTGCCCGTGCACAATGCCGGACTTGCCACCTTCGCGCTTAACACAGACAAAAGCTCAGAGCGCATAATAATAGCCGGCAATCCTGCCGACGACGCCTTTACGGCAGACTCTGTGGCTTTCGTGTGGAGCAAGATAGAGGAGTATGCCCCAGGTTCGGAGCAGCACTCATGGATAGAATGCAACGAAGAGAACAACTATCAGCTGCCGCGCCTGTCTGACCTCAAGATGACACGTTACGGCGACGTGCTCATAGCCATAGGCGGAACAGCGCTCGGCACATGCAAGGAAAAAGCATTCGGAAAGATATATGTAAGCCAGGACAACGGACTGACATGGCATACTGACGACAGCTATGTTATGCCCGAGGGCTTCACCAACGGAACGAGCAACACGTTTGCCATAACGGTTGACGACGAAAACTGCCTTTGGATAATATGCGGCGGCAACGGACAGGTGTGGCGCGGAAGGCTCAACAAGTTGGGATGGGCCGACAACCAGACCTCGTTCACAAAATAACAAAATAACCGTATAATAACAGTTCACCACCCGTAAATGAGAAAAATCCTGCTTTGCATCATTGTCTCGGCGCTGTCGCTTTGTGCAATGGCACAAGACGACAACGAATATAAGATGGAGATTGGTGTGGGTGCAGGCATGGTGGCATACGAGGGCGACTTCAACGGCAACGTGACCAAGAACATGCAGCCCATGGCGTCGCTCATTCTCAGACGTGTAATCAATCCGTACATGGGCCTTAAGCTCGACCTCTCATACGGAAAGCTGAAGGGCAGCTCGGCCGGGCTTGAGACATGGTATCCCGAGTATTCCGACAATCCGGTTGAATTCAGCAACACGCTCATCGACCTCGGAATAACTTATGAATACAACTTCTGGCCTTACGGCACGGGCCGTGAGTACAGAGGAGCCAAGCGCCTCACTCCGTTCATATTCCTCGGACTTGGCGCAACATACGTAAAGGCAGACGCCGACAACGTGTTTACGGCAAACCTTCCGCTCGGCCTGGGCGTGAAATATAAAATAGGGTCGCGGCTGAACCTTGGTCTTGAGTGGGCTGTCCACTTCTCGCTCAGCGACAAGCTCGACGGCGTGGCAGACCCTTACTGCATCAAGAGTTCGGGACTTTTCAAAAATACTGACTGCTATTCGGCTCTGAAGCTGACATTAACCTACAGCTTCATGCCTAAATGTATAACATGTAATAAAGATGACTGAGACTAAGATTGACATGAACCGCATACCGCAGCACATTGCCATCATCATGGACGGCAACGGCAGATGGGCAACTGAGCGCGGCAAGAAGCGCAGCTACGGCCATCAGGCCGGTGTTGAGTCGGTTAGGAAAATCACGTCAGAGTGTGTGAAGCTCGGCGTGAAGTATCTGACGCTTTATACCTTCTCAACCGAAAACTGGAACCGCCCCGCCGATGAGGTGGCCGCACTTATGGGCCTTGTGCTCACGGCTCTTGAGGACGAGATATTCATGAAGAACAATGTGCGCTTCCGTGTTATCGGTGATGTCGACAGGCTTCCGCTACAGGTCAGGGAGAAGCTGGACGAGACAATGGAGCACACCAAGGACAACAGTGCCATGACGATGGTGGTGGCTCTCAGCTACTCTTCAAAGTGGGAGATAACCAACGCCGTAAAGAACATAGCCGCCGAGGTTAAGGACGGACGTCTCGCAATCGACGCAATCGACGAGAATGTCGTGGCAGACCACATGCAGACACGCTTCATGCCCGACCCCGACCTGCTGATACGCACGGGCGGAGAGGTGCGCATATCCAACTATCTGCTCTGGCAGATAGCCTATTCGGAGCTTTATTTCTGCGACACTTACTGGCCCGACTTCGACGAGCAGAGCCTGCATGAGGCCATTGCAAGCTATCAGAAGCGCCAGAGACGCTTCGGCAAGACCGAGGAACAAGTTGAAAACGATAATTAATATTCAAGACAACAGACATATAAGATGAACAGAATAATAGGATGCTTGACACTGCTCGCTGCATTGCTTTTCAGCATTGGGGCTGTAGCGCAGGAAAAGATTGTTAATCCTGAAATCTCTTATGCGGGCACTCCGCGTTCCGGTGTTATCGGCGGAATCGCTGTGTCAGGCGTGGAAGGTTACGAAGATTATATGCTTACGGGTATTTCGGGCCTTACCGTCGGCCAGAAAATAGAGCTTCCGGGTCAGGAGATTACAGAGGCAGTGAAGCGCTATTGGAAGCACGGACTGTTTTCAAACGTGCAGATTGCGGCCGACTCTATTGTAGGCGACAAAATCTATCTGCACTTCTATCTGGCTCTGCGCCCGCGTGTGTCAACCATTAATTATATAGGTGTGAAGAAGTCGGAACGCGAGGACCTTGAGACAAAGCTCGGACTTCTTAAGGGCAACCAGATTACGCCTAACATGATAGACCGTGCTGAGCTGCTGGCCAAAAACTATTTCGACGACAAGGGTTATAAGAATGCTGAGATAAACATACGCCAGCGCGACGACGTAACGGCTAAGAATCAGGTGATACTTGACGTCGAGATTGACAAGAAGGAGAAGATGAAGGTGCGCCAGATTATCATTGAGGGCAACAAGAACCTGAGCGACTCTAAGATTAAGGGCGGACTGTTCACAAAGGGTGCCTTCACTAAGACACACGAGGCCGGCAAGCTGTCGACATTCCTTAAATCGAAGAAATATACCCCCGAACGATACAAGACTGATAAGCAGAACCTTATAGACAAGTATAACGAACTTGGCTATCGCGACGCCACCATCGTTGAAGACAGCGTATGGAACGTTGACGACAAGCATGTCAGCATTTATCTGAAGGTGGACGAAGGAAAGAAATATTATATAAGAAACATAACATGGGTGGGCAACACCGTGTTCTCAACTGACTATCTGAGCCGTCTGCTCGGCATGAAGAAGGGTGATGTGTATAACCAGAAATTCATGCACAAGCGACTCTCTGAAGACGACGACGCTGTGGGCAATGAGTACTGGAACAACGGTTATCTGTTCTACAATCTGCAGCCTACCGAGGTGAACATCGTGGGCGACTCTATCGACCTTGAGATGCGTATCATGGAGGGCAACCAGGCCCACATCAGCCGTGTGCGCATCAACGGTAATACCCGTGTGTATGAAAACGTTGTGCGCCGTGAGCTGAGAACAAAGCCGGGCGACCTCTTCTCGAAGGAGGCCTTGATGCGTTCAGCACGTGAAATGGCGTCTATGGGACACTTCGACCCTGAGCAGATCAATCCTGATGTAAGACCTAACTATGAAGACGGAACCGTTGACATCAATTGGGATCTTGTTCAGAAGTCTAACGACCAGGTTGAGTTTTCGCTCGGTTGGGGACAGACCGGTGTCATCGGACGTATAGGCTTGAAGCTCAACAACTTCTCAATGGCCAACCTCTTCAACAAGAATAAGGAGCACCGCGGCATATTGCCCGTCGGCGACGGTGAGGTGCTTTCTATCGGAGCGCAGACCAACGGTACGTATTATCAGTCGTACAACGCATCTTACTCAACCAACTGGTTCGGCGGAAAACGTCCTATACAGTTCACCGTCGGAGCTTACTTCTCTAAGCAGACCGACGTGTCGAGCAACTATTACAACAGCGCCTACATGAATAATTATTATAACTACCTTTACGGTTACGGAAACAGTTACAATAATTATTATGAAAACTTCTACGACCCCGACAAGTATGTCAAGCTGCTCGGTGTGTCAGTGGGATGGGGTAAGCGTCTGCGCTGGCCTGACGACTACTTCCAGTTGTCTGTCGAGCTGGCCTACCAGCGCTATATGCTGAAGAACTGGCAGTACTTTATCGTTACCAACGGTAACTGTAACAACCTTAACCTGGGCATCACCCTGTCGCGTGTATCTACCGACAACCAGCTCTTCCCGCGCCGCGGTTCAGAGTTCATGGCATCGCTCACAATCACTCCGCCTTGGTCAGCGTTCGATCATAAGGACTACAAGAACCTTGCCGTCAATCCGGAGTCGCCGACATACACAGCCGAGCAGCAGGAGAAATACCGCTGGGTTGAGTATCACAAGTGGAAGTTCCGTGCCAAGACATATACCGCACTTACCAACGGACAGAAGTGTTTCGTGCTCATGACCCGCGTAGAGTTTGGTCTGCTCGGTTCTTACAACAAGTATAAGAAATCGCCTTTCGAAACCTACTATATGGGTGGTGACGGTATGAGCGGCTACTCAACAGGCTATGCCGAAGAAACTATCGGCTTGCGCGGATACGACAACGGTAGCCTCACTCCTTACGGATATGAGGGCTATGCCTACGACCGCTTCACTCTTGAGCTTCGTTATCCGTTCCTGCTCGGCAACACCACAATCTATGGTCTTGGATTCCTTGAGGCAGGTAACGCATGGAACGACACCAAGGACTTCAACCCGTTCGACATGAAGCGTTCAGCCGGTATCGGTGTCCGCATCTTCTTGCCGATGGTAGGTCTTATGGGTATCGACTGGGCTTACGGCTTCGACAAGGTGTTCGGCACACGCGGCGGCTCACAGTTCCACTTCATCCTCGGACAGGAATTCTAATGGCTTAGATGCCGAATGTCAAGATAAAGAGAGTTAATAAATTGGCCGTCAGGACATATAGGCGTATCTGTCACGTCGGTTTTGTCAGTTTAATTTATAATAAGGAGAAGAAAGTATGAAGAAGATATTGATGATGTTTGCCATGCTGGCCGTTGCATTTACGGCCAGTGCGCAGAAGTTTGCTCTTGTTGACATGGAGTATATCCTGAAGAACATCCCTGCCTATGAGCGTGCCAACGAGCAGCTCACCCAGGTGGCCAAGAAGTGGCAGGCAGAGGTGGATGCCCTCAATACAGAGGCTCAGACCATGTACAAGAACTATCAGAACGAGGTGGTGTTCCTCTCTCAGGAGCAGAAGAAGGAGCGCCAGGAGGCCATAATGAACAAGGAGAAGGAGGCTAGCGAGCTTAAGCGCAAGTATTTCGGACCGGAGGGCGAGCTCTTCAAGAAGCGCACCAGTCTGATGACTCCGATTCAGGAGGAAATCTACAACGCGGTGAAGGACATTGCCGACCTGCGTGGATATTCGCTCATACTCGACCGTGCGTCAGACACAAGCATCATTTTCGGCTCGCCGAAGATAGACATAAGCAACGAAGTGCTGTCGAAGTTGGGCTATTCTAACTAATGTCTTGTGTTTGAACAAGATATGGCCGGCGCCTGAAATTAAAATAAAAGCGCATTTCACACTCTTTTATTTTGTAGTTCTCGCTGCTTGCATTATCTTTGCAGACAAATAATAAACATTTAAATATAAAAATTGCAATTAAGAAATGAAAAAACTAGTTTTAATGTTGTTGCTGTGCGCACCTCTGACATTGTTTGCCCAGAACGCTAAGTTCGGACATGTTGACGCACAGGCTATCATGCAGAGCCTTCCCGAATTCATCAAGGCCCGCGGCGAGCTTGAAGCTCAGTCAAAGCAGTATGAGAATGATATGAAGGCCATGCAGGACGAAATTCAGAAAAAGTCTGACGAGTATGACCGTACAAAGAGCACAATGAACGAGACAAAGCGTCAGGAGACAGAGGCTTCACTGCAGCAGCTGTTCCAGAAATATCAGCAGGCTCTGCAGGACAACCAGCAGGCTCTGCAGAAAGCTCAGCAGGAGAAGATGCAGCCTATCATGACCAAGATAATGACTGCCATAAAGAATGTAGGCAAGAACGGCGGATATGTTTACATCATGGACGTATCGGGCGGCATACCTTACATCAGCGACACTCTGAGCAAGGATGTTACGGCAGATGTGAAAGCTGAAATGAATAAACTGAAATAATTAAACACTATAACGAGCGCTGCTTTCCATCAGGGAGGCGGCGCTTTTGACTTTTTAACTATGCCTCTATGAAGAAACTTATTCTTTTTTTGTTGTTGCTCCTGCCGGCTGCCATGGCCGACGCACAGGTTAAGTTTGGTTATTTAAGCTATAGCGAGGCCATCAAGGCCATGCCCGGCTATGCCGACATGCAGAAGAGTCTGGCTGAGCTTAAGCGTCAGTATGCCAACGAGACAAAGCGCTCTGAAGAAGAGTTCAACCAGAAATATGAGGCGTTTCTTGAGGGTCAGAAAGACTTTGCGCCTTCAATTCTGAAGAAAAGACAATATGAGTTGCAGGAGCTTCTCAACAACAGCGTGTCTTTCAAGAAAGAAGCTGCCCGCCTGCTCGAGCAGGCCGAGGCCGACATGTATGCGCCTCTGAAGAAGCGTCTTAACGAAATATTGCGTCAGGTTGGCCGCGAGCGCGGATATGCCTTTATCCTCAACACCGACAACGACGCCGTGCCGTATATCGACACTACGAGCGGTGAGGACATAAGCTCGCTGGTGCGCAACATGTTTACATATTTGGAGAAATAGCAGCATGCCGGCTCAGGCCGTGCATGCCGTACAGTTATTTGTCATGCCGGCATGTCTTTGAGGTTCTGCCTTATGGCCTCAGACGTGCGTGGCTGATGTCTTTTTCAGGCCGGAGCAGTGCGCCTTGTGTGGCAGGTCCGGCCTTATTTCCACGGCTGTATGCCCGTGTGCCACCGGCTTAATTTGTCATCAGCGCATTTGCAGGCAGCCTTCAACGTATAAAATATCAGTGCTTATGCAGCTTTCAGAAAAACCAGGTCCTATAGGAGTGTTCGATTCGGGTTACGGCGGACTTACCATCCTGCATCAGATGCGCAACATTCTGCCACACTATGATTATCTTTATCTTGGCGACAACGCACGTGCGCCTTATGGAGCGCGCTCGTTCGACGTGGTTTACCAGTTTACGCGGCAGGCTGTCATGAAGCTTTTCAGCATGGGCTGTCATCTCGTAATCCTGGCCTGCAACACGGCTTCGGCCAAGGCCCTGCGCTCCATTCAGCAGAACGACCTGCCCTCTCTCGACCCTAACCGCCGTGTGCTGGGCATCATCCGTCCCACGGCTGAGTGTATAGGCAGCATCACTCAGAGCCGCCATGTGGGCATCGTTGCTACCGAGGGAACAATAAAGAGCGAGAGCTATGTGCTCGAGATAAACAAGCTATTCCCCGACATCACCGTTACGGGCGAGCCTTGCCCAATGTGGGTTCCGCTTGTGGAGAACAACGAGTACGACGGTCCGGGTGCCGACTATTTTGTAAAGAAGCGCATTGAGAACCTCATGATACGCGACCCGCAGATCGACTCAATCATCCTCGGCTGCACTCACTATCCGCTGCTGCTCAACAAGATTCTGAAGTATACGCCGCGCGGTGTCAAGATAGTTCCGCAGGGCGAGTATGTGTCCAACAGCCTAAAAGACTACTTTGTGCGCCATCCCGACATTGAGGCAAAGTGTACAAAGAACGGCTTGTGCCATTATCTCACCACGGAGAACACCGACAAGTTCCGTGAGTCGGCCCAGCTCTTCCTGCATGAGCGGGTTGACGTAGAGAACATCACGCTGGGATAAATCCGCAGGCTTGCCACATTTGCGGTTTACGTCCTTTTGATCAGTTCTTAATAACATACCGTTCAGGGCGGCATGCTGCAATGTTTTTTTGCAGCGTGCCGCCCTGAATCTTTCCCGTCTGTTTCGCCGTTGCAGCAATCTGCTCCTATGTCATCCGTCACGATTTACCCTTAAAAACACAAGGTTTCTGCCTGATATTTATAAGCGTTTTTTCTCCGTGTTGCCGGCGCCCGTGCCTCTGTATCGGTCACGTGTTACGTTGAAGTTGTACTGCAGTGTGAACATCAGGCATCGCATGTCGCTGAAATTCCTTTGGTTAAGGGTTACGGCATTGTTGTATAGAGTAAGATTCTGGCGTGAGCCGTTGAATATGTCGCGTGCCTCAAGTGTCATGCTAAGTCTGTTCTTGCAGAAATCCTTGTATAGCTTTGCATTTATGTATGAAGAATGTGCCGCATAGATATTTCTGTCATTTCCCGCAGTTGTAAACTGGCAGTCGATGTTCAGCCAGATGTCCATTGGCAGATGTATCGCATTTTGCCATTGCACAATGCCTATGGGCTTGTTCATGCTTTTGCTGTTGCCGTTGACCACAATGTCAAACCACTGCGTAAACATTCCCACATTTACACGTGGCTGCCATATCCCAAGCCTGAACTGTCCGCCCATAAATGCCTGCACGAAGTGCCTCCTGCTGAAGTTCTCATAAGTAAGGATGGTTATCTCTCCGTCGTTGCTGTATGGCCTGGTGGTATTTACAATGGGATTGTCAAAATAGGTATAGGCCACCTGTGCAAAATAGTTCCTCCACACCATTCTGTACTCCAGGTTGTGCAGTCTTGTTGGCTGTAGGCGCGGATTGCCCGACTCGTATGTCATTCTGTTAAGATATGAAACATTGGCATTCAGCGCCGAATAGCCCGGCCTTTCCACCCTGTTGCCATATGATAGCGACATCTGCAGGTCGCCCAGTCTTGTGTTGGCATTGAATGAAGGGAAGATGTTGTTATAGGTCCGGCTGAGGTTGTTTTCAGACCGAGAATGCTCAAAATAGTCATAGCTTACATGTTTATACCTCAGTCCCGCACCGATGCTTATCCGGCCTAACTGCTGCATTATCTCAACAAAGCAGGCTATATTGCTTTCCTTTATCGTTGAATGACTGCTGTTGAGGTTGGCATATTCAGTATTTAAGCGGTTGTCTGTGCTGGATCTTGTATATTCCTCGCCCAATGTCAAGACACCTTTCCCTATAGGATAACTTAATGCCAGTTTTTCGGCAGCCATGCTGGTCTTGCGTTTGCTGTATGTCGTTATGTAGCGGTCTTCCTGCATCAGACTTGTCTCTTCATTGGTGGTGTGCTGCGTTCCTCTGTTCCAGATGTAATCGGCATTGAAGTCGATGCTTAGTTTGTTTATCTGCCCGTTGTAATAAATGTTCGCCGCATGCCTTGGAGTGTTCTCCGACATGTCGTCGGCATCAGTGCTCCAACTGTCGTAAAACGTTCCGTTTTCAGACACATCGCTTTCAAGAAACGACCTTATTTCATTCTTTGCATATTCGTTCTGATAAAAGGCTCCTATGTAATGGCCGCTGCTGATTGTCCATGAAAAGCCCAATTTGCCTGAAAAGCCGTTATAATGCCTGGTGTTGGCTGTGGAGAGCTGCTGTTTCCATTCCGATTTTGTAACAGTAGCCATGTCTGTAAACTTCTTTTCCCTGCTTCTGCCCGTATCGTATGTCAAGGTGGAGAATACTTCAAAACCACCTGCACGGTATTTAAGGTTCATCATGTTGCCACTTTGAAAGTAATGTCTGAATCCGTATTCCGACCTGAACGTGCCGCTCCATCCGTCGCCCTGTGGCTTTTTCGTGCTGATGCGTATAACGGCCTTTGCATCTGCCGCATAAGATGAGCCTGGATTGCTTATCACCTCCACATTCCGGATATTGCCGGACAATAGTGTTGATAATTCCTGCAAGTCGTTGATCTTACGTCCGTTGATATAAACGGCAGGCGTCCCCTTGCCAAATATTTCCAGATTGCCGTTGGTTTCAACAACCATTGGAATCTGTCTGAGCACATCTTTTGCCGTTCCTGCCTTGGCCAGGATGCTGTTCTCCACATTCGTTACCAGAGCGTTTCCCTTCAGATAAGTTTTAGAGGCATTGCCTTTTATCACCACATTCTCCAGCATGGTGTTGGCTGAGGCCGTCATCATGATGTCGCCCAGTTCGCCGTCAGGAGTGATGTCGACATATCTTGAGTCGAAACCCACGTATGACAGCCTTAGCCTTAATCCCTGCGCTGCGTCGTATGACAGACAGAAACAGCCGTTGCCGTCGGTAATAACTCCGTCGACAAATGCAGAATCATGAAGAAGTACCACATTTACAAATTCCATAGGTACCCCGTCAGTATCGGTAACACGGCCTTTTATGTCCTTGCCGGATAATGAGGATAAGGCAAGGCCTGCTGCCACAATCAATGTGAAACGTTTCCTTATGTTCATTGCTTCTCAATCTCCTTCCATTCAATTATTCTGTCTTTATCTCCGTTGCATACCACATGGGCTGTATGCATTTCTTTTACGCCATTCTCTGAAACCACACAGTAAGTTACGTTGCAGGCGAAACGCAGCTCGCCGTTTTCCTTATAGTCTTTACATAAGAATCTGCTGCTGAGTTCTACCTTCTCTCCCTTGGCTAGTGTGGCCTGCACATGGCTTACTACCGCCTCTTCAAAACTTCTGTTGGTCCTGTTGCCGTGTCCGGGCAGATGCAGTTGTCCGGCTGATGCAAGCACAATAAGCATGATGACCAACAGGCTGCCTGCTGTTTTTACAAATCTGCTTTTTCTCATTATGGTTCTTCTCCGTTTTGTTGATATTATGGTTTTTCGTCAGAGGCCGGGCGTCATGACAATATGACCCATGCGCCCTTTATGGATTTAAGCTTCTGACGATGCAAAGTTACGGCGAAGAAGAACCTTACAACGACTAAACAGGCAAATAAAAAGTCTTAATAAGAAAAGCGTAACCTGCTGAATATCAGTGGTTACGCTTTTTGTAAATCTAAATGTCGCCCTGCCGCGTCTTAATCGGCCTTAATGCCGTTGATGTAGGATACGATGTCCTGTCCTTCGGCAGCCCCGGTCTTCTTTCTGATGGAAGTCTTGCGGACATAAATCGTGGCATCCGACTGCTGTGTTACTACGCCAATCTCTTTTGTTGAGAAGCCGGCACACAACAGGCAGGCAATCTGTATCTCCTTTTCCGTAAGCACATTGCCGTATCGTTCCGTAAGCCTGTTGTGGAAGTTGTCATAAAGACGGTCAATTACAAGATAAAGATCAGGCCACACAAGCAGGCTGTCTGTCAGAATCTTGCCCTCACTGATGCCGGCTATGCGTTTCAGAAGAGCCTGATTATGGTTGGTCGGGGTGCTTGCCACCATGCGTATTATTCCAAGTTGCTGCAAAAGTATTTTCTTGAAGAAGGCGTCGTCTTCACTCTTCTGCTGCTTTTCTTCAGGTGTTTCTTCCGCCGGAGTCTGCGTCTCTTTCAGCATCCTTTTCAGCGTGTCTATGCTGTTTTCGGCTTCTGCCAGCCGGCTTAGTCGGTTTCTGTAATATATCCATCCGCCAGCCACGCCCAGCAGAAACAACAGTACGGCTGCCGCCAGCATCCATCCCATACGCTGTCTGTCAAGTCTCAGCTCATGGTTTGCCCACTGCAGGCGCTCCTTCGCTTCCTGCCGTCTTGCCAGGGTGCTCTCCTTGGCATGCATGTCGGCAGTTATCGAGTCGCAATACCTGGATAAGCCAACATAAGATACGGGCTTTCCGTCCCCGTAGTCTAACAGGCAGCGCTCCAGTTCTATCACCATTCTGCGCGAAATGTCGTCAAAGCCTTTTGCCTCAAGTCTCGCTTCGCTCTCTATGGCCTTTTCGTCGCAGATGCGTGCAGAGTCAGGCATGTGCAGATTGATATAGTTTCCTGCCATGGCCATCTGAATGGCCGACAGGCCTGCCATCTGCGGCATCATTCGGCTTATCTCGCGGTAAACGTTGTTAGATTGGCGATACTTTCCGTTGTTTGCCAGATAGTCGGCATAGTTGCGCAGAAACTCACACGCCATGGCCGTGTCGCCGTTCTCCGTGGCCATCCTTACGCTTTGGCTGTAAAAGTGTTCCGACCGAGGGTCTCCCGCTAACGAAAGGTTCAGTCCTATCTTATAGTTCAATATTGCTTTGTCACGTTTCGTCGGATTAAGTTCCAGCGCCCTTTTCATCACCTCGGCAGCCTTGCTGTATTCCCGCTGAAGCTCAAGCAGCCTTGCCTGTTCGGCCATCAGCTTAACCCGTTTTGTTGAATCCTTAATCTTGCCAATCCCTTTGTTTAGGACGTTTATGGCTTCAGCCCTCTTGCCTTTCCAGTTCAGGTACGATGCCTCCAGAAGATAGCTGTCTGTTTGCTTGTCGGCCTCTTCGCGATAGTGCATGATGGCCTCCGGCAGCTGTTCGTCCTCAGCCAGAGACATCCCCATTATCTGATGGGCCATAGCCCGGTTCCATACCAGGTGCAGCTGCTCTTCCCTGTTCAGTCCGCCGGCATTTTCTATAGAGTCCAGTATGGCCAATGCCCTCTCCGGTGCTGTCTTCAGCATATTGTCGCTTAGCTCCAGCGCCTTCCTTCCGGGTGAACTGCATGACGCAAGCAGCACCGCAACCAGCATCATTATATATATTGCCTTTTTATGCATAAATAGCTTATTTCATGTTTGTTGTCATGCAAAGATAAGGATTTTAAGGCAAATCCAAATCAAAATACTTTGTTGTTTTCGTTCGCCGTTACACACGCCTGTGTCAGTCTTTGTCGCATAGATGTTTCCGGGGGAGGAATGCATCACAGATAAACAATGTCTGGGCAATCCGTTTAAGGTTAATGTGCGTGGGGTTTTTGCGGTAAGGCAGACCGCTTTTTATACGCCTTTGTAATGTATTGATATTCAGTATGTTGCAAAAGGTGGTCTTTTAGCTCCTGAAAGACCATCTTTTGCAGCCTAAAAGGATACCTTTTACATCGCAAAACGTGGCCTTTTACATTCATGCTGCTTTCGCCATGCCTTTTCTTTGGCGTCAGCAGACCTTTAGTTCTGTTGCTTTCCGCCTTTCTGTCCCTGTGTCTTGGTCCATGTTCCGGCAGTGGTTCTTGTGCCTTGTGCCGATGTACTGTGCCGTCATGTCTGTCAACTCGCTGTTTATATGCCGATATGTTAAATTTAAAACATTTATGTAAAAACATGGTGCCGTTAATATAAAAACACTTAACTTTGCCCACGCAACGGTTCGCCGTATGGCGATTAAAAGGGAACCGGGTGAGAATCCCGGACAGACCCGCTGCTGTAATCCGCCCTTATATCGGGGTGCGAACAATGAAGCCACTGACATTTTTTCGGGAAGGCGTTCGCATCCGGGCGGTAAGTCAGAAGACCTGCCTTGCTGTTTTTAATAACCTTCCGCAGCCTCGTGGATTAGGCTTCAGGAGAGCATTCTTAATTTTTTATGAAACAAAGATTAGCCATTATGTTCTTGTGCATGGCTGTCTTTACGGGCTATGCGCAAAAGCATGTGAGCCGTCTCGACAGTGTGCAGAGACTTAACGAAGTGGTAGTGCTGGGCAACAGCCAGCGCAGTGTCATTCCGTCGCAGCAGCTTAAGGGCGAAGAACTGCAGCGGCTCAACAGCCTGAGTGTGGCCGACGCGCTCAGGTTCTTTGCCGGCGTGCAGCTGAAAGATTACGGCGGAGTGGGCGGCATCAAGACCGTCAACATAAGAAGCATGGGCACCAACCACGTGGGAGTGTTCTACGACGGCATACAGCTGTCTAACGCGCAGAACGGACAGGTGGACCTCGGCATGTTCTCGCTCGACAACATGCAGGCCATATCGCTCTACAACGGACAGAAGAGTCAGATATTCCAGTCAGCAAAAGACTTCAACTCGGCCGGCTCCATATACATGTGGACGCGCCGCCCCGTGTTTGCCGACAGCACCAGTTATCATCTCAAAGCCACGCTGAAGACAGGTTCGTTCGACCTTGTCAACCCCGCCCTGCTCATAGAGCTGCGCCTTTCCGACAAGGTGTCGGCGTCGTTCAGCGGCGAGTGGCTCAGCAGCAGCGGCAAGTATAAGTTCCGCTACCGCCGCAAGGCCGTCATGACCGACGAGATAATGTACGACACCACCGCCGTAAGACAGAACGGCGACGTGCGCGCCACGCGCATGGAGGGCGCGCTCTTCGGCACCATCAGCGGCGGCGAGTGGATGCTCAAGGCATACAACTACACCTCGGAGCGCGGCGTGCCGGGGGCCATTGTCAACAATGTTTGGCGCCGCGGCGAGCGCATCTGGGACAACAACTCCTTCGTGCAAGGCTCAATACAGAAAGATTTCGGCAGCCGTTATCACACCCGTCTGATGGCAAAGTATGCCTATTATCTCACCAAATACGTCAACAAGGACACCACCGTGATGATGATAGACAACGTTTACCGGCAGAAGGAGCTGTATCTGTCGTCGTCACACCTGTATAACATCACCAACTTCTGGGACGTTTCGGCTGCCTACGACGTGCAGTGGAACACGATGGATGCCGACATGTACGGCTTCGTTTATCCCACCCGCTGGCACCATTTCCTCTCGGCAGCCACCGCCATTACCCTCGGCCGCGTCAAGATGCAGGGCAGCCTTGTGCTCAACTACGTTCACGACCGCACCCGTCTGGCCAAGTCGGCAGGCGACAAGACCGTGCTTACTCCCGCCTTCTTCCTGTCGTGGGCGCCCTTCGGCAGCTCCGATTTTACGATCCGCGCCTTTGCCAAGCGCAGTTTCCGCATGCCGACGTTCAACGACCTTTATTATGCCGACATGGGCAACTCGCAGCTGCGGCCCGAATACACCACCCAATACAACATCGGTTTTGCCTACGACAGTCGCCGCAGCCGCGGCTTCCTGACCGAATGGAGCCTTCATGCCGATGCTTACCGCAACTTCGTCCGCGACAAGATTGTGGCCTATCCCAAGGGCGCGCAGTTCCGCTGGACCATGCTCAATCTTGGCCGTGTGCGCATCACCGGCATCGACCTGACCGGCTCGCTCACGCTCAATCCGCTGCGCGACCTCTACATCACCGGCAAACTTCAGTACACCTATCAGGAAGCAATCGACGTAACTAGTCCGGCCGACACCTACTATCGCGACCAGATACCCTACATACCATGGCACAGTGGCTCGGCCATCGTTCAGGCAACATGGCGCTCATGGAGCCTTAACTACAGCTTCATCTACACCGGCGAGCGCTACAATCAGCAGGAAAACATCGTGTATAACCACACGCAGCCGTGGTACACGAGCGACATCTCCATTGCGCGCAGCTTCCGCTGGAGCCGCTATTCGGCCAAGGTTCAGCTCGAAGTGAACAATCTCTTCAGTCAGGACTACGACGTGATACTCAATTATCCCATGCCCAAGCGCAACTATCGTCTTACCCTAAGTTTTGAATTATGATGCACAACATACATTTTCTGTATATCCTCCTGCTCTCGGCTGTCCTTCTGTCGTCATGCCGCGAAGATGAGGTCGTGGTGCCTACGGAGTACGACATACTGCCCGTAACCGTGCCCGAAGGCAGCGATGTCGTAGGCATGTACCTGCTCAACGAGGGCAACATGGGCAGCAACAAGTGCACGCTCGACTATCTCGACTTCGTGCAGGGCTACTATGTGCGCAACCTCTACGCCGAGCGCAATCCCCATGTCATAAAGGAACTTGGCGACGTCGGCAACGACATACGTGTCTACGGCTCAAAACTCTACGTCGTGGTCAACTGCTCCAACAAGATGGAAGTGCTCGACGCACGCACCGGGGTGCGCATATCTCAGGTGGACATACCCAACTGCCGCTACGTAAACTTCTACCGCGGTCACGCCTACGTCAGCTCCTATGTCGGCCCCGTTCAGCTCAACAATCCTAACGCTGTTAAGGGTGCGGTTTACAAGGTGGACACGCTCACGCTCAAGGTGGTGGACAAATGCACCGTGGGCTACCAGCCCGAAGAGCTCGAAGTGCTTGGCGAATACCTCTATGTGGCCAACTCCGGCGGCTACATGGCGCCCAACTACGACAACACTGTGTCGGTGATAGAGTTTGAAGGGTTCAGGCAGATGCAGAAGATACCCGTCGGAATCAACCTCCACCGCATCAGGGCCGACCGCCACGGACGGCTTTGGGTTACGTCGCGAGGCGACTATGAGACCATAAGTTCTAATCTCTACGTGCTCCAGAAGAAGAGCGGACGCAACGAGATGGAAGTAACCGACACGCTCAACATTCCCTGCTCGAACTTCTGCATCAGCGGCGACTCGCTCTATTACTACAGCACCGAGTGGAACAACTACACCCAGCAGAACACCATAACCTACGGAATAATAAACACGGAGACGATGAAGCGCGTGAGCGACTCGTTCATAACCGACGGCACGCAGGCCGACATCACCATTCCGTATGGTATCAGCATACACCCCGACACAGGCGACATATACATCACCGACGCCAAAAACTACGTGTCGAGCGGCGTGCTTCACTGCTATTCGAAAGACGGAAAACACAAGTGGAGCGTGCGCACGGGCGACATACCTGCCCATATGTGCTTCATAAAAGGTTCTTCAAAATAATTCATTATGAACAGAATAAAACATCATATAGTGCGCCTTTCGGTCATGTCTGCCGTTGTTGTGGCGGCTGTGTTGCCGTGTTCGTGCGAACGCGACGCCGAGAATGTCAGTTCAGGACTTGACGACTATTACTACATCGAGCGCATGAAGAAGCTCAGACTTGCCCCTGCCTACACCGGCGACTCTTACCGCTGGACCGTCAGGACGGCATCGGGCGCCGACTCGCTCCTTTCCACCGAGCGCGAGTATATCTTCCTCGCGCAGCACGAAGGTGAGTATGTGATTACCTTCGAGCTTGACGACGGCGGGCGAGGATACAAGCACACCTTCCCCGTTACTGTGCTTCATGAGGAGGTGGAGTACAGCCCTTATACGGCAAGCGTGTATGAATATTGCCCCGCTCCGGGCCAGTTTGTCAACACGATGCCTATCTATGAGCCTGGCGACGACACTGAAACAATGAGGCAGAAAGCCGAGGACGACCTAGTGAACGACGTGATGATAACCCTCGGAGCCTATGGAGGCTACGTTACGTTTGCCTTCGACCACACCGTGGTGAACGTGCCGGGCGAGAAAGACTTCTACATAAAAGGCAATTCGTTCTACTCAGACATACCCGGATATGCCGAGCAGCGGGGCGGCAACTGCGAGCCGGGCATAGTGATGGTGGCGTTCGACCGCAACATGAACGGACGCCCTGACGACGACGAATGGTATGAGCTTGCCGGCAGCGAATATAACAACAGCGCCACGATAAAGAACTACGGCATAACCTACAGCCGTCCGGTGGAGCACGATCCTGTGCCCGACATATCGGGAACGCTCACCGACACGCTCTACATACCATGGAAAGACAACCGCGGAAACAGCGGACATATATATAAGAACATGTACCATACGCAGAGCTATTATCCCGAATGGATAGATGCCGACGAGCTTACGTTCAGCGGAACGCGCCTGCCCGACAACGGCAAGGACGTGAGCGGATGGGGCTCTTACTATGTTCTCTACTCATATCCGTGGGGCTATGCTGACAACCATCCCAACGACTCTATCGGCCTAAACAGCTTCGACATAGGCTGGGCTGTGGACAGTCAGGGAAACAAAGTCAGTCTGCCGGGCGCCGACTTCATACGTGTCTACACCGGCGTAAACCAGTATTGCGGATGGGTGGGCGAGACCTCTACCGAGATTTCGCGTGCGCAAGACCTGCACGTGCAGGCCGACATGCAGCCCAATGCGGTTCCCCTGACCATAAGACGAGCAAAACAGACAAATAAATAACAAACATGTTTAATTTTTAAAAGTTAAGTTCTTTATGAAGAAAAAGATTTACTTATTGTTGTTTGCACTGCTGTCGGGCGTGTTTGCCATTGCCCAGACAATAAAGGTGCAGGGCGTTCCGCGCAACATCAAGAACGGAACCGTAATGATGTCGGCCACCGACAACACGTGCGATGTCGACTTCTCTAAGATTACGTGCTGGATAGGCGAGGGCGACAAGCAGGCCGCACTCGTCATCAAATGGAACGACAGCCGCGAGGAACGCCTCTATGTGTGGGGCTACCGCTGGACCGACGAGGCCGACGGCACGGGTGCAGCAATGCTCTGCAACATAGCAAAGAACGACCCTAACTTCATCGTTCTCGTTTATGGCAACACTCCTTACGGCACCACCATCGGCGGTGTGGGCTACGACTTTGACGGCGACGGATTCAGCATAACAAAGAACGGCGAGGCCGTGGAGCCTGATGAGGACGGACTGCTGCACACCACCAGCTACGACTTTGACAGCTATGTGTCGGCCGACGAGGACGACCTCTGGTTCTCAGGCTGGTATGACGGATACCTGTCTTATTGGGTGTGCGACACTCCGGGCGAAGCGTTCGGCTACTCTAACGTGGGCGCAACGGGCCGCAAACTCGTCGACGGATGTGTTGACGGATGGTCGGCCGTGAGAGACATGAGCGACATGAACATGGGCAACATGATTGGCGAGCTGTATTATCTGCCTGCGCTGACGTCAGAGCCCGTGCTGGTTGACTACACCAAAGGCACGTTCATCGTGAACGAAGACTGGTATGGCCACCAGAACTCTACCGTAAACTTCCTCACAGACGAGGGCGAATGGGTTTACCGCGTGGTGCAGAAAGAGAATCCCGGCGTTGAGCTTGGAGCCACCGTGCAGTATGGAGCAATCTACGGCGACAAGTTCTTCATCATAGCCAAGCAGCCCAAAGATCCGGGCGCAAGCATCATGGGCGGACGCATAACCATCTGCGACGCCAAGACAATGAAGGTGCTGAAGCAGATAGAAAACATTGCCGTTGACGACAATGGCTCAAGCATTGCCGACGGCCGCGGCTTCCTCGGAGTGGACGAGCATAAGGCATACGTAGGCACAAGCAACGGCATCTACGTTCTCGACCTCGACAAGCTGGAGATTACGGGCAGCGTAGGCGGAGCCGGAACAGACAGCGATGACCCGTATCAGCAGCTCTACGGAGGACAGATTGGCAACATGGTGCGCGTGAACGACCGCGTGTTTGCCGTTCATCAGAAGAACGGACTGCTCGTCATCAACCCCGCAACCGACGAGGTAGAGCAGACCGTTGAGGCTCCCGAAGGATGGGGCTTCGGCTCTGTGGTACTGTCGAAAGACGGCAACCTGTGGCTCAGTCTGGCAGCATCGTCAGGTTCAGGTCAGGCCGACACACGTATAGTAAAGCTCAACCCCGCAACGCTCGAGCAGACCGTCATAGAGTGCCCCGAAGGCATCTTCGGTCCGGCAAACTCATGGTATGCATGGACACCTGACTGCTTCTGCGCAAGCAAGCAGAACAACGTGCTCTACTGGAACGGCGGAAACAGCAGCTGGTTCAGCGGCAAGACCGTCTATAAATACGACATCGACAGCAACACCTTCAGCACGTTCATCGACTATAACGACGACCCCGACGGCTGGCAGATCTACGGATGCTCGTTCCGCATAGACCCTGTTACCGACGAAGCCATAGTAAGCCTCTACAAAGGCTACGGCGACCCGACCTACGTTGTGCGCAAATATGACAACGAAGGCAAGCAGATAGCTGAGTATTCAATGATAAGCAACTACTGGTTCCCGTCGCTTCCGGTATTCCCCGACAACGAGGCTCCTGTCGTTGCCGACATCGACCCCGTAAGCCTTACAACCGAAGACGGCACCACCGTTTCGCTGAAAGACGTGGCTACCGACGCCGACAATATGGACGCTGCCATCGTGAAGACCGTCAAGGAGGTGAGCGACGAAGAAGTGCTGAAGGCTGAAATGGCCGACGGCGACCTCGTGATAACTCCGCTCAAGGCAGGCAAGGCAGACATAACCATCCAGATCAACTCTAACGGCAAACTGGCTGAGACCGTTGTAAGCGTAGAAGTAACTGAGGCTACAGACATTGATGCCGTTGAAGGCGCCAAGGCTGAGGAAACTGGCCGCTACACGCTCGACGGCAAGATGCTCAACGCTCCGCAGCGCGGCATCAACATAATCCGTATGAGCGACGGCACAATCAAGAAGGTTATCGTGCGCTAAATCATGCAGCAGCATGCGCCCCTCGTGGCGCATCACACATCAACGGCACGCCCGGCATCGTATGTCAGGCGTGCCTTTTCTTTTTGTCGGTAAGTCATGATGAAGATGCGTAAATAATGGTCAAAACGCCTTTTCAACCCTGTTTTCGCCTGTCTTTTACTCGTCTTTGTAACCTCTTGATATTCAATGCGTTGCAAAAGACCATGCTTTGGCCTCTAAAAGACCACCTTTTGCAGCCTGAAAGGTTACCTTTCGCAATGCAAAAGACGGCATTTCGCATTTCGTCCGCCGGCGTTCCGATTTTTTAAACCTTTATCCCCGCCGCGCCTTTCTCCGTGAGAAATATTTTCATTAACTTTGCATCCCGTCAGAGTAACATCCTTATAGCTTGCAAAAACAATGGAAAATAATTATGCTATACAGTTCCCCGAGATAATGAAGGGGAAGAAAATCCTTTATGTTCATGGTTTCAGTTCATCGGGACAGTCGGGCACTGTCGTCAAGATTCGCGAGATGCTGCCCGGCGCCACCGTAGTGGCTCCCGACCTGCCGCTGCATCCTGCCGAGGCCATGGACCTGCTTCACCATACTTGCGAGACTGAAAATCCCGACCTGATTATCGGTACGTCGATGGGCGGAATGTATGCCGAGATGCTCTACGGATACGACCGCATATTGGTAAATCCTGCCTTTCAGATGGGCGACACCATGCTGAAGCACGGCATGCTGGGCAAGAACACCTTTCTTAATCCCCGTCAGGACGGCGTTCAGGAGTTTATCGTAACCAAGGCTCTCGTGGAGGAATATAAGGAGATTACCGCCAAATGCTTTGCCGGCGTAACCGAGGAGGAGAACCGCGACAGGGTTTACGGACTCTTTGGCGACGAAGACCCCGTGGTGCATACGCGCGACCTGTTCTCGCAGCACTACCGCAACGCCATCAGCTTTCACGGCGAGCACCGCATGAACGACAAGATATTGCTCCACTCTGTGCTGCCCGTAGTGCAGTGGATTGACGACAGACAGGAGCATCGCGAGCGCCCTATAATATACGTCAGCATCGACACGCTGCGCGACGCGCGCGGCAATCAGATGTCGAGTGCTATGAAGGCGTTCCGCTATCTCTTTGAGCATTACGCCATGTATATCGTTGCTCCGTCGCCTGCCTACAACCCTGAATACATTGCCGAAGTGATGCGCTGGGCTGAAGACGTGGTAAACGTTCCGGCATGGCAGCACCTTGTGTTCACCAACCGCAAGGACCTTATCTACGGCGACTACCTCATCGACCCGTCAGAAGAGTATGGCGCAGCCGACTTTATGGGCACGCTAATCAAGTTTGGAAGCGACACCTTCAAGACTTGGGAAGAGATAATAGAATTTTTCAGCAGGCTGGGAGGACAATGATAATTCATAATTCACAATTCATAATTCATAATTTGGCAAATCAGAACTTCGTTTCATAATTTGTACGAGAATATCACTTTATATCGTATGTTATATATAATAACACCCGCCCAATTATGAATTATAAATTGTGAAACAAAGTTCGGCATTAGCTAATTATGACTTATAAACGTGAATTATAAAATCGTGAATTGTGAATTATAAAGACGTTAATAGTGAACTCTTTTCTCGCGTTTTAGAACTTACGCGCCTTTATGATACTGCCGATGCTAAGAGCGTCAACAAGATGGCGCACGAGACGCTGGTACTGACCTGTCATGAGGGACTGCGCGACACGGGACAGGCCTTCGGTAACCTCTTTTCGCAGGTAGACTATCTGTGCAAGAGGCACAACGTCAAGCTGCCCGACTGGATTGCAGTTCAGGCCATGCGCCGCCATACCAACAGCAGTGAGCCGCTCTCGCGCGAAGATTTCTTCTACGACATGCGCGCCCTCAGCCGCTTCATCTCTGCCGTTACGGGCACCGACGTGCCTGGCGAGCTGCTCCGTGTGCTGCCTGCCGAGCGCAAGCCTTACACCAAGGCCGAAGGCACCGACGTAAGATACATGAGATGTATCGTAAGAGGGTTCGACGACAAATATATCTATGTGTCGGCCGAAGATGTGCTCGGCGGAGCCATGCTTGCTGCCGACTATACGGCAGACGACCTAACTTATCTCTCCGAACTGCTGCGCGAGGGCATGCAGCTCAACCTGCTCGACTGCAAGCTCGAAGGCTCATGCACATACAGCGGCAGCGAGGGCGACGTGAAATGCGACATCATCGTGCCTTCGCTCGTTATCGTAGAGCCCGACTATCTTATCGACATCAGCTCAATAGCCGCATGCTTTAAGGAGTACGGTCACCATCCGCTGATATACACCCTCGACCGAATGAAGCCGCGCGCCAACAGTCAGGCAATACTCCTCGGTAATCTTGCCGGCAGCGTGCTCGACGATATTATCAACAGTCGCGGCACCTACAATATGGCGTCTACGCTGAAGTCGAGTTTCAGCGAGAAGGCACTCGAATATTCAACCTGCACCGACTTCAATCCTGCCGTGTTCAAGGCAAATGCCGCTGTGCAGGCATCCAACATCAACGCCGCCGTTATGGGCATGTTCGGCGAATACGACCGCAGTCGCGTTGTGCTTGAGCCGTCGTTCGTCTGCGAGCGTCTTGGCCTTCAGGGCCGTGTCGACCTCATGACCACCGACTTCCGTCTGCTTGTTGAGCAGAAGTCGGGGCGCAACCTCAACATAGAGCGCGCCGCACAGTCGGGCGGCAAGGGCCTGCAGCTTGAGCCGCATTATGTTCAGCTGCTGCTGTATTATGGCGTGCTGAGATACAACTTCAACCTTGGTTTCAACAAGACAGACATCCGTCTGCTCTATTCTAAATATCCCCCGGCACAGGGCTTCCTTGCCGTAGCCTTTTATCGCAAGCTCTTCGCTGAGGCCATCAGTCTGCGCAACAAGATTGTCGCTGTCGACTTCGACATAGCCCTCGACGGTTTCGACAGCGTGCTGCCCGAACTTACGCCCGCCACGCTCAACACCACAAAGACCGCTTCGTCGTTCTTTCAGCGCTACCTCCTGCCGCAGATAGAGGCCGTAACGGGGCCGTTGGCAGCCATGCCGCCGTTAGAGCGCGAGTATTTCTGCCGCATGATGACGTTCGTATATCGTGAGCAGCTATTAGGCAAGGTAGGCTCGCAGGAAGGCGTAACGAGCTGTTCGGCAGACCTTTGGAACATGCCGTTGGCAGAAAAGCTGGAGACTGGCAACATATACACCGGCCTTACGATAAAGGCAAAGGAGTGTGCCGAAGGCAGTTCCGTGCCCGACCGCATAACGCTCTCCGTGCCCGGACAGGGCGAGGGCTTCTTGCCAAACTTCCGTCGCGGCGACATGATTTATCTCTATCAGTATCGTGCCGACAGCGTTCCCGATGTGCGCAACGCCATACTTTACAAGGGAAACATCGACGAACTGCACACCGACGAGATAACAGTGGTGCTGACAGACGGACAGCAGAACCCCGACGTTCTGCAGGTTCAGCATCCTGAGGATATGCCCGACGACATGCATAAGGCAATGGTATATGCCGTAGAGCATGCCGGAACAGACGCTTCGGGCAGCAGCGGAGCGCGCGCACTGCTTGAGTTTGTAACCGCTCCCGACGACCGCCGCAGTCTGCTTCTCGGTCAGCGTGCCCCTCGCAGAAACGATAGCGTAAGGCTCACAAAGAGCTATAATCCGAGCTACGACGACATACTGCTGGGCGCAATGCAGGCATCCGACTATTATCTGCTCGTCGGTCCGCCCGGCACGGGCAAGACATCAATGGCTCTGAGGTTTATGGTTGAAGAGGAACTTACGCGCCCCGGTGCGTCGGTTTTGCTCATGGCATACACCAACAGGGCCGTAGACGAGATATGCGCAATGCTCGAAGACGCCTCGCTCGACTATCTGAGGCTGGGCAGCGAGTACAGCTGCGACCGCCGTTTCAAGCATCGTCTTATTGGCGAGGCTGTGCGCAACTGTCCCCGTCTGTCCGACATCCGCGAGCGCATAGCCTCGGTGCGCATCATCACCGCCACAACGTCAATGCTTATGTCGCGGCCTTTCGTGTTCAGCCTGAAGCACTTCTCGTTGGCCATTGTCGACGAGGCGTCGCAGATACTCGAGCCTGGACTTATCGGTCTGCTTGCCGCCCACGACCACGAAGGCGGCGTGCGCACGCGTTGCAGCATAGACCGCTTTATCCTTGTAGGCGACCATAAGCAGCTGCCGGCTGTGGTGCTGCAGAGCGAAACCGAGTCGACTGTGAGCAGCGAGGCGCTGCGTGCCATCGGACTCGACAACTGCCGCAACTCGCTCTTTGAGCGTCTGCTGCGCACGGAGCGTGCCGCCGGCCGCACAGAGTTTACAGGTGTGCTGCGCCGTCATGGCCGTATGCACCCCGACGTGGCAGAGTTCCCCTGCCGTGAGTTCTACGCCAGCGAGCATCTCGAGCCCGTTCCGCTGAAGCATCAGAAGGAAACGTCGCTCAATTATGCCGACACAGGCCTTACAGACAAGCTCGACACGCTGCTGCGCACTCACCGCATGATCTTCATTCCGTCGCAGCCGTGCCGCCGTCCCGATGTGTCCGACAAGGTGAACACAAGCGAGGCAACCATAGTGGCCGACCTTCTGAGCCGTCTTTACTCCATGCTCGGCAGCAGTTTCAGTGCAGCCAGGAGCGTGGGCGTAATAGTGCCTTACCGCAACCAGATAGCCGTGATACGCAAGGAGATAGAGAAAACCGGGATAAAGGAACTTGAAGAAATATCCATAGACACCGTAGAGCGCTATCAGGGCAGCCAGCGCGACGTGATAATCTATTCGTTCACGGTGCAGAACAGGTGGCAGCTTGAGTTTCTTGCAGCCAACTGCTTCATGGACGACGCACGCATCATAGACCGCAAACTGAACGTGGCCATGACCCGTGCGCGCCGTCAGATGATAATGACCGGCAATGTTGAGACGCTCAGTCATAACGCTGTCTTCCGTGAGATGATAAGCTATGTGGAGTCGAAAGGCGGCCTGTTCAGATATTACGAATAGCCTTTCATTACGGCGTTTGCGGCTGTTCAGCCGTTAGTGTATTGAAAAATGCCTCTTGGCATCTGCCGTCGTGAATGGAGAATAAATACAAAAAAGTTTTTCTCAGAAACTCATCACTCGTCACATTGCAGCATAACTTTCAGTCAGTCAGATTGTTGCAGTGTGATGAGTTGCCGTCCGCACTCATCACGCCGGCAGCGTAAAGCCCTTGATGTGATGAGTCGGCAAATCAAAACGTCACACCTTAAGGCGTTGAATATTAGAGCGTTACAGGCAGATGTGACGAGTGATGAGTTTCTGAGAAAAACTTTTTTGTTTAATAAACATCGGCCTTTTGCAGCGCAAAAGCTATCCTTTTATGCTGCAAAAGGCCGTGTTTTATGGTGCAAAAGCATACCTTTTACAATGCCGTTTGGGGTGTTTTGTAATACAGAAGCATAACTTCTGCGTGATGCTTACCGCCATTCGGCATTGCAGATATGCAGAAACTATGTTGCCGTTAAATGACTTTCGGCATAATCTTCGTTACGTTTTAATATCTTAGAAGAAAGTTTCGGGCTCGCGTCTTGCCGAGAATGCCGCTGTAAATTTAGCCGCAGCTTCGGCATAAGCGGGCAGATATATGGCGCGCGAGCCGTGAGGACAAACCACCACGCAGCGTCCGCAGGCAATACATTTGGATGTGTCTGTGCTGCAAGGATCGCTCTCGCTTATCGCTCCGGCAGGGCAGAGTCTTGCGCAGGTCATGCATTTGGTACATGTATTCTTGTCGCCCGTTGGGCACATCGGCACCTTGTGAGCCTCCCTATACGGGCGGTTGCCCTTCACTTCTGGGTCGCCCAAGGCGTCTGTTCCGGCAGCATCGGCGAGCAGTTTGGCACATCTCTTGCCGAATGCGGCAGCCTTTTCAAGGTCGGAAGCATCGGGACGGCCCTCAGCAACCTTCGGGAATATGCAGTGGCGGCCGATGAACGCGCCGGCAGCAAACGTGCGGAAGCCGTTGCCGTTGAGCGTGTCTTTTATCTCGAGCAGCGCGTCGTCGTAGTCGCGGTTGCCATAGACGCACACCGCAACGGCAGGAGTGTTGTTGCCGTGAACCATCTTCAGCGCCTCGGCGGCAGCCTCGGGTATGCGTCCCACGTAGACAGGAGCGCCAACAATGAGCATACTGTTGTCGCCGCTGAGCGTTATTTCGCTCTCGGGCAGGGCGTTGGTTATGTCGTGCTCAATGATGTTTCCGCCTATGGCCTTGGCTATTTCCCTAACTATTGTGCGTGTGGTGTAGGTAGCACTGAAGTACACCACGTGAATGTCCGTTATGTTCATAATTTGTTTTTTGTATAAAATGAAGCCGATAAAATGTTTCTCTATGCAAATGTAAGAATAAAAAACACACGGCGCAAGCATACGCCCCGTGATTTTTATGTGTTGAGGCTGCGTGCCGCGCGGTGTGTCTGTAGCCGTGAGGCATGAGCAGACGTCGCTGCGGCGTGTGCCGGAATATAAAAAAGTAAAAGATATAACATTATCCATGATATGGGTATGCAGGTTAATGCCGATAATAGTTATCTTTGCAGCGTGCAGTAAAACGGCCGCTCTGCGGTGCCGGAGCGGTCATGGTGAAGGCACAAATGAAACGACAGTTAACGAAAAAAGGACAATATATCATTATGACATTGAATGACTTTTTGGCTTATGTGGCCACAGGCAAACCGCTGAACACACCCGAGATATGCAGTTTTATGGACGAGATGAGCAACGAGGCGCGCCGCGTTACGTTCAGGCTCAACGCCGAGTTTCACACTCAGGAGGAAGTAAGGTCGCTGCTCTCAGAGATTATGGGATACACAGTTCCCGACACGCTGAGAGTGTTTCCGCCGTTCTATACCGACTTCGGCAAGAACATACACATAGGCGAAAACGTGTTTATCAACGCCTGCTGCCACTTTCAGGATCATGGAGGTGTAACCCTTGGCGACGGCTGTCAGATAGGCCACAACGTGGTGTTTGCCACGCTCAACCATGGACTTGAGCCCGAAAACCGCCGCTTCACTTTTCCTGCTCCGATAGTCTTGGGGCGCAATGTGTGGGTAGGTTCTAATGCGACGATACTCCAGGGCGTTACGATAGGCGACAATTCGGTGGTTGCTGCC
Organism: Xylanibacter sp.; assembly: GCF_057607445.1. Lineage (NCBI taxonomy): Bacteria > Pseudomonadati > Bacteroidota > Bacteroidia > Bacteroidales > Prevotellaceae > Xylanibacter > Xylanibacter sp. The sequence continues at coordinate 81,151 of NZ_DBLZAX010000007.1, read as the reverse complement.
GGAGCTGTGGTAACCAGGGATGTGCCTGCCGACACGATAGTTGGCGGCGTTCCGGCGCGCGTGATAAAGCACATCTGATGCTGTCAGGCTATAAACGGCTCTCAGCGAGGCATTAGGTCTCGTAATGAAATATGTGTAAAAAGGGTAAAATAATCAGTAAATGTGGTATCGTGGCGACGGCGGATATGTGCTAACTTTGCACCGTAACCAAAACATGATAGCATGAAACTGATTAATGTAACAATGATTGCGGCGGCTATGTTGATGGCCGTATGCAGTCAGATAAAAGCTGAAGAGAATATGAAAAACGTACTAAACGAAAAGCAGCAGTGCATGGCTGCCATTGCATGCCTTGAGGCAAAGGGCGACATCGACGGTCTGACTGTCGCCATCAACGCAGGATTTGACGCCGGACTTACCGTGAGCGAGATTAAGGAAGCCCTGTCGCAGCTGTATGCCTACACGGGATTTCCGCGCAGCCTTAACGCCCTTGGCACACTGCAGAGCGTTGTCAACAGCCGCCGTCAGCAGGGCAAGGCGTGCGAGGAGGGCAAGGATGCCGACCCGATGGCAGAAGGATACGACGCACTGAAACAGGGAACGGAGGTGCAGACCAAGTTGAGCGGCAAGCCGTTTAACTATGATTTCGCCCCAGCCACCGACTATTATCTTAAGGCTCACCTGTTTGGTGACATCTTTGCGCGCAACAATCTCACTCACGCCGAGCGCGAGTTGGTTACTGTCAGCGCGCTGTCAGGCATGCAGGGCGTTGAGCCGCAGCTGCAGTCGCACGTCAGCGGAGCGCGCAACATGGGCCTGAAGGACGACGAGATACGCTCAATACCTGCCACGCTTGCTGCCCGTGTGGGCGAGGTTGAGGCATGGCGCGCTGCCAAGGCCATTGCGGCAGTGTTCGGAGAGCCGTTTGATGAGGGCAAGCCCGTGGAGCAGATGATGTTCCCCAAAGGCGACTTCAATTCGGCTTATGCCAAATATTTCATCGGCAACAGCTATCTTGCACCGCTCAGTCAGGGCAAGGTTCCAGTGTCGAACGTAACCTTTGAGCCTCGCTGCCGCAACAACTGGCACATCCATCACAAAGGAATACAGGTGTTGATATGCGTCGGCGGCACAGGCTGGTATCAGGAGTGGGGCAAGGAAGCCCGAATGTTGAAGCCCGGAGATGTGGTTGAAATACCCGAAGGCGTTAAGCACTGGCACGGCGCAACCAAAGACAGCTGGTTCCAGCACGTAACGTTCACCGTTGCCGAAGAAGGCGCGTCGAACGAATGGCTCGAGCCGGTTACGGATGAAGAATATGACAAACTGTAACTTTCAACATGTCTTTATAACTATAACACCCCGCAGACAATAGCCTGCGGGGTGTTATGTTTTGTTGCTTATGACATTATGTAAACCGCCGTTCACTTGCGTTTTGTGATGTGGCCGGCTTTTATTTCGCCATGCATAAAGCATCATTTAAGATGTTTCAGCATCCATTCCATCTGTCCGTATTCAGTGTCGTCAGATGTCCAATGCTCGTTGATGGGCGTCAGCAGAGCCTCTTTCGGACAGCTTAGAGTGTTCCATACGGCATAGCTTGTTGTCGGCGGACAAGTGTTGTCGTTATATCCCCATGTCATATAAGTGTCGGCTTTCACGTGGCGCGCAAAGTTTACGACGTCATAATAAGCCATGGTCTTCATGTTGTTCTCGGTGAGCATGCCCTCAATGCGGTTGAAGTGAGGATATCCGCCGGTAAGTCCGGCGCTGTATGCCGCCATGTCGCTCAGTGCGGGATGATTGACGATGCACTGCGTCACGCGGCTGTCGAGTCCGGCAGCCACCAGTGCAAGCGCTCCGCCCTGACTGCCTCCCTGCACGATTACGTTGCGTCCGTCCCATTCAGGCAGCTGCGTCAGCAGGTCGATGCAGCGCACAAGAGCCAGATAGACGCGCTTCATGTAGTAGCGGTCGCGGTTGTCTATGCCGTTGGCAAGATAGCCGTTCTCCTTGCCGTTGAATGCTTTAGATATGTCGTTGAACATCTCCTGGCTCATTCTCGGGTCGAGTCCGTGAATCTCCATCTCCATTCTTATACATCCGTTCTCGGCATAATACTTGTGGCGCAGCGGCTCCTTTATGGTCTTTATGCCTGCTCCCGGAGGGCAAAGCACCACCGGACAGCTGCCCTTTGCGGCGTTTTTGGGATAAAAGAGATATGCATATACGGCCTGTTTCTGCTTGTTGAGCGTCAGTTTCACGAGGTAACAGTCAATCTTGTCGGTGCAATATTCGTCGGCTCTTTCCTTTGTATATTTCAGCGGAACGGCCCTCATGTCCTCAATGTTCTTGTTCCAGAAGTCCATAAAGTCGGCAGGCTCCTTGGTGTAAGGCTTGATTTTGTCCACCGAGAATCCCACTTTTATGTGATGTTCGTAGGTCTTGCCGTCAACCGTGGCTTTCAGTCTGAGGTCGCGGAAGCCCGGAGTCTTTCTCGTTCCCATGTCAATCGTGGCCCTTCCGCCGTTGAGTTTCACAGAGCCTTCCTTGTCAGCCTCCAGCATGTCGTCGGCTATTTCGTAGTTCACCTTGCAGTCTCTCGGTATGCCGTATTTATACAGATGAACCTCAACCTTAGCCTTTTCGCCCGTCTGATAGAGCCAGTCGGCATGGTCGGGCACGGTAAGCCACAGATAGTCAGAGCGGTAAGGATAGTTTTCGGCTGCGGCATATAGCCATGCGGCAACGGCAAAGATAAGCGTAAAAACAATTCTTTTCATTGGTTGTAGTATATTAGTTTTTGTGCAAAGGTAATGCAAACAGCCTTAACGGCAAAATAAATCAAGGCTAATCAGCATTTTTGTTGAGGCTTTGGTGAGGGGGAATTGATGAGAGGGATGGGACTTATGCGACCATGTGAACTAATGATTTGGAGTTATGGGGATGTTGGTTATTGGGGTATTTGGGTGCATTGCGGCACCCAAATGTTTACTGTCCGCCGTCAGCCGTTGCGGTATTCATGGGGCGTGCAGCCTGTAATCTTCTTGAAAACCGTGTTGAAGCAGCTCTCGGCACAGAAGCCAAGCGTCGACGCTATGTCGCCTGCCGTCATGTCGGTAGACAGCAGCAGTTCCTTTGCCATCAGTATCCGCCTCAGCTGTATGTATTCGCTCACGCTCTTTCCCGTCTCGTGCTTCATCATGTCGTTGAGATATTCGGCCGACATTTTCAGTTCGGGCGCTATCCGGCATGCCGTCAGCATGCTCTGCGTGGCGGCCTTGCCCGAGCGCAGAAAGCCGTCTATTATGCCGTTAACGGTCTTTATTGCAGCCGTGTTGGCCTCGTGGCGGGTGATAAACTGGCGTGTGTAGAACCTCTGACAATAGTTGAGCAGCAGTTCGATGCAGTTGCTTATTATAGCCTTGCTGTATTCGTCTACGCCCCATTTCAGCTCGCAGTCGATGCCGTCGAGACATCTGCCTATCACCTTCAGTTCGCAGCACGACAGATGGAGCGCCTCGTCCGTGTGGTATTTAAAGAACGAGAAGTCCTTTATCCTCATGCCCAGCGGCGTGCATCTTATTATGTCGGGATGAAATATCAGCATCCTTCCGCCGCACTGTCTGAGGTCTATCTCGCTTGCAGGCGTGGCAAACGTCATGGTGGCTTCGGAGAAGTCGTAGTAGTGCTGTCCGCATTTTCCGGCGGTGCATCCGTCGCTCACCACCTTCACCGCATAGCAGTCGGTGGCCATGTTGCGGCAGCTGCTCTTGCCCGACATGTCTATCAGGCTCACCTGCGGATGCCTTGTCTCCTTGTCGAAGGCGCGGTTGCACTCGCACACATAGTTTGTCGTGTCGCAGATATGGCGCATTGTGTCTCTCGTCATCTTGTCTTTTCAGCGTTAGCCGTCATCGTCCTACACCGAAGCCTTGCGGTATTCGCTCGGCGTCATGCCCGTGTTGCGCTTGAAGTAGCGGTTAAAGTGCTGCGAATACTGGAACCCCAGACCGTAGCTTATCTCGTTGATTGTCTTTCTTGTACCCAGCAGTTCGTCCTTTGCCAGGTCCATAATCTTGTTCTGTATATACTCCTGCGGCGTGCGTCCCGTCTCGCGCTTGATGAGGTCGCCGAAGTAGTTGGGCGACAGGAAACACTTTTCGGCAAAATATTTCACCGTAGGCAGACCGTTCACTGCGGCCGTATCGCCCTCGAAATAGCCGTCGAGCTCGTTCTCAAACTTGGTCAGAATGTCGCGGTTAACCACCTTACGGGTGATAAACTGGCGCTCGTAGAACCTCATGCAGTAGTCGAGCAGCAGTTCGATGTTGCGGCATATCAGCTTCTTGCTGTGGTTGTCTATCGGGCGTTCGGTCTCAATCTTGATTTTCTCGAGACAGTCCTTGTATATCATCTTCTCCTGTTCCGACAGATGGAGCGCCTCGGTTGACGAATAAGAGAAGAACGAATACTGCTTTATCTCCTGTCCAAGTGACGTGCCGCGTATGAGGTCGGGGTGAAAGAGCAGGCCGAGAGCGTTGGGCTCATAGTCGGGTCTGTGCTTTACATGTACAACCTGTCCGGGCGCAAAGCTCGTAACCGTGCCCTCCTGATAGTCGTAGGGCATGCGGCCGTAGGTTATGTCGCCGCAGTAAGTCTGCTTCAGGAACAGGGCGTAAACGCCGTAATAGTAAGACACCTCCTGCGGAAATGCCTTCTTGTCGGCCTTCTTCAGGTCTACCACTGCCACGAGCGGATGCTTCGTCTCAAAGCCCATCGCCTTGTTGTATTCGTCGATGGAGTTGAATTTTATCAGGTTTTCCATGCTCAAATAGTTTATTCTTTCTTGTTGAACTTCAGCCGGCTGCGGCGCATAGGGGCTTATGCCGTGTTGCCTGCTGCTCGCCGATGCTAATGCAAAGATACTTCTTATCGGCATAACAGCGTGTGTACGATTTACTGAATTTGTTATATTTATTACTTTTTCAGCAGTTTTTCGCCTCCTTATCGCATATTGTTATGCCAAATGTTTACCTTTGTGTAGAATTTCACAAATGTTTATGCACACACCCGGTTACCGTTTCCGCCGTGCCATGAGGCTGTTGCCCGTGTTGCTGTCTTTGGCAACATGCGCCGGCGTTTATGCCCAAGACTCGCTCAAATACAGACGCCACGACCTGGCGCTGACCATAGGACGCACCGACAGCAGCGCGGTGCGCACGTCGTATCTTAACGTCGGTCTGCTCGGCGGAGCCGCCCGTCTGCACGGCTTCCAGCTCAATGCCATGACGTCGTTTGCCGGCAGAGAGATGCACGGAGTGCAGCTCTCGGGCCTGTCGGGCGTGGCGATGAACATGTGCGGCGTGCAGCTTTCGGCGTTCAGCAACGTCAGTCTGTCGCCCTTCAGGGGCCTTCAGCTTGGCGGAGTCACCAACATATCGCGCGGAGTGGGCGGCGGAATGCAGCTATCCGTGCTGGCCAACATCAGTTCGAAGGTGATGCGCGGCGCACAGCTCGGCACGTATAACTATGCCGACACGCTGCGTGGATGGCAGATAGGACTGGCCAATGTATGCATGGAACATCCGCACGGCGTGCAGCTCGGACTGGTAAACTACAGCCGCGACACAGTGGCGCACAAGATAGGACTGGTGAACATCAACCCCAAGACGAAGGTAGACTTCATGTTCTTTGGCGGCAACAGCAGCAAGATTAACGCCGCATTCAGGTTCCGCAACCGCAGCACTTACAGCATAGTTGGTGCCGGAACGCATTACATGGGGCTCGACGAGAAGTTTTCGGGCGCGCTCTATTATCGTCTTGGACAGTATTTCAACCTCGGCCGCCGGTGGTCGATTAGCGCCGATGCGGGCTTCTTTCACATAGAGACCTTTCAGCACAATTCGGCCGACAAGCCCGAACGCCTATACTCACTGCAGCTGCGCGCCAACGTAGACTACAGGCTCAACGACAACATCGGGCTGTTTGCGTCTGCCGGATATGGCTTTACGAGATATTATGAGCATAACCGGAAATACCGCAACAGAGCCATAGTTGAGGCCGGACTGACCTTTGCCTACAACCGCGGCGGACTGAAGGGCAGGGCTGATGATGACGAAACGGAGGCAGGCGTAACTGATTCGGTGTCGATATATGCCTTCGACAACCCTGAGAATATGAAGAAACGGCCCTGGAAGGCGGCTGCCGAGGCTGTCGGAATCAACGTGCTCGTGAACTGCTTCGACCGCTTTGTGCTGTGCGAAGACTTTGCCAAAGTTAATCTGAGCAGCATAAAGGAGAACTTCAAGACGGGCTTTGTGTGGGACAACGACCAGTTTTCAACCAACCTGTTTGCCCATCCTTACCACGGCGGACTATATTTCAACGCCGCCCGAAGCAACGGCCTTAGCTTCTGGGAGTCGGCTCCTTATGCCCTTGGAGGCAGTCTGATGTGGGAGCTGGCGTGCGAGATTGAGCCGCCTGCAATAAACGACCTCATGGCAACAACTATTGGCGGAATATGCATAGGCGAGGTAACCCACCGCGTGTCTAACCTCATTTACGACGACCGCGAGCGTGGCATGCGCCGCTTTCTGCGTGAGTTTGCCGGTGCGCTGGTGTGCCCCATCCGTGCGTTCAACCGCATATTGAGCGGCGATGCGTGGCGTGTGCGCCATGATTATTACAAATATCACGACTACAGCCGCATACCTGTGGCCTTCACCGTGTCTGTCGGCGACCGCTATCTTGCCGATGAGGGCGGACTGTTCAGGGGCGAGCACAATCCGTATCTTGACCTGTGGCTGCGCTACGGCGACGCATTCAACGGAGAGGAGAGCAAGCCTTACGACTATTTTACGGCCAACGTAACCTTCGGACTAAGCGGCAATCAGCCGCTTATAAGCAGCGTTCATCTGTTAGGAAAGCTGTGGGGCGTAAACTTCTACGACGAAGAGGAGATGACGGCGGTGTTCGGTCTGTTCCAGCATTTCAACTATTACGACTCTGAAGCCGTCAAGGAAGGCACGTCGCGTGTGCCTTACCGCATATCAGAGGCTGCCAGCTTCGGTCCCGGTCTTATCTACCGCTTTCCTAAAGTTGGCAACGTAGGGCGCATGGAGCAGCGTCTCTTTCTCGACGCCATACTGCTCGGAGGCTCGCTGAGCGACTATTATAACGTGATAGACCGCGACTATAACATGGGCAGCGGATTCAGCGCGAAGGCACAGACCGTGCTTGAGTTTCCGCGCTTCGGCAAGTTTACGCTCAACGCCGACTTCTACAGCATATACACATGGGTGGGATATGAGGGCAAGGACCTCGAGAACACCGACCCGCTGCACCTCAACGCGCAGGGCGATAAGAGCAGTGCGGCGCTGCTGGTGATTAATCCGCGCCTGCAGGTTTATCTCAGAAAGAACTGGAGTCTCGACCTGTTTGCATCGTATTATATGCGCGAAACGAGATATAAATACCACGACAACGTGCGCTCGGAAACCTTCGAGGTGAGGATGGGACTTAGCTACAGCTTCTGATAACGTTATGTCTGTGGCGGAAAAACGATGGCAATGACATGCTGTCGGCATGGTTTAATGTGGCTTGTTGCTGCCGTTCGGTTTGTCAGTCTGAATGAAGAACAAATATAGAGTGTGCCGCATTTAATGGTTAACAACCGTTAAGTGCGGCACATTCTGTTTAACATAAAAGGGCGGAAAACGGCTTGTGAAATCTTTTTTACAGGTTTTCGGCTGGAAAATCGGCGTTTTCTTATAATTTGCGTAATGTATTGTCAGTCAATATGTTATCGCTTTATGTGTATTGAATGGCCATAAACTATATTATAAAACATGGCCTTTTACATTGCAAAAGGCCGTCTCTTGCAGTGTAAAAGGCCGTGTTTCGTATGGTGAAAGGCTGCTTTTTGCAACTTGTTTCACTGTTTTATCACCTGTATTTCAGTGTAAAATTGTGCAGAATAGACCTCCTGTCAGTGTTCAATAAGCATATTCGCACATTCTGAAGACATTTGTCTTTTCTAAAAGGCGCACTTCTGACGCATGTCGAAATGTTAACGTCTGTCGGTTCAATGTTAACGGATGTTTAGCTGATAGAAGTATTTCCACAGCGGCGCAGCCATCAGACTCTGTTTTATTTCGTCGTTCACGAGCAGCTGCATCACCTCGTCCTTGGTCATAACATGCACCTCAATGTCCTCCGTGCGGTCGAGATGCTGACTGCCAACCTTCTCAACGCCCGTAGCCACAAAGCAGTGGGTTATGTTGTTGGTGGTGCTTGTGTTGCCCGATACGGCCATCAGTTCGTGCCATTCTCCTCCGGCATAGCCCGTCTCTTCTAGCAGTTCGCGGCGCGCGGCGGCCTCAGGGTCTTCGCCCTTCTCGCACACGCCGGCAACAATCTCGAAGCAAGTCTGGTCTATTCCGTGGCGATATTGTCTTATCATCACCATGTTGCCGTCGGTTGTCAGCGCTATCACGTTGATCCATGTGGGGTATTCCAGCACGTAGTATTCATCGTTAACGACGCCGTTGGGCAGTTCCACGGTGTCGCGGCGAGCCGTCAGCCACGGCCTTTGTATAAGATATTCGCTTTTCAGCGTCTTCCATTTCATTTTGTCTTCCATAATGTATCTCCTTTATGTCTTTATTTTCCCTGTGTTCGGATTTATTACGCCTGTATGCCGTCTTTATCAGTCCTGCGGCATTATTGACCGTCTGAAACCGGCAGTGCGTTCAAATGTCATTTCTTTGCCAGTGGCAGGATGGTGGAAGGTTATTGCCTCGGCATGCAGATACAGGCGGTCGGCAGGGTGGCCGTAGAGGCTGTCGCCTGCTATCGGTGTGCCAAGTCCGAGCCTGTGTGCGCAGTGAACGCGCAGCTGGTGGGTGCGTCCGGTGTGCGGAAACAGCTCTATCAGCGTGCGTCCTGCTGCCTGTCCGATAATCTTATAGTCGGTTACGGCAGCCTTTCCGTTGTCGGTGTCCACCTTCTGATACGGGCGGTTAAGCGGGTCGGCGATGAGTGGCAGACTTATCCTGCCGCTTGTTGGCGCCTTGGGTGTGCCGTCGAGCAGTGCCACATAGCGCTTGCTGATGCTTCTTTGGCAGAACTGCTCCTGCAGGTTCTTGTATGCCTCGGGCGTCTTGGCAAGTATTATCAGTCCCGATGTGTCCATGTCGAGGCGGTGAACGGGCACAGGCTCGTAGCCTTCGGCATAGTTTTGGGCTATCAGCGATGCTGCCGACTGGCGGTCAGACTTGCCTCTGACAGACAGCATTCCGGCAGGTTTGCATGCCACGATGAGCCATTCATCTTCATAAACAATCTCGGGCTGCCGCTGTTCGGGCGCCTGTCGCGGGTCGGGATCAACGTCGAGGCCCTGCAGCATATGCGTTAATATGGGCAGACATTTGCCTCGGCAGGCAGGATAATAGTGCAGATGGTGGCGTATTTCGCTCTTTGGCGAGTCGCCCCACCAAAACTCCGCCATGCACACCGGGTGCAGGTGGTTTAGATAGGCATGCTGAAGCAGCTTTGGAGCGCAGCAGTCGCCGGCTCCTGCGGGCGGCACGTGCTGAGGCGTGTCGGCAAATATTGAGCATAGTCCGCGCCGCTCTCCGCGTGCATTGAGCATGTTGTATTGTTCAAAGAGCCAGTGTTGCAGACTGTCTGACATTGCCTTACGCTTAGCTTTCAGTTGCCTTATCTCGTCCTGAAACGGCTTTAGCCGTGCCTCACATTCGGCCATTTGCTCTTTGTTCCGCTTCTTCATGCGGTGCAGTTCAGCCTTCATAAAGCGGCTTTCGTTCAGCATCCGTTCCTCCTCTTCGGGCGTTATGGGCGCGCCGCTCTGCCTTTTTGCGTCGCGTGCCGCCTTTGCCTCCTTTATCTTCAGCCGGTATTGTTCCTCCTTAGCGGCTGTTTCGGTCTTGCAACTCTCAAGTTCATGCAGGGCGTTAAGATAGCTTTCGCCCTTCTCAATGCCGTCAATCGTGCGGTTTATGGCCGAAATACGTGCCTCGTTGGTCTTGAAATATCCGTCAACCGGCGTGGCATCGAACACCGGCGGCACAAAATAAGGATGGTCGTTGCTGCCGTCGAGCAGTCCTGAGAATGCCGCCGTGAAGCCCAGTCGGCCTTCTTCGTCCTCAGCGACAAGCACCCCGAACATCTTGCCGTGCTGCAGTTCGTCACGCCATTTGTCCACTCCTGCTATATATCTCTGCACCTCTCCGGCGGCAAGCAGGCACAGCGGATGAGGCTCGTAGCAGAAAGGGAAGGTGAACTTCTGCGGCTTCGGTATATCGGTGTGTATGGGATGAAACTCTGTAAGCATGATGCAAAGATACGTAAAGACCGCAGCTGAGCCAAATGTAAGCCGCAGTTTTTTGACCGCTCCGTGTCTCCACGGGCAGTGTATGCATGCAGACCGCCCGGCGGTATGGCAGGCATCGGCTCTCCGTCTGACAGTGATTTATTGGCGGTTTGGGCATGCTGGCCTGAATGAATGTGCGGCTCGGGACTGTTGGAGAGGTCGTTCAGCGCTGCGTTCGGTTGAGGGCTGTAATCCCAAATCTGGGATCAGACCGCACATAGCTTTATCAATTTTGTGCTTTTATGCTTTCAGTCTGTCTTTTTGTTTTTATCGGTGTCTTTTAGTTAGCTTCTTCTTGACATAGTCCGCTATGCCTGCGAGAAATATAACCGAAATCCGTTCAATATAAAGCAAAAAAACAGACCGAATACTAATAACTTGTTTGGGATAAACGGAACGAGGCATCCCGACCATTCGGGATGCCTCGTTGTAGGTTGATGTTGCGTCAGACCTGTGTCGGTCCGGGCACATTATGTCGTCTTGTTATTTAACGACAAACTTCTTTCCGTTCATGATATACACGCCTTTCTTCAGCTTCGATGTGTCGCCGTTGCGGGCTGCTATTTGTCCGTCTACGGTGTAGATGTCGCCTTTCTTCAGGCTGTCGCTGCCGTCGTCGGTGAGAGATGTTATTCCCGTAGTCTCTCCGTATTCAACAGAGTTCGACTCTGCCGACTCGTCTTCTCCTGTAGTTGCCGTTACAGTATATATGCCGTTGGCTGCATTCTCTACGACAAACGATGTGGCTGTCAGGCCTGTCTGTATCGGCATGCCGTCTCTGTATACCGTATATGTAACTCCGTCTGCCTCAGGAGCGCTTGCCTTCTCGGTGTCAAGCTTCTGGTCGGCAGCCTTTATTGTGGCTGATATTGCCCAGTTGTAGTTAAACTTATAGTCCTTGTTCATCGACTTCCAGTAGCCCGGAGTGCCTGAAGCCGAGATGAGGTCGCTGTAATAGTCAGCCACGGTTGGGCCGTCGTCGCATACGAGAGGCTTAACTCCCGACATGTAAGACAGGTGATAGCCCACGCCGATGTCCTTGCCTTCAATGACCTTTACAGGCTTGTTCAGACGCACGGTGTTGGCTCCTACATTGAGCGTAGATACGTTGATGTCCTGCATGTAGACAACGTTGTCGCCATACATAACCACAGCTGCCGCGGTCTGCAGGTCGGTAGAGTTCAGTCTGAAGTTAATGTGTGATATCTCCTGGCCCACCTTGTCGGCCATCTCTGCTGCCGGGAATTTTATCACCATGTAGCCTTCAACGACATTGCTGCCGGTCATGCCGAATGCCATATAATTTCCGCTGCCGTTTTCGTAGGTAAGTACGGGCGCCTCGCTAACGGGCTTCCATGTCAGGTTAAGGTTCTTTCCGTCTACTGCTCCGCGCAGGTCGTAAGGTGCCTGGGTGCGCTGTGCAATGGTGTTTCTGAATGTCATGAGGTCGCTTGCAGGCGATTCCCATCCGTTTTCGTATACAGACGTTACGTAGTAGTAGATAATGCCGTATTCGGTCAGTGTCTCGGCATAGCTCGTCTCTGTTGTTTCGAGCAGCATGTCGCCGTTTCTGTATATGCGGTAGCTCTTCACCTTGGGCTTGTCTGCATTTGCGGCAGCGGCCTTGGCAGGTTCTTTTGCCGTACGGATGCCAAACTCCATGCCCTCAGCATCAGCCGTAGCTTTCGTCTTTATGATTACTCTCTCCATGTCATTGCCGTTGAGCTTGACGCTGCTAAGCCTTGCTGCCTTGACCTTCGACGGGCTTTGTGCTGCATTGTCGTCGATTATCAGCGCGCCGATAACTACGTTCATGCCCTTATAGTCAGAGGCTATCGTGCTGAGGTTGAGCCATGAGCCTGCGCCTCCCGCAAGGTTGACTACGGCTCCGCCTTCAGCCTCCGGACCTGCATCGAGCAGTATCGGTGTGGTGTTGGCTGGCAACGTGGCCTCATAAGCGAGGTAGATGTCCTTTCCTTCGGGAACCTTTACGTCTATTTCTCCCTCGAAGTCAAGGGTGTAGAGATAGCCGGGAGTTATGTCGTTCTTGGTTAGCTGCTTCTCATAGAGTACTTCTCCGCCCTCTGCAATAATCTTTAGCTTGAATTCGTCGAGGTTGTCGCCGAGGCCGAATGTGAGCGAATGGAACTTGAATCCGGCATATTCAGCCAGTTCTTCTTTCGTAAACCTTGCTCCGTAAAGCAGCGGCATTTCCTCTGCAAAGCCTGCAATGTAGGTTGCTCTGCTGTAGTGTTTCAGCTCATAGGCATTTGAACTCCATGCTATGTTAATGTTCTTTCCGTCCTGACTGTTGTTCACGATGGTCGGAGCCTTGTATTCTTCTGGCAGCGTGTATGTGAGATATGCGGTCTCTGCGTCTGATTTCTTGCCGCCTTCTCCTTTGGTTACAACGGCATATTGGTATGTTCCGAGGTCAGAAACGACGTCGGTGTATGACGGGCCTGCCACGTTTTCGGCAACTAACTCGCCGTCGCGGTAAATGTCATATCCCGTGATGTTCTGTGGCTCTGATGCCTGACTGCTGAGCGCTTCTACGTCTGCTGACAGCATGAAGTTGCCCGGTATCTTGCCTTCAGACAATGTCTTCCAGTATGGACTCGACTCGGCAAAGCCCTTAGAAGACGGACTTGAGGTTGAGAAGCTGTTGCCCTTCACCTCTATTGCCTCTGTGTTGTCTACGCCAACGGGGTGGCCTTTGGCTGTGTGAGTGTAGTAAAGACCGAATGCATAGCCGTGGCCTATCTCCATCTTGTAAGGCTTTTGCAGCGCGAACTTGTTCCATTCGTTGGTCTTTATGGCTGTAACCATGTCGGCGCTGACCTCTTCGAAATAGTCGATGACGCCGTCTTTCATTATGAAGGCGGTTACTGAATTTATCGTGCCGTCGTTGAAGACGTATGCATTTATGGCTGTAATCTGATGGTCGGGGAATGCCGCCATGTCTGTAGCCGAGAACTCATGCTTGATCCATACCTTAGGCGATGTGCTTGAGGTTCCGCCTATTCCGTTGGATACTTCTTTGCCGCTCCATGTCATTTCGGCACCGCGCTTTAGCGGACTGCCCCATGTTATCGTGCCCGACAGGTTGTCTGCCTTGCCTGATATGCACGGAACCGGAGGCATGCAGCCGTATACTGACAAGGTGCTGGCCAAAGTCTTGGCAGACATCTTCTCGTCGGCGTCATACACGGCAGACACCTGATATTCATGTTGTCCGTCGGTTTCGCCATTAAGGGTGTAGCTTGTGGCATCGGCAATAAGCTCGCCGTTGACTTTCTCGCCGTCGCGGTAAACGTTGTATCCCTTAGGTTCACCGGTAGAATTGTTTGCGAGAACGGCAGTTATGAGGAAGTCGCCCGGGCCGTCGCTGTGCCATGTCTCTCCGTCGTATGAGTATAGATTGCCCTTGCCGTATGTAGGAGCGCGGTCGCAGATGGCAACCATGTCGAGGTTTCTTCCGTATGAATATTTGATTGATATCAGCACTTCCTTGCCCTCGGGGATGGTGTATGGCGTGTCAAACTTTACGTTCCTCCATGAGTTTTTCTCAAATCCTGCGAGGTCGGCGGCCTGCTCATACACCGGCGTACCGTCTTCGAAGATAACTACTGAGGCTTTGTACGCTTCGCGATATTCCCAGTAACGTACATCAGTAATTGTCTGTCCGGCATAGGCTGCAAGTTCAGATGCGCTGAACTTACTTGCGGCATAAAACTCGATTGACCCTTCAGGATCTTTCAGTACGCCGTCCATGCCATTGTAGTCCTCGTCATCGTGCCACTGCAGAATGATGTTGTCTGTTGGCTTCTTCCAACTTAGCGTTACGTCAGAGAAGGTAACATCGGCCTTAAGACTGTGAGGCTGACCGTTTTGCGCATGGATTTTCTCCGTCCCTGAAAACCCAAAAGCAATTGAAAAAAGTACAATTGCGCGTAAAATGTTCTTTTTCATAGGGCTGTGATGATTTTAAATAAAGCAGCAGGTTAATAAGCTTCCGACTTGTAATAAATAGGTTAATTATCTTGTCTCGGATCTACATTCAGCAGCGCCACTATCCCGTTGAATGCAGGAAATGTTCTTCTTTGGCAAATATATGAATTTATTTTATACTGCAATGCAATAAATTAATATATTTTCATTACTTTTTGATAAATCGAAGATTTTATCGGAAAAATACGTGAATTATTGAGAAATATGGGCTAAAAAGTTATAATTCGTAGATAAATATGCCTCGTCCGGTTTTGTGTGCCATATAAAAAGAAAGGAGATGCATGTGGCTCATGCATCCCCTTTACAGCTGATATGCTTATGGAAAATTATTTCAGCTTTGTGTAGCCATATTTAGCTGTTTCGCCAAGCTCTTCCTCGATGCGGATGAGCTGGTTGTACTTAGCCATACGGTCTGTGCGGCTCATAGAACCAGTCTTGATCTGACCAGAGTTAGTAGCAACAGCGATGTCAGCGATAGTAGTATCCTCTGTCTCGCCTGAACGGTGAGAAGTAACTGTTGTGTAGCCGTGACGGTGAGCCATCTCGATAGCGTCGAGAGTCTCAGTCAGAGAACCGATCTGGTTAACCTTGATCAGGATTGAGTTAGCAGCACCCATCTTGATACCCTTCTCGAGGAACTTAACGTTAGTTACGAACAGGTCATCACCAACGAGCTGGCAGCGGTCGCCGATGGCAGCTGTAAGTTTAACCCAGTTCTCCCAGTCGTTCTCGTCGAGACCGTCCTCGATAGAGTCGATAGGATATTTTGTGATAAGTTCTTCAAGATACTTGATCTGCTCCTCGGCAGTAAGCTTCTTTCCGTTAGGATCCTTCTTCTTGCCGTCCTTCAGCTGACGATAGTCGTAGAACCACTCGCCGTTCTCGCATACTGCGAACTCGCTGGCAGCGCAGTCCATAGCGATCTTAACGTCCTTGCCCGGCTCGTAGCCTGCGTCCTTGATAGCCTGGCAGATGCTGTCGAGAGCGTCCTCGATACCGTTCAGTGCGGGAGCGAAACCACCCTCGTCACCTACTGCTGTAGAGAGACCGCGCTTCTTGAGCAGCTTAGCAAGTGCGTGGAACACCTCAGCACCCATGCGGATAGACTCTTTGATAGAAGGAGCGCCAACCGGACGGATCATGAACTCCTGGAATGCGATAGGAGCGTCAGAGTGAGCACCACCGTTGATGATGTTCATCATAGGAACCGGCATTGTGTAAGAGTTGCAGCCGCCGATGTAGCGGTAGAGCGGCAGGTTGAGAGCCTTGGCAGCAGCCTGTGCTGTAGCCAGAGACACACCGAGAATTGCGTTTGCGCCGAGCTTGCTCTTTGTAGGAGTTCCGTCGAGAGCCAGCATCTTATAGTCGATGGCACGCTGATTGAATACGCAGTCGCCCTTCAATGCAGGTGCTATTATTGTGTTAACGTTTTCAACAGCCTTCAGTACGCCTTTGCCCAGGTAGCGGTTCTTGTCGCCGTCGCGAAGCTCGAGTGCTTCGTTCTCACCTGTAGATGCTCCAGACGGAACAGCTGCACGGCCCATTACGCCGTTTTCGAGGGTTACTTCAACTTCTACTGTAGGATTGCCTCTTGAGTCGAGGATTTCTCTTGCATGAACTTTTTCAATCTTCATATTACCTTATTTTTAAAAGAGTTGTATTTTTGTTCTCGGTTTTATGCCTGCAAAGTTACTGCCAAATTAGTAATATAAGGTATAATTTGCGAATCTATTTTGAAAGATTTAATCTTTTTTAATACATAAAAATGTGTATAATGTTTTTACCGTCTAAATTGTCATATCGAGGTGTCGTTTGTACCCTTATACGTGTCATGCCAGCTGTCAGTTTTGCCGTCAGCGTGCCTCGTCCGGCCGTTGGCGCGCCCGTTTTCAGCCTCCGGCATGCCGTGTCTTGCCTGCCTTCGTAACGTGCTGATAATTAATGCGTTGCAAAAGGCCATGTTTTAGCCTCCAAAAGACCACCTTTTAGCGTGCAATTTGTGCCCTTTTGGAATGTAAAAGACGGCATATTAGAAAGCGGTGCCGTTCAGTATGCAGAAAGCCGGGCCTTGTCGTGAGGTGTAATAACTGAAATATGTGTGTTCATCGCAGCTGTCAGTCAGCAAGTAGGAGGCCTTCAGACAAAATGGATTATGCTTGTCGGATAGACTCATGGTGGGGCGTGATTTTGATAAAAAGTAAACAGGCACGAAATAAAAGTCATGATATGTCCGTTATATTCATAGCATGCAGAAATATATTTGCTGTCGGTTAAATTTAAAAAATATAGCTTATGTCATCATCATCCTTGTTAAAAATACTGCTTGCGTCGTTGTTTTCGGCTGTTTCATTGTGCGGACATTCGCAGAATGTTGTTACGCTTGTGCATGACGATGTCTACGATTGCGGCGCCGTAACGATTGCCCCGTCGGACGATGCCAAGCGCTTGCGCCTGTCTGCCCGGCGGTCGGGATGCGTGGTGATGGCAGCAAACGGCTGTGAGAAAATGCCCGAAAATCTTAAAATCGCATTGAAGATGGCGTCAGACATCTGGAGCGGATATATGGCATCGGGAGATACGCTGAAGTTGCAGGTGAGCTATGACGACATGCAGGGGGCCGATATCAGGACCGAAGTGAATTATTCGGCGCTGCCTTCGTCGGCAGATAAGGTGATGTATCCGCTTGCGCTGTGCCGTAAACTGGCAGGCAAAGGGCTTGTCAATGTGCCCGAAACTGACGCGGTGATACATATTAACAGCAATACGCAATGGTGTGTAGGGGCTGGCCGTGACGCTGTTGCGGGCTCAAAGAATCTTGCCTATGCCATGCTTAGGGCCATGGCTTCTGCCTTGGGATTCGGCTCGGGCGTAAGATATGACAATGAAGGAAACATTGTGTTTGGATGCGGAGGCATGACTGCCTTTGACAGACTGATATTTGCTGAAGACGGCACGCGCATGGAAGATTTGCCGGTCTCAGACCATACGTCACTTGAAAACTTTGTTTGTCCGGCAGCTGGCTATCTTTATGTGTTGAATGCAGAAGAGGGTTATAAGCTGTATGCGCCGAAGAATTTTGACGTTAACAGGTCGCTGAGATTTCTCACAAGCGCTGAAAGTTTGATGTACTATAAAGGCGAAGGCAAGATAGACATGCCCGTTGATGACGTGACGCTAAGTCTGCTCGGCGCAACGGGTTGGAGCATTGCGGACGATGCCAAGGTGAAAATAGCCGGCAGAGACATTGACGACACGGGAATAGCTTCGGCCTATAAGTCGCACACCTTTTATATAATTGCAGGCGACAATGCCGTGTCAGACCGCCGTTGGGAGTGCCGTCTGCCGTTGAAGTCGGGAGGATATGAAACCATAGCCACATCGGCCGACGAAGAGTTCACCGTGCCTGCTGTTGCTGAAGGCGATGAAGACAGATACGGACGCACGATAGACGGCGACATACGCGCTCTGGTTACGTTAGAAGGAAAGTCAGGAGGAGAGGATGTAAAGTCGGAATATGTAATGACTCTTGAGATGAAGCCGCGCATACTTAGTGCCGGCCTGGTGAGCGTTGAGCCTGACAAGGACAATGGCTCATATTATGATGTAACCGTAGAAGCGCGCTACGAAGGCAGCAATGACATATCTGCCATGCTGAGCGAGGAGTCGGGATCCTTTATTTTTCCATGCACGTCATACACCCCTTATTATGCCACAATGACCTTTACCGACATCGACCTTATGGACGGCGCTTCTGTGGAGGTGTATGCAGAAAATGCTCATGGCCGTGACACGGCTGTGATAGAGATACCGCCTAAGGGCTCTGCCGGTATCACTGATGTTGAAAGCCATCGCATAACGGACATCAGCGTCTATTCAGCGGCTGGTGCATTGTTAGGAAAAACAGACGGCATGGACGGCCTGAAGAGTTTCGGCAAGGGCATTTTGATATTGAAGATAAAGTATGACGGCGGCGAAGTTAAGACAGTGAAATACGTCAACAGATAGCATCTTTGTCGTCAGACTGCTGTCTGTCGGCAGACAGTGGCATATTCATCCATGCGCAACGTTTACTGAAACTTAATGGTTCTGCTATTTCAGCAGATACTGTTTGCGGCTCTCCATTATGTCGTCCATATTGCTTAAAGCCCAGTCTATAAGGCCTTCTATGAGCGGAATGAGCGTCAGCGCCCTTTCTGTGAGCTTGTATTCAACGCGCGGCGGCACCTCGGCATACACCTTTCTCGACACAAGGTCGTCGGCCTCGAGCGCCTTCAGCACCTCCGACAGCATCTTCTGCGATATGTCCGGAATGTTGCGGCGCAGTTCGTTGAACCTCATCACGCCGTGCCCGTTGAGCGTTATCAGCACAAGCATCGACCATTTGTCGCCTACGCGCGACAATATGTTGCGTATGGGGCAGGTGGGGTATAATGTGTCTTTTAGTTCGTTCTTAATCATAAAAACATTGATTACGGTTTACAAAAGTAACCAATGTTCTTAAATAAACCGCATATGCGGGGCTCTATTTTGAATAAAAATGTCTTTCTTCCGGCGTGCATCCCCAGATGTGATGTGCCCATGCGTCTTGGCGAAAGCCATTATGCGTGTGTGCTGTTGTTAAAGTGTGTAAAAGTGATAGGCGTAAATGGCTTGGTTTCAGCATTAGTAACCTCCGCGTAACCGGCTTTAGATTTTGTAACCTCTTGATACATACGCAGATATAAACTAACTTTGCATCGTGAACAATAAAAGCATAATAAGATGAAAAAGTTAGAGATTATAGGTAGCGGCGACAATTTCACCGCAGTTACAACAGGCAGTTTCAACGAGTTGCGTGAGCACGAAATCGACTTCGGCGGCGGTGTGGTTCTCAAAGGAAAGGTATTTGCAGGCACGGCCCTTGGCGCAACAGGCTCTGAAATTTCGTTACAGACCTTTGCTCCGGGCGAGGGCAGCACCTTCCTTCATGCACACAAGACACACGAGGAACTGTATATCATCGTGAGCGGCAAGGGCGAGTTTCAGGTAGACGGCAAGACCTTCACTGTGGCTCAGGGTAGCGTAGTGCGTGTTGCTCCAGCAGGAATGCGTGCGCTGCGCAACACGGGCGCGGACGACATGGTTGTTATATGCATCCAGTATAAAGCCAATTCTTTCGGTGCCGACGACACTCCCTTTGCCGACGGCGTGATGGCCGAGGGCGGCGTAGAGTGGTGATTTGTTGTGGCAGGCAGATGCCGCTTATGCCTCGTTTAGTGAGAGTTAGTATATAGAGAAGTCTTGTACTAAGTCCTTGTCAGTAACAGGCAATGAAATTTGCGGGCAGTTGCCGGCTTGTCGCCGGAGGCTGTCCGCATTTCGCGCTTATGCATACTAAAATCAGTATTGCCTGCCGATAAATTTCGTTATTTGAGCGATAATGATTACCTTTGCGTACGTAACTTTTCTTGCTAAAATAAATCAATAACTTAAATCTTATGAGAAAATTGTTTTTTTCATGCTTGATGCTTGCCGCATCTCTGTGCCATTCTGTGGCTCAGCAGGCCGAGACGCTCGGACGCGGACTCGTGGCCGTAAAGACAAAGGCAGGCGTCTATCTGTCGTGGCGATGCCTGACGTCTGACAAAAGCAGTCAGGGCTACGACGTGTATCGTGACGGAGTGAAGGTTAACGCAGAGCCGATAACCGGCAGCACCAACTATGTTGACGCTTCGGGAACGGCCGATGCCAAGTATGTCGTTAAGGCAATTGACGGCGGACAGGTGGTTGAGACCACGCCTGAGGCAGCCGTATGGCCTGAAGTGTATAAGAAGGTGCACCTTGACAGACCTGCAGGCGGCACCACTCCCGACGGCGTGGCCTACACATACAGCCCCAACGACTGCTCTGTGGGCGACGTTGACGGCGACGGAGAGTATGAGATAATAGTTAAATGGGACCCGAGCAACTCGAAGGACAACTCGGAGAAAGGTGCCTACACGGGCAATGTGTATATCGACGGATACAAGATTGATGGCACGAAGCTGTGGCGCATAGACCTCGGACGCAACATACGCGCCGGCGCTCACTATACGCAGTTTATGGTCTACGACCTCGACGGCGACGGAAAGGCCGAGGTGGCATGCAAGACAGCCCCCGGAACCATAGACGGACAGGGCAAGGCCGTGCTGATGGGCGACGACAAGGTTACCGACGACTATCGCGTAAGCAGCGGCTCGAACATGGGCATAATAGTGTCGGGTCCTGAGTATCTCACGGTGTTCAACGGACAGACCGGCGCCGAGATAACCACCGTTAGCTATGTGCCGCTGCGCTCAGTGCGCTCTAACTCACAGTGGGGCGACTCTTACGGCAACCGCTCTGAGCGCTATCTGGCGTGTGTGGCTTATCTCGACGGACAGAAGCCTAGCCTGGTGATGTGCCGCGGCTATTATACGGCATCGTATCTCTGTGCATGGGACTTCGACGGAAAGAACCTTACGCAGCGCTGGCTGCATAAGTCGGAAACTGCCGGCGAAGGCATCTACGGTGAAGGTGCTCATGCCCTTACGGTTGGCGATGTTGACGGCGACGGCTGCGACGAGATTGTGTATGGAGCAGCTTGTGTTGACCACGACGGCTCTGTGCTCTACCGTACCGGTGCCGGACATGGCGACGCCCTGCATCTTGGCGACTTCGACCCCGACCATGACGGACTTGAGATATGGATGGTGCATGAGGAGAAATCGGCGGCATTCCCCTGGGACGCAGAGTTCCGCGACGCCAAGACGGGCGAGATTCTTTGGGGACAGAAGCAGAGCGGCAACGACATAGGCCGCGGCGTAGTGGCCGACGTGAGTGAGAAGTGGCGCGGATGCGAGGCTTGGGCAATAGCCGACTACACGTCAGGCTCGAAGGCTACGGCAACATACGACTGCAAGGGTAACAAGGTGGCAGACAAGCGTCCGTCGTGCAACTTCCGCATATACTGGGACGGTGACCTCTATGAAGAGCTGCTCGACGGCACAGATATCGTTAAGCGCAACGCCACACTGACGAGCGATGCCGCAAAATGGAGCCTCGGACAATACAGCAACGCGCAGTCGTGCAACACGTCGAAGAAGACTCCTTGTCTTTCGGCCGACATCCTTGGCGACTGGCGCGAGGAGGTGATACTGTGGGACGGAAGCACAAACTCTGACCTGCTTATATTCACCACGACGGAAGAAACTAAATACAAGGTGCCCTGCCTCATGCAGGACCACATATATAGAATGGCCATAGCATGGCAGAATGTGGCATACAACCAGCCGCCTCACCTTGGCTATTATCTGCCCGACAGATTCTCTACCGATGCATCGCTGCGTGCGGTTAGCGGACAGCTCAACCAGACCGTGGAGCAGGGCGAGGCCATCGAGGCCATTGTTTATGAGTGGAAGAACGCCTCGGGCGTGTCTGCAGAGGGACTGCCCGACGGCGTAACCATGTCGGTGGACAACTCTTCAAGGCAGTTTACAATAAGCGGAACGCCTTCGGCCACAGGTACATATAAATATAAGGTGTCTACTACTGGCGGCGAGACCACTGCAACTATAGAAGGAACGATAACCGTGCGCGACAAGATTGTGCTGACGCCGCTGGCATGCTATCCGTTCGATGAGATCAGTGCGGGCTCTACTCCAAACACCGTAGAAGGCATGGCAGAGGCCGTTGGCGCGCCGGCATCGGTGCAGGGCATCAAGGGCAACGCCGCACAGCTCGACGGAGCGTCTTACTTCACACAGATGGCATACAGCCAGATACAGCTCGGCACAGAAGACTTCACCGTTGAATTCTGGATTAAGTCTGCCGACGATGCCGCTTACATATTCCATAAAGGCAGCATAACGGCCAACGCTGCAGCCGGAGCAACAGGCAAGTGGGTTGGTCTGGAGTATAAGAACGGACTGCTGAAGTTTGCCGTTGACGACAATGTAACCAAGAGCGAGGCTTCAGCCGCAGGTACAGCTTACTTCAACGGCGAGTGGACTCACATCGTTTGCGTGCGCGACAGCTATACAAAGACGCTGAAACTGTATGCCAACGGAGTGCTGATAGCCGAGGCTGCCGATGCCACAGGCGACATATCAGACAACGACGAGCCGCTCACCGTGGGCAATGTCAACGTGAGCCTTAACAACTTCCTTGAGGGCACAATCGACGAGTTCACTATATATAAAGGTGCAATGAGTTCCAACAAGGTTAAGGAGCGCTACAATGAATACATCTCTTCGGGCATTGAGACAGTGCCTTCCGTTCATCCAGCAGACAAGCTGACACTTGTTTCGGCTACGAGCGGCATGGTGGTTGCACGCGGAGTCGGCGCCCCGGAGAACATCACCTCAGGCGTTGCACCGGGTTATTATATCCTGATAATTGACCACGGAACATCGTCAGAAGTGAGAAAGTTTGTCAAGAAGTAAATCATCCTTACAGTCTGTACCCCCGGTTCCGGCTTTTCCGCCGGCTCGTTTCCGGGGCACAGACCGTGTATAATGTCAATAGGCGCCTGTCTGCCGGCTGTTTCTTTTTCCTTTTTTTGAAACGCCGGCGGCAGGCGTCTCTCTTTCGGCTACATGTCGGTAGACGGCATAGCCGCTGTTTATGAAAATATGTCATAACCATACTGATGCAGTGGCTTTTACACTGAAAATCAGTTAAAAAGGCTGTTTTTATTTTGCGTTTAGAACTAATTGCCTTAACTTTGCACACTCTTTTATAATTAAGGTAAATAAAATGGCATATTTCTTCACTTCAGAATCAGTATCAGAAGGGCATCCAGACAAGGTTGCCGATCAGATTTCAGACGCAATACTCGACCAGTTCCTGGCTTACGACGACAAGGCCCGCGTGGCTGTTGAGACGCTCGTGACCA
This sequence comes from Xylanibacter sp., assembly GCF_057607445.1. Lineage (NCBI taxonomy): Bacteria > Pseudomonadati > Bacteroidota > Bacteroidia > Bacteroidales > Prevotellaceae > Xylanibacter > Xylanibacter sp. The sequence continues at coordinate 57,851 of NZ_DBLZAX010000007.1, read as the reverse complement.
CAGGACAGGTTGTCATTGCCGGCGAGGTGCGCAGCGATGTGTATATCGACCTGCAGACCATTGCCCGCAAGACGATAAAGAGAATAGGATATACAAAGTCGGAATATCAGTTCGACTGGAATTCTTGTGGTGTGCTCAACGCCATACACGAGCAGAGCGAGGACATCAAGCGCGGCGTTGACCGTCAGGACGAAAGCGAGCAGGGTGCCGGCGACCAAGGCATGATGTTCGGATATGCCTGCAACGAAACAGAAAACTACATGCCGCTGTCGCTCGACCTGGCGCACATGATAATGCGCACGTTGGCCGACATACGCAAGGAAGGCAAGCAGATGACATACCTGCGCCCTGACTCAAAGAGCCAGGTTACGGTTGAATACGACGACAACGGCGAGGCCCGCCGCATAGACACCATCGTGGTTTCTACACAGCACGACGAGTTTGACTCTGACGATGATGCCATGCTGGCACGTATAAAGGAAGACGTGAAGAATATCCTCATGCCGCGTGTCAAGGAGCAGATTCACAGCGAGAAGGTGCTTGCGCTGTTTGACGACGGCATCAAGTATCTTGTCAACCCGACAGGAAAGTTTGTTATCGGAGGTCCTCACGGCGACACAGGTCTTACAGGCCGTAAGATTATCGTTGACACATACGGAGGCAAGGGCGCTCACGGCGGAGGCGCGTTCTCGGGCAAAGACTCGAGCAAGGTTGACCGTTCGGCTGCCTATGCCGCACGCTATATAGCCAAGAATATGGTTGCTGCCGGCGTTGCCGACGAGATGCTCGTGCAGATAAGCTACGCCATAGGTCAGGCAGAGCCTGTCAGCATATATGTAAACACTTACGGCAGAAGCCACGTAAGCCAGTCGGACGGCGAGATAGCCGAGGTTATCAAGAAGATGTTCGACCTGAGGCCGAGAGCCATCGAGCGCGACCTCAAGCTGCGTCAGCCTATCTACAGCGAGACAGCCGCTTACGGACACATGGGCCGCAAGTATGAAAAGGTGATGAAAACCTTTGAGAGCCACTACCACGAGACAAAGACCATCGAGGTGGAACTCTTCACATGGGAGAAGCTCGACAAGGTAGACGAGATAAAGAAAGCATTCGGACTGTAAAGTCCATATGCATGGAAGATGTGTCAGAACACACAGGCGTTGCGCCTATGCGCATGCCGTGTCTTGACACATCCTCTTGTTATATATAAACTAACAAAGTAGGGCAGAAAACAAAAGATGACAGAGCTTCAGGCTGATTCGACGAACGTACATGAAGAAGTAGTGCCGGCCGAGCCGCTGAAGGCGGAGACACCGGCCAAAGTGAAACACCCGTATGAGGTGTTGCAGCAGTTGCCTGCTGACGCCACTCCGGCCCAGCAAGACTCTGCCATACAGTCGGTGTTCCATGTTGAGAACACTCATCTGAGCACGCGTCCCGACACGCTCCATCTGCCCGGACACGACAAGGGCAAGAGCGCGAAGGACATCAGCCTGCCGCAATACTACAAGCAGAACTTCTTCTCAAACGACTCGATGTATCATCCCGAGCTCGACGGCGGACGCTACGGCGTGGCCGGCGACCCTGTGCCCTACACCATAAGAGGCGACAACACCATCACTGCCTTGCTTCTGGGATGCTTTGTGCTGGCTCTTATAGCATTTTCCAAGTCGCGCAGGTTCCTTTTCAGGCAGACCAAGAATTTCTTTTATGAGCCCAGGACGCTGACCACCGAATTTTCGGAGACTACCAACGAGCTGCGTTTCCAGTCGTTCCTCGTGCTGCAGACGTGCTTGCTGTTTGCGATAGTGTCGTTCCTCTATACACAGGACTGCGTTGCCGACACGTTCATCCTCTCGTCGCAATATCAGCTCGTGGCCATCTTTTTTGGCGTCTTCGTTGGCTATTATGCCCTCAAGATGCTGATCTACTGGTTTGTCAACAGCGTGTTCTTCGGCAAGAAAAAAAGCACAAGATGGCTCAAGTCGTTTTTGTTCATCACGTCGTTTGAAGGCGTGGCTCTTTTCCCTCTCGTGATGCTTCAGTCTTATTTCGACTTGTCTATACAAAACGCAGTTTTTTACGTCGCTTTTGTTATAGTTCTAGTGAAATTACTGCTGCTTTACAAGAGTTATGTAGTGTTTTTCGGGCATAAAACCTTTTTTTTGCAAATAATTTTGTACTTTTGTGCCCTTGAAATTATGCCCTTGCTATCATTGTGGGGTGTTCTGGTAATGATTGTAGACTATTTAAAAATAAATGTTTAGGGTATTTACTGATGGTAAGAAAGATATTGATCTCACAGCCCAGACCAAGTAGCGAGAAGTCACCGTATTTTGATATGGAAAAAGAATACGGAGTAGAGTTGGTGTTCCGTCCTTTCATAAAGGTTGAAGGACTTTCTTCAAAAGACTTCCGCCAGCAGAAGATAAGTATTCTCAACTATACGGCTGTTGTGTTCACGTCGCGTCATGCGATCGACAACTATTTCAAGCTTGCCAAGGAAATGAGGCTTGAAATACCTGAGACGATGAAGTATTTCTGTGTAACTGAGACTATAGCTCTGTATATCCAGAAATATGTGCAGTATCGCAAGCGCAAGGTGTTCTTCGGAAAGACCGGAAAGATAGACGACCTGCTGCCCACGATGATAAAGCACAAGACAGAGAAGTATCTCATCCCCATGAGCGACGTTCACGACGACAGCGTGAAGACTCTGCTCGACTCGAAGAAGCTCAACCACACTGAGTGTGTGATGTACCGTACCGTAAGCAACGACTTCACAGAGGAAGAGATAAAGACATTCGACTACGACATGTGCATCTTCTTCAGTCCGTCGGGAATCAATGCCTTCAAGGGCACCTTCCAGGACAGCAAGAACAATAATGTTATAGTCGGCACATTCGGCCCTGCCACAGCTAAGGCTGCCCACGACGCAGGACTGAAGGTGGAATTCGAGGCACCTACAAAGGAGCATCCTTCAATGACAAGCGCCTTGAAAGACTTTTTGGAGAAGAATAAATAAAGATACAAATAAAATATTATGTCGGCATCCGGTGTTCTGACATTCAGGAAAGAAGAGCGGATATGCAGAAAGACAGAGATAGACAAGCTCTTCAATCGCGGAGGCAGCCGCTCGATGGCTGCGTTCCCTGTGAGGCTTGTGTATCTCAAAACCGATGCCGAGGCAGGCGTGCCTGACGTCAGAGTGCTGGTGAGCGTGTCGAAGAAATGCTTCAAGCGTGCCGTGAAGCGCAACAGGGTGAAGCGGCAGCTGCGCGAGGCTTTCAGGCTTAACAAAAGCATTCTGTACGAGCAGCTTGAACAGCAGGAAGGCACGGCTCTGCTTATTGCTCTGATTTGGATAGACGACAAGCTGTGGCCAACCTCCGAGGTTGAAAAGAAGGTGGTAAACCTTATGCACCGGCTGTCGGAGAAAATAGAGAGGCAATGAGAAGCATTCTTAACCATATTTCCAGAATATTGGTGTGGCTGCTGTCATTGCCTATCGTGTTTTATCAGCGTTGCATTTCTCCCTTCACTCCGCCTTCGTGCAGGTTTACGCCCACGTGCTCTGAATATGCACGCCAGGCCTTGAAGAAGCACGGACCGATAAAGGGGCTGGCGCTTGCCATATGGCGCATACTGAGATGCAACCCTTGGGGCGGAAGCGGCTACGACCCCGTGCCATAGTCTTAAGGCTGCCGCTGTCGGGAGATTATTACGCAGGGGCATCCTGCGGCCGTGCCGTGCGGCATCAGGCTTTGAGCCGCAGCTCATCTGAAAGAAGCCTGTGCGGCTTTTATATGTTTAACGAACAAAAAATAAAGAAAAATACGATGAATAAGAACTTTGTAGAAGAATTGAAATGGCGTGGCATGCTGAGCCAGATAATGCCGGGTACGGAAGAACTGTTGCAGAAAGAGCAGGTTACTGCTTATCTGGGCACTGACCCGACAGCCGACTCGCTGCACATAGGCCACCTCTGCGGCGTGATGATGCTGCGTCACCTGCAGCGCTGCGGACACAAACCGCTGGCACTCGTGGGCGGTGCAACAGGTATGATAGGCGACCCTTCAGGCAAGAGCCTTGAGCGCAATCTGCTCGACGAGGAGACCCTGCGTCACAACCAGGAGTGCATAAAGAAGCAGCTCGCCAAGTTCCTTGACTTTGAGAGCGACGCTCCCAACAGGGCAGAACTTGTAAACAACTACGACTGGATGAAGGACATGGGCTTCCTGCAGTTCGCGCGTGAGGTGGGCAAGCACATCACCGTAAACTACATGATGGCAAAGGAGAGCGTTCAGCAGCGCCTTAACGGCGAGGCACGCGACGGCCTGTCATTTACCGAGTTCACCTATCAGCTGCTCCAGGGCTACGACTTTCTGTATCTCTATCAGCACAAGGGCTGCAAGCTGCAGATGGGCGGCAACGACCAGTGGGGCAACATGACCACCGGAACCGAGCTTATACGCCGCACGCTCGGCAGCGAGGCTGAGGCTTACGCGCTGACATGTCCGCTGATAACCAAGGCCGACGGCAAGAAGTTCGGCAAGACAGAGAGCGGAAACATCTGGCTCGACCCGAAGCGCACATCGCCTTACAAGTTCTATCAGTTCTGGCTCAACGTTAGCGATGACGACGCAGAGCGCTATATCAAGATATTTACCAGCCTTGACAAGGAGACCATCGACGCCCTCGTAGAGGAGCACCGTCAGGATCCGGGACGCCGCACGCTGCAGCGCCGCCTGGCTGAAGAAGTAACCGTTATGGTTCACTCTCGCGAGGACTACGACGCAGCCGTTGAGGCTTCTAACATACTGTTCGGCAAGTCGACAAAAGACAGCCTGCTGAAACTCGACGAGCAGACATTCCTCGACATCTTTGAGGGTGTGCCCCAGTTTGAGGTTTCAAAGGACAAGATAGGCCTGCCGGCTGTAGAGCTGTTCACCACAGAGGCTGCCGTGTTTGCCAGCAAGGGCGAGATGCGCAAGCTCGTTCAGGGCGGAGGCGTGTCGCTCAACAAGGAGAAACTCGCCGCTTTCGACCGTGAGATTACTTCTGACGACCTCATCGACGGCAAGTATCTGCTCGTTCAGCGTGGCAAGAAGAACTATTTCCTCATAACTGTGAAATAATTTGTCGGCAGTGCGTTCTTGAAATGTCAAAAGGCTGTCTGACAGGGCTTTTGCGTAATAAAAATGCAAAACTTGCGGTCTTTTACATTCAAAAAATAAGAAAAAATTTGGTAGTGGCGTAAAAAACCACTACCTTTGCACCCGTGATTGTCCAATGGTGTAATGGTAGCACAACAGGTTTTGGTTCTGTTTGTAGTGGTTCGAATCCGCTTTGGACAACATTTTTAAATATTATTCATATAATAATCGCACCTTTCATAACGTAGGGGTGCGATTTTTTTGTTATCTTTGCAAGCAATTAAAGGGCAGCCCCCGTATGCTTCATTCACACCGGCTTTTTTGTCGGACTCAGAATAGTGCCTGCCGGGGCGGGCCGGATTATGTGGTGAAAGCTTCAGGCCGGCGTGCGGCGCAGCTTTCACATTGTATAGAATGCAGTCTTCATCAAAAAACAATTAGTTTAAAAACAAATACATTTATGAAAACAAATTACGAAATCCGCTATGCAGCGCATCCGGAGGATGCAAAAAACTATGACACCAAGAGAATCCGTCGCGACTTCCTTATCGAGAAAGTGTTTGCGGCTGACGAGGTAAATATGGTTTACTCAATGTACGACCGCATGGTTGTAGGCGGTGCAATGCCCGTTAACGAGGAGCTGAAGCTCGAGGCCATCGACCCGCTGAAGGCCGACTACTTTACAACACGCCGTGAGATAGGTATCTTCAACGTAGGCGAGGGCGAAGGCGTCGTTAAGGTTGGCGACGAGACATTCACTCTTGGATTCAAGGAGGCACTGTATATTGGCCGCGGCGACCGCGACGTGTTCTTCAGCAGCAAGGACGCACAGAAGCCGGCTAAGTTCTACTTTAACAGTACAACAGCCCACAAGGAGTATCCTTGCAAGAAGGTTACAAAGGCCGATGCCGTTGTTGCCCACATGGGTTCGCTCGAGATGAGCAACGAGCGCGACATCAACAAGATGCTCGTTTCTCAGGTTCTGCCCACATGCCAGCTGCAGATGGGTATGACAGAGCTTGCTACAGGCAGCGTATGGAACACTATGCCGGCTCACGTTCACAGCCGCCGCATGGAGGCTTACTTCTACTTTGAGGTGCCCGAGGATCAGGCCGTATGCCACTTCATGGGCGAGATAGACGAGACACGCCACATCTGGATGAAGGGCGACCAGGCTGTTCTGTCTCCCGAATGGAGCATCCACAGCGCCGCTGCCACTCACAACTATACCTTTATCTGGGGTATGGGCGGCGAGAACCTCGACTACGGCGATCAGGACTTCTCAAAGATTACGGATTTGAAGTAAATATATTTCAGTAGTTAAAGAAGTTAGAGTAGTTAAAGGAGTTAAAGCCAAATGCACTTATAGGCCGTTTAGTTTGAACACAGACAGAATGGCAATAAGCAACAAGACATTTGACTTTAACTCCTAAGCTCACGACAGTGAGCGGTAACTGCTTTAACTACTATAACTCCCTAAAAAGAATAAACACCCATGGATACATTTTCAAAGAGATTTTCACTTGAAGGAAAAGTGGCACTGGTTACAGGAGCCGCTTACGGAATAGGCTTTGCCATTGCTGAGGCTTATGCGCAGGCCGGCGCAAAGATTGCGTTCAACTGCCGCTCACAGCACCACATGGACCAGGCTCTGGCCGACTATAAGGCTAAGGGCATCGACGCCAAAGGATATATCTGCGACGTTACAAAAGAAGACGAGGTTAAGCAGATGGTGGCCGATATAGAGAAAGAACTCGGCACAATAGACATCCTCGTAAACAACGCCGGTATCATCAAGCGCATACCTATGACAGAAATGTCGGTTGAAGACTTCCGTCAGGTTGTCGACATCGACCTCAATGCGCCTTTCATCGTATCTAAGGCCGTTATTCCTGGCATGATAAAGAAAGGCCACGGCAAGATTATCAACGTATGCTCAATGATGAGCGAGCTTGGTCGTGAGACAGTGTCTGCCTATGCTGCAGCCAAGGGCGGACTGAAGATGCTCACACGCAACATCTGCTCAGAGTTTGGCGAACACAACATACAGTGCAACGGTATCGGTCCGGGCTACATCGCCACACCGCAGACTGCACCGCTGCGCGAGCGTCAGGCCGACGGCAGCCGTCATCCGTTCGACAGCTTCATCGTGTCTAAGACTCCTGCTGCACGCTGGGGCACACCTGAAGACCTTATGGGTCCGGCAGTGTTCCTTGCATCAGACGCCTCTGACTTCGTAAACGGTCATATCCTTTACGTTGACGGCGGTATACTTGCTTACATCGGCAAGCAGCCTTGATAAATAATTATTGTCTTATGCGGCGTATGTGTAAAGTTACCACGTACGCCGTATAGACATTTATATTTATAAAGGTTACCTCACAATTACGCTAAAACTTGATTAAAATTAATACCAACATATTTTTAAGAGTAAATTAAATAATACGTTATGAATAAGAAAGGACTTTGGATTTTTTTGTTTTTATTTTTTGCTATTACCAGCACAAATAGTACAGTAATTAATGATTGGCCTCGAATACCATTGCTGACGATAACTACAGAGAATGGTGAATTCCCGACATGTGAAGTGGTTTATCCGCCTGAGGGATGTGTAGGAACAGGAATAACAGCCAATGACTATGTATGTGGCCGGCTCGTGATGACACTTGATGGAGAAACACTTTATGACTCGGGTGATTATATAAAAGATGAGTCAGGCATGAGAATAAAAATCCGTGGAAATAGCACCGGTGCTTCTGCCGGACAGAAACCATACAAAATAAAGCTGTCGAAGAAGTTTGACCTGCTGTGCCGTGGAGATGAAGGATATAATGAAAAGGACTGGAATCTGCTAAAGATAAGCACATGGAATCCGGCATTCTCAAATGCAGAGAGTAATATACTTACGGTATTGGGCTTCGTGCTGAGTGAGGCTATAGGTATGGAATGGACTCCTGGCTATACCTTTGTTAATCTTGTTATGAATGATAAATATATGGGCATGTATTATCTTACAGATGCCATAGAGCGCGGCGACAAAAGGGTTGATATAAAGAAATCAGGCTATCTTATAGAGAACGACGCCTATTGGTGGAACGAAGACCTGTATTTTAAAACAGACCATCAGAACTCTGTCATGGGGTGGACATACAAGTATCCTGACGCTGAAGATGTGGATGACGCCATAAACGGCAACATCCAGGCATACGTTAACGATTTTGAGGATGCTTTGTACTCGGGAAAGGACGTTGATGAATATATCGACCTGGCTTCTTTTGCAAAATGGATTCTGGTTCATGACATTCTTAACTCTGATGATGCCGCCGGCACAAACATGTATATGTACAAACACGATTATGATGAGAGTAATCCTGTGGCAACAAAATTGATGATGGGCCCGTTGTGGGATTTTGATTCTTCATTTAAGACTGATGCCGATGACAGATGGAGCCAGCTTCACGAATTGGATTATTTTTATTATCCCAAATTGTTTGAAAATGAAAAATTCGTAAAGGAATATAAGAAACAATGGGAAGAGATAAAGCCGACATTGGCAGAAGATGTTAAAAACGGCCTTGAAGCGTTGAATACAACTTATGGAGATGCTTTGCAGAAAAGCATGGATTTGCATAAGACTGCATATCCTACAGAGTGCAGTAATAGTCTTGAGTCTCAGATTGACGAGATAAATGGTAAAATCGAGAGTAGAATTGTCGGTCTTGACAACCTTGTGAGCCAGCTTCAGACTTCAGGGGTACAGCAAATAGACGAAAATGGACCTAAGCATAAGATTATAGCTGTATATGACATTTATGGCGTAAGATGTCAGGAGGACGATATGGACAAGCTGCCTAAAGGCATTTATATAGTAAAGTATAATAACGGTTCGTTTGAAAAATGGTTGAATAAATAATATCTTTTTATCGAGAGATATAGATTTTTAAAGTGCAGGATACCATCATTAATTTTTGATGTCCTGCACTTTTTATTTTATTTCTATGCCATGAAATAATTTAGTTTATAAAAATGCGCTGAAAATCGTAACATTTTTATCCTGTTTTGCTTTCAGACACAGATATTATAGTCTGTTTCGCTGCTTTTTGTTAAGCTAATTATATCTGTTTTGTTTCAGACTGTTAGTGGCCCGTTTTTGCTCCGTAACTGGGCCACTTTTTGTGCAAAAGTGGGCCGTTTTTTATCCTTAAACAATAGACTTTTCAGGCGAGTCTGCACATATAATCATGCATGGCAGATGCTGTGGCATTATTTTCATGTACGGATTGCTGATTCTAAGCCTTAAATCATATTCAGACTTTTGCATATTTTTCATAATTTTCAGCATCAGTATTCCTTACCGGCAGCCATAGCTACATGACGTGCTGAGACATGATAATATGCCTGCATGAAAACAATGTAGAAAATAAGTTGGATATGCTTCCTTATATAATTAATAAGGTATAAGGATTTTTCGTTGTATATCTCTTACCAAGAGATAGAATTCCGATGCAAATATACGAACAAATACTAATATCTGCAAATGATTTAATGATTTTTTTTCAAAAACGTTGAAAAAAGCATTAATAACAATAACTATTGACAAAAAGAGCTGAAAATCCCGATAACAGCAAGGTTTCAGGGCATATGTCTATCTCTTGGTAAGAAAGAGCGGGTTTTTAGATAATCCAAAAATAATTATATATATAGTTTTTAATTAAATTAGTTTATCAAATGAAAAGAAAAATTTTCAGTTCTTTGCTTCTTGTAGCGTTCCTATGCGCTTCAATGAGCATGTTCGTTTCTTGTAAAGACTATGAGGATGACATCAATGCGAACAAAGATGACATCACTGCTTTACAGAATCAGTTGGCTGACTTGCAGACTACACTGTCAAACGAGTTGAGCAGTGTAAGAAGCGAGTTTAATACTCAAATCTCTGATGCCAAGGCTCAGCTCCAGGCTGCCATCGGTCAGAAAGCTGATCAGGCTACTGTGACTGCACTCGAGGCAAGAGTTGCTACTCTGGAAGGTGACCTCGCTGCTAAGGAGGCTGCTTTGAACGCAAAAATTGATGCTGTAAACGAAGCTGTTACTGGTCTTGACGGAAGACTTGAGAGCGTTGAGGAAGCTTTGGCTACAATCACAGCCATGACAGGTGACTTCAAGGAACTTCAGAAGACAGTTAATGACTTGAAGGGTAGAGTTGAGGCTCTTGAAAGCCTTGACATCGCTACTATCGCAAGAGAGGCTGTTGCAAAGGATCTCGAAACTCAGCAGAAGGCTCTTGAGGATTTCAAGCAGCAGATTGCTGACGCTGACTATCAGGGACAGATCGACAAACTGAAGGAGCAGATCGAGGCTCTGCCTACAGCTGATGATCTGAAGGATCTTGCCGACAAGCTTGAGGCTTATGACATTGAGAACATCGAAAAGAGAGTTTCTGCAGCAGAGGAGGCTATCTCTGAACTTCAGAATTCTTTGTCTGACTATGCTACTGTAACAAGCGTTGATGAGCTTGAGAAGGCTCTTCAGAAGCAGATTGACGACCTGAACAACCTTATCAGCGGTGAGGGCGGTCTTAACGACAACATCAATACTCTTACTGTTTTTGTTGAGAAACTGCTGAACAGCATTTCTCTCGTTCCAGATCTCTATGTTGGCGGTATCGAGGCTGTTGAGTTCCGTGTACTGAGCTATGTTCCTGTTGTTCCTGGAACAAGCGGTACCGGTGAGCTTAAAATTGCACCTGTCTATGTTGACAACGGTCAGACGACAGCTACTTACAGACTTAACCCAAGCTCTGTTAAGGAAGAGAATATTGATGCAGAGAATATCGACTTCGTTGCTGCTACAGCTGAGGTAAGAGCCGTGCTCGATAACTCTCCGGTTGCTTTCAACGGTATCGAAAGCTTTAAGAACGGTCTTATGACTGTTAAACTGAAGAAGACTACAACAGGATCTCTTGATCTTGGCAACAACAAGACTTACATCGTTGCTCTGAAGGTTCCTCGTTTCAACAAGGATAATACTACAACAGACATCTATTCTGAGAACTCTCGTCTTGTAGAAACTACATTCAGACCGAGAATAGCTAAGCTTGCTTGGAACGCTTCTGACGCTCAGCATCACTATGCTGACAGCACAAGCATCTGGAACTCTAAGGTTGACAACAACGAGCTTGTTACTACAGAGGTTTACTACAATGAGACAAAGAATCTTGCTGAGCTCGTAACAGGTTGCTACCTGAACGGAGCTGACAAGCACACTCAGATTACAAGAGATGAGTTGAAGAAGTATGGCATTGCTTTCCGTTTTGCTATTCCTTCAAAAACTTACAACACAGCTGCTCCTAACGGAACAGACCAGCAGCAATTTGCAACAGTAACTCCAGAGGGTGTTATTTCTTCAAAACTTCCTGACGGCGTAACTAACAACATGGCTTGCGTAGGTAAAGAGCCTATCGTTCGTATCATGCTTTGCGATACAGTAAACAATAATCTTCTTGACGAGCGCTATATGAAGATTAAGTGGTCTCAGAAAATGCTTGATGACGTAACTCTTGATGACAAGGTTGACGAGAAGACACTTAGCTGCGATGCAATGACAGCAGAACTTACATGGGATTGGCTGATCACTAAGGTTTATGCAAAGGTACAGGCTGAAGGTCTTGATCAGGCTACATTTGAGAAAGTTTATTCTTTCAATGATATAACAATTGATCCGGCTAACTCAACAAATGGCGATTTAGTATTCAAGAACACTACTAACGAGAATGGTGATGCTCTTGCTGCTACATGGACAATTGATGCTGACGACGTTAAGACTATAGATCAGAAGAAGGGTTATGTAACACTTGAGAAGGTTATAACATTCAAATCTTCTATGCCTGCTCAGTATCCTGACCTGAAGATGACTTGGAAGTTCACTGTTAAACTGCCTGAACTGCCTGCTATCGCTGGTTACTTCGATACATACTGGTTCGAGAAGTATAACACTTATGACGTGCTGCCTGTTCAGTATGGTACACCTGCACAGACAGAGGCACAGGTAGTATACCGCAACAACCTCACAAGTGCATTCGGTTATACATCAGAGTGGGGTAAAGGTAACAACTTCTTCATCAAGAACATGACAGAATGTGGTCTTTGGGATCTTCAGTTCTCTGCTGACCAGACAATCGCCGGTTACACAGTTAATGGTAATGACCTTGATGAGGCTGGTATCGATCAGGTTAACTTTAACGGTTATCTCTTGAAGAATGGTGTTCAGAATTCAGCTCGCCTGACATGGACTGGCCGTGACAAGTCTTGGGGTACTTCATTTGATACAGAGGCAACTCCTTACCTGTTCGTTCCGAGAAACAGAGAGGATGCTTGGAACCTGATCAACCCGCTTGCACAGGCTGACGAAAAGGGTATTCCTGCTAGAACTCACGACAAGAAGATCAGTATCAGCGTATGGGCTAAGATTAATGGATACAACAAGGTTCTCGTTAAGAAGTATGATGTATGCCTCATAGCTCCGATCCGTGTAGACGCAGTATCTAAGGGCGGTTTCGAGGAAGGTCTCGTAAGCGGTTCTACAGTTGACGCTGGCAAGCTTGTTTCAATAACAGACTTCCGCGGATACGCAGTGGCTCAGACTGCTATCGGTAATCCTACTGAGTTTGAGAAGTATGCCGTACAGCTCTGGAAATACTATGACGTTAAGTCTATATTCTTCGATCTGAGCAAGGCTAAGTACACACTGGCTGTTAACGGTGGTAGCGTTGTTGCAAACAACGACCTGTCTTATGCTGATGCTATGACAGCTGCTAAACTCTCTGAGCTTACAAACAAAGCTGTTAACCTGTCACTGAGCCAGAGCGGCAACAACATCACCTTCAAGAACAATGGTGGTTCTAACGTAGAGGAAATGTTCTATGTTTACATCCCTGTAACAGTAGAATATGCATACGGTAAACTGACAGAGTATGTCAAGATACCTGTTTATCCTCGCGGTCAGGTGCCTGCATCTGTGAAAAGACGTTAAGGAGTGATGCTACAGATGACTTTGAATAAAAGGAATCTGAAAGGAAAATAAAACTTCAATCGGGAGCGCTCCTTGTAATTGAGGGGCGCTCCTTTTAAAAATAATAAAGTTTCTATGATTAAATCAGCTAAATATGTCGTAATGGCCTTGGCCCTGTTTATTGTGGCTTCTTGTGGCGATAAGAAGAAAAAGGAGACTATCTTGCCGGCAGATCCACGTATGGACCAGCAGATGGTTCGTACAAGCAAGGACACCATGATGCTGCTCGACATGACAAAGAAGTTCTTGGAAACTTTGAAGAACAACGACATCGACGGCGCTATGAGCCAGCTGTATGAGGTTAAGGACAACAAGGTGATGCCTCTTTCGGAAGAACGCTCAAAGGAGATACGCAAGACTCTTACCACATTCCCGGTATTGTCTTACAAGATAGATGAACTTCTCCTCTATAGCGACAGCGACACCGAGGTGCGTTACACGATCGAGTTTTTTGAGAAACCTAAGGGCGACAACCGTCCTAACACGATAAAATGCTCGGTTAATCCGACACGTGTTGGCGGCAACTGGTATCTCACCATTGCCAAGGTGGCTCAAGAGAATAATTATAAGAACAATTGAAAAAATTAAAACCATTAGCTATGCGTTATTTAAGTTTATTATTGGCCGCAGGTTTCCTGTTTATGGGAAATCCCGTGTCAGCTCAGGAAAGCGAACCTGAGTACGAGTTCAACAGGCATTGGTTTGTAAGCGTTCACGGCGGTGCCCAGTATACATTGGGCGAGGCCTCTTTTGGCGACTTGCTTTCTCCTACGGTTCAGTTAGGTGCCGGATATCAGTTTACCCCGTGGTTTGCCACACGTCTTTCTGTAGATGCTTGGCAGAGCAAGGGCGGCTGGAACGGATACATGCTGGACGGCAAGGCCGTAAACACTACGTATAAGTACAACTATGTAGCCCCCGGCATTGACTTTATGTTCAATCTGTCTAATGCCATCTGCGGTTACAACCCAATGCGTCTGTTCAGTGTTACAGCTTTCATCGGCGGCGGTGCAAACATCGGCTTTGGTAACGATGAGGCCAACGAACTGGCCAACGCAGGCTATGACATGCGCTACGTGTGGAGCGGCACAAAGGTTCGTCCCGTAGGCCGTGGCGGTCTGTCGTTCGACTTCCGCGTTAGCGACCGCGTAAGCCTCGGCATCGAGGGTAACGCAAACGTCCTCTCTGACAAGTACAACTCAAAGAAGGCAGGCAATGCCGACTGGTATTTCAACGCTCTTGCCAGCGTTACAATCCGTCTGGGCAAGACCTACAAGAAGAAGGCTGCCCCGGCTCCGGAGCCTGTAGAGCAGACTATTGTAGAGCCTGTTGTTGAAGAGAAGCCGGTAAGCGAGCCCGTTGTAGAAGAAGTAAAGGACGAGGGTATGAAGCGCGACGTATTCTTCACGATAAATTCAAGCGTTATCCGTGAGTCAGAGCGCGAAAAGGTAGTGGAACTTTCTAAATATTTAAACAATCATAAAAATGCAATTGTCGAAATAACAGGCTACGCCGATGCCGGAACAGGCACTGCTGCTATAAACAGCCGCCTGTCTTCTGAGCGTGCGGAGGCTGTTAAGAAGATGCTTACAGAACAATGCGGTGTGTCTGCGTCGCAGATAAAGACCTCTTACAAAGGGTCTGAAGTCCAGCCGTTTGCTGACAACGACATGAACCGTGTATCAATTTGTATTATATCCAATTAGTCGATTGCAGGAGGGTGGAGACATTTGGGCTTGTGAAAGTCGTAGTCTCCTCCCGTTTTTTTAAAAAAAAGATCATTTACACTGTTGAAAATCAAGACACAAGCTAGACTGGACTTTTTTCTATTTCTTATTCTTACAAATTCTTTTTTCACAGATTTCTTATTTCCTGTTCCCTTTCTTTTATAGTTTTATTGATGCGCCTGAGTCTGGCATTATGCTGCTGCATGATGCTTTGTTTTATCATGCGCAAGGTTGATCTTTAAGTTTTTGTATAAGTCTTACCGTCTGCTTTTCAGATGCCTGAAATGCCAGTGAAAAACATGGTCTGAATATTCTCGCTTAAAGAGAAAATCCTGTATGTTTGCTTGCCGTTTTCTCATAAATGGCGGTGCTGACATGCTTCAGCACATCTGCCGGTGAGGATAAACAAAAAGCCTGCATCCGCATGGATACAGGCTTATGTATTTTCGAAGCTTTTATTAGTTCAAAGCATCAGTTAATTCTGCTCCGGCCTTGAATTTCGCAGCCTTCTTAGCAGCAATCTGTATCTTCTCCTTTGTAGAAGGATTGATACCCTCGCGAGCCGGGCGCTCGTTAACGCTGAATGTTCCAAAGCCAACAAGTGCAACTTTATCTCCTGCTACGAGAGCGTCTTTGATGGCTGCAACGGTTGCGTCGAGTGCTTTCTTTGAATCAGCTTTTGACAAACCTGAGCCAGCAGCTATTTTTTCAATAAGTTCTGTTTTGTTCATAATTAAAATTGTTATTAAAATATTAGAGTATAAAATTATCCCAACCTATTTTTATCGCAAATATAGCCTAATCATTTTATTTGTCAAACAAAAAATAAAAAAAAGTGAAGAATTTAATGAAAAAAAGTTGGTATATGCCCTGCTTTATGCTATATAACAGATATTTTTAGTATTTTTGCCGACGTTTATTATGCTAGAAAAATTATTTTGAGTATGTTCAGAATACCTGCTATTACAAAGAATTTGCTGATTATCAATGTGCTTATGTTCGCCGCCACATGGGTGTTCGGCCGTCAGGGCATTGACTTGAACAGCGTGTTTGGACTTCACTTCTTCCTCGCGCGCGATTTCCAGATATATCAGCTCTTCACTTATATGTTCATGCATGCCGGATTCACGCATCTGTTCTTCAACATGTTTGCCCTGTGGATGTTCGGCTGCGTGGTTGAGAATGTGTGGGGACCTAAGAAGTTTCTCTTCTATTATATGGTCTGCGGAGTCGGTGCCGGACTTATACAGCTGATAACACAGTTTGGCGAGTTCTACATGCTTGCCAGCGACCAGATACCGGGCTTTGGCTTCGGCGATATAATGGCAGTGGCGCATAACAGCTCGGCTATTCTCAATCTTTGGACAACAGTAGGCGCGTCTGGTGCCATTTACGGTGTGCTGCTTGCTTTCGGCATGCTGTTTCCTGAGGAGCGCCTGTTCATATTCCCGCTTCCGCTGCCGATAAAGGCCAAGTGGTTTGTGTGCATCTACATCGTTGTTGAGCTGTTGTCGGCTCTCGGCACGTCAAACAGCAGTGTGGCTCATTTCGCCCACCTCGGTGGTATGCTCTTCGGATGGCTGCTGATAAGATACTGGCGCAACAATCCGGGCGGAGGCACTTTCGGAAGGTCGAAGGGACAGCAGTTCTTCGACAACCTGAAGAGCAACTGGGAGCGCCGCTCTCACCGCAAGTCGGACAATGCCGGAGGATATGACAGGACAAGAAACGAATCAGACTGGGACTACAACGCCCGCAAGAAGGCTGAACAGGACGAGATAGACCGCATACTCGACAAGGTTAGACGAAGCGGATACGACAGCCTGAGCGAGGAGGAAAAACGTAAACTCTTTGACGGAGGAAAATAGCACATGACGGATGTGCTTCATTGTGAATGAAAAAAATTAAAGACCTTACTTTGCAGATAATAGCCGGGGCCAATGTGGCAACGGCTGTTACCATGTTTCTGGTAGGCCTGTCGGACCGCATCAATCCGACAGAGCATCCTATAATGGCCAATATCGGACTGATATTTCCAGGCTTTATATTTATCAATTTCTGCTTTCTAGTCTTTTTCGCGGTGTTCAGGCGGAGGTACATGCTTATTTCCCTGCTTGGTTTTGTTGTCAGCTATTCTTCCGTGCGTACTTACTGGCCGCTTAACATCAGCCGCGACGTGCCGCCTGGCTCGATAAAGGTGATGTCGTATAATGTGCATAATTTTGCCAGCGACAATGCCCCCAAAGGACACGACAATCCGATACTTGAATATATAATAAATTCAGACGCTGATATAGTGTGTCTGCAGGAGGCTGTTATAACTGATAATTTACGCGATGCCGTAAAGGATGTATACAACTATGTTGACTCGGTGAGAAGTAAGAACGGTGGAGATTGTCTTGTGTTGCTGAGCAAGTATCCAATAAAATCAAGTGAACGTATAGAGTATGAATCGAAGAACAATGTCAGTGCGGCATTTAGAGTTGTTGTAGATGAAGAGATAGTTACGGTAATTAATAATCACTTTGAGACTTCCGGTCTGTCGCTTGCCGACCGTGCCGGCTTCAAGGACATGGTTAAGGGCAAGGCGGGCAGCGACACGATGAGGGCTGAGTCGAAACGCCTGGCAGTAAAGCTGGGAGAGTCGGCCAAGATACGTGCGCCGCAGGCTGAGGCCGTGGCCGAATATGTGAGGAAGAGCGGCGACAACGTGATTCTTTGCGGCGATTTTAACGACAACCCCATATCGTACACTCACCGCACTCTGGCGCGCGAGCTTACCGACTGTTATGTTGAGTCGGGCAACGGTCCGGGCATATCCTATCACCACAACGCCATCTTTGTGCGCATAGACAACATAATGTGCTCAAAGCTGTGGCAGCCCTATAAGTGCAAAGTTGACCGAAGTATCGGCTATTCAGACCATTACCCCATTTATTGTTGGCTCAAAAAGCGTGGAAAGGATAAAAATAACCGCTAAAATGAATAATAAGAGGCATTAAATTTTTCAAAGTTTAAAAAAATAATTATCTTTGTGCCCTATTAATATCAAACTCGAAAAAACATTAAAAATTAATAATAATCAAAATGCAAAACAAAGGAATTGTAATTGTTACAGCCGTCTTACTGACGCTTGCAAGCATTTTCTATTTGTCTTTCTCTGTCGCAACAAGCTATTACGACAGTCAGGCAGCAAAGATTAAAGACCCGATTGACCAGCAGAACTACAAGGATTCTGTTAAATATCTGGGTATTTATTCTTACCAGAAGTGCTTGGAGACGCAGATTGGTCTGGGTCTTGACCTTAAAGGCGGTATGAACGTAATCCTCGAGATTTCTGTTCCTGATGTTGTAGACGTGCTGGCTGACCACAAGACAGACGCTGCCTACGTTAAATCAATGGAGCAGGCTAAGAAGGAGGAAGAGACAAGTCAGAGTGATTTTATCTCTCTTTTCATTAAGTATTATCATCAGAATGCGCCCGGACATCGTCTGGCTGAAGTTTTTGCCACACAGCAGCTTAAGGGCAAGGTGAGCACACAAAGCTCTGACGCTGAGGTGGAGAAGGCTCTGCGCGAAGAGGTTCAGTCGGCTATCGACAACTCTTACAACGTAGTGCGCAACCGTATCGACAAGTTCGGCGTTGTTCAGCCCAATATCCAGAAACTTGAGGGACAGCAGGGCCGTATCATGGTAGAAATGCCTGGTATCCGCGAGCCTGAGCGTATCCGTAAACTTCTTCAGGGTAGCGCCAACCTCGAATTCTGGGAGACATTCAACAGCGAAGAGGTTACTCCGTATCTGGCTCAGATCAACCAGCGCCTTGCTGCCGGTTCGTCTGCTACTGCCGCTGATACAACTGCTGTAAGCGACAGCACAGCTGCCAAGGCTGAACCCGCAAAGGCAGAGGCTAAGCCTAAGTTCCAGATAAAGAACGACGCAAAGAACGCTGCCAAGGCTACTGAGACTGATGCACAGCTCGCTCTCGCCAAGAAGCAGAATCCTCTGCTGGCTATGTTGCAGCTGGCTCCGCAGGGCTCACTGAGCGTTGTAGGATATGCTAACGTACGCGATACAGCAGCAATCAACAAGATTATCACATCTGAACTTGCCAAGCAGGTGCTCCCGTCTAACCTGAAACTTCTTTGGGGTGCTAAGCCTGCTGACGGACTTTCTGTAAAGAATGTGTTCGAGCTTTATGCAATAAAGGTTACACAGAGCAACGGACGTGCTCCGCTTGAAGGCGACGTGATAACAGATGCTACAGACCAGTTTAACAACGTTACAGGTGCTCCTGAGGTAAGCATGACCATGAACTCAGACGGTGCACGCCGCTGGGCAGCCCTTACAAAGGCTAATGTGGGTAAGGCTATTGCCATCGTGCTCGATGATGCTGTTTACAGCGCACCTCGAGTTAACGGCGAAATCCCCGGCGGACAGTCTTCTATCAGCGGAAACTTCACTATCGAGGATACCAAGGACCTTGCCAATACTCTTAAGTCTGGACGTATGCCTGCTCCGGCACGTATCGTTCAGGAGGACGTCGTAGGACCTTCACTCGGTGCACAGTCAATCCAGCAGGGTCTTATCTCGTTCGTTGTAGCCTTCGTATTGCTGATGATCTACATGATCGTCATGTACGACTTGATTCCGGGTATGATGGCCAACTTGGCACTTATACTTAACCTCTTCTTTACGTTAGGTATTCTAACCTCCTTCCAGGCGGCGCTGACCATGCCGGGTATTGCCGGTATCGTGCTGTCATTGGGTATGGCCGTCGACGCTAACGTGCTTATCTATGAACGTACCAAGGAAGAGTTACGCAAGGGCAAGCAGCTCAAGCAGGCTATCGAGGCCGGCTATGGCAACGCCTTCTCTGCTATCTTCGACTCTAACCTTACCTCAATCATAACAGGTGTCATCCTTTATGTCTTCGGTACAGGTCCTATCCGTGGATTCGCCACAACTCTTATAATCGGTATCTGCTGCTCATTCTTCACAGCCGTTTATCTTACACGTCTCGTTTATGAGCACAAGATGAAGAAAGACAAGTGGCTGAACCAGAACTTCACAACAAAGATATCTCGCAAGTTCCTGCAGGGCACAAACATCGGCTTTATGTCGATGTACCGTAAGACCTTCACAATAGCAGGTATTGCAGTTGTGCTGTTCGCTATCAGCTTCGCAGTTCGCGGTCTCAGCAAGAGCATCGACTTCACAGGTGGACGTAACTATGTAATCAAGCTTGAGAAGGCCGTAGAGCCTGAGCAGGTAACTGCAGTGCTCCGTCCGGCATTCCCGAACAGTACAGTGAGCGCAATTGCATTGGGTACAGACCACAAAACCATCCGTATTTCAACTAACTATAAGATTGACTCTAACAATCCGGCAGTTGACAACGAGGTAGAGGACATCCTGTTCAAGTCGCTCTCAAGCGCAGGCATGGTGACACAGAAGAGCGTAGAGGTGTTCAAGAATCCTGATGTACGCGCAGGCGGTTCTATTATCAGTAGTGCCAAGGTGGGTCCGTCAGTTGCTAAGGATATCACTTACGGAGCTATCATAAGCGTCATATTCGCTCTTATAGCCATCTTCTTATACATCCTCATCCGTTTCCACAATGTAGCCTTCTCTGTTGGTTCAACAGTGGCTCTGGCTCTCGATACGATAATCGTTATCGGCTTCTATTCAGCATTGTGGGGTCTGGTTCCGTTCTCTCTCGAAATCGACCAGACGTTCATCGGAGCTATCCTTACCGTTATCGGTTATTCAATCAACGATAAGGTGGTTGTGTTCGACCGTATACGTGAGAACCTCGGACTGTACAAGAAGCGTGACTACTGGACAATATTCAACGACTCTCTGAACGAGACATTGGCACGTACAATCAACACGTCTTCAACAACGTTGCTGGTATTGCTCTGTATCTTCTTCCTTGGAGGTGACAGCATCCGCAGCTTCTCGTTCGCGATGATTCTCGGTGTTGTATTCGGTACACTGTCTTCAATCTTCATTGCAGCTCCTATTGCTTACATCACTTTAGGTCGCAAGGCCAACAAGACATCAGAGGTTAAGGCTGCATAAGTGTTTTGCTGAATAAGACGTTAAGTCATATATTCAATATAAATAGGGTGGATACGCATTAATGTGTATCCACCTTTTTTGTATGTTCTTATGTATGGCTTTCCTGTGTTCTGTCACAGATTTTGGGCTGCTGTAAGAATATTTTTCATTAGTAACTCATTTCACGTTGTAATTTACAGTAATGTCCTGACAAACAGAGAGTTAGAACGTGATGAGCTGGGCTGTCAACTCGTCACGCAGATATCATGGAGAGAATCATATATTTGAAGTCAACCAAATTTAGGAAAGGACAACAAGATAATGATTTACTTGTTGCGTGATGAGTTAAAAACACAACTTGTCACATTACTTATCTATGAAACACAATATGTTATGTTCGGATATGACGAGTGATGAGTTTTTCGTAAAATTATGCTGAGATGATTATAATGCTTTTTGTTAATTGTATAAGCTGGCAAACCATTGTTATTCATAAATGTCTTGATTAGGTAATATTCAAATATGGTTAATGACGGATATTGGATGAGTGGTATTATTTTATGTATAAAACTTAGAATTTTTTATTTTAATGTATTGTTCCATGTTCTGCAAAATATACCTAAATGTATCATGAAAGATATGCTTTTGTATGCTGAAATGTGGCCTTTTGATTCATGACATGGCTCCTTTTGCGGATGTGTATTCTCCTTTCTTAAGCAATCGTGATTTGTATAAAATATAATATTTTCTGTAAATTAACGATTTCTTGCCTTGGTGTCTACCTGAAAATATATATAGTTTATTTTACCGTTCTGTAAGCTTGGTAGCCATTTTTATTATATGTATTTTTTAATATAATGTATCTGTCTATAACATATTTTTACGAGTGTTTATTTTGTTATTTATGTGAAATTACTATTAAATCGTATGATATCGACTTGAAAAAGTTATTATTCGTATTAAAAATAACGAAATATATCTATAATAATTATATTAATGTATATTAACTAAATTTTATTACATAATCTTTTGCTGATATTAAAAAATATTACGATATTTGCACTATAAGATGTTAAAATATAAGATAAAGGTAAATCTAAACTCAAATTGATAAGATAATACGTCATTTGTCGCAAAACAATAACATTATAACATTAAATTAGTGCTTATGAAGAAGTTAATACTTTTAACATTTCTGCAATTTTGTTTATGCAGTTTGTTTGCGCAGACTGATGTCTCTACGGCATTAGATTTGCAGGTTGGAACAAACAGTTATGATCTGACAGGTCAGTCGGGCTATGTTACTTTGTATTATAAGTATACAGCACCGGCTGAGTCAGGACAATTGCTGACTTTTACAACCGTCAAAGGTGAAGGGTTAAGTTATGTGATGTCTGAAGACGGTACCTACAACAAAATGATTTATGGAATAAACTCTGCAACAGGCCGTATTGTTCCTGTTAAGGCTGGTCAGACGGTTTATCTTATTTTGAACACAAGGGGCGGAAGCGAGATTTCGTTTGACATGAAAGCAGAAAATGCTATTGTCGAAGGTGGACAGACCAAGGAGGAAGCTATCGACGTAACGGGGCAGAGCGACTTCTTTATTCCAAGTAACTATAGTACAGAAACATACTCTTCTGTTACATACCTAAAATATGAGTGCTCAGAAGAAGGTGTGCTCGAGATGACCTTTACAGGCTCTTTGTCAGGCCTGTCTGTCTGCGAGGAAAACAGCAGTGAGGAAACGAGCGTCAGTTTGAGCTATGTCAGCGGTACGGTTGTTGGCAAAACTGAAGTAGAAGCCGGAAAGGTGTATATAATAAAGATTAAGGCTTCCACATCGCCGCTTATCGGTAACTTTGTTATTACGCATCCTACTTTAGGATCTTCGAGTGACTATCCTTTTGAAGGCAAGGCTGTGGATAATGAACTGCCGGCAGAAATAGGTAAATATTGGTATGATTATGTGGCAACGGAAAATGGTTTCGTCATGCTGAAGTCAGAGTCGTATCTCTATGGCGGAACGGTAAGTGTGTATGATGCGTCTTCAATGTACTCGCCGATAGCCACAGTAGACGGATGTTTCCTGGCCCGCTTTAATGTTGTGCAGGGAAGGACTTACCTTATCTGCATAGAGAAGAATGAGACGACATCGACACCGGACTATTTCGACATGACTTTTGCTGCAGCAGGCGAGGGCGATTCGTTTGACAATCCTATGGCGATAAATCTTGGTGAGAATACACTTCCAGATTATAACGGCACATATTATTATAAAGTAGAAATACCAGGCGAGGCTGAGACTTCAAAGTTCTTGAAGGTAACCAGTGATGCCGAGATGTTGAGCTCAGAAACAAAGGTTTCAATATATGAACAGACTAACATGTATTCGCCGCTGGCGTCAGGCACAAAAGATGTGAAAGCTGAGGTGAAGGGCGGTGCTGCTTATATTATATGCTGGAATCTCGATGAGGATATCAATGGATTTAAATATAATGTCGCTGTTGAAGACATCGGTGAGGGAGAGGTTTACTCAAACCCCATTCAAGCTGTAGTCGGTACCAATAATCTTGATGGCGTAAACGACAAGTATTTCAGCTATACGGCAACTATGAATGGATGGCTGGTGATAACCCCTTCTGATCCTACAATAAAGGTCGAGTTCCCTATTGTTTCAGGCACAGACGTATCTTATCGCACTGCTGTACAGAGCGGATTCTCAGTAAAGACAGAGATTGTTAAGGGCACAGAGTATATAATCAAGTTGTCAGGTCTTTCAGGCTCATGTTCTTTCGACCTTGAAGAAGTTGGATATGCCGAAGGCGAGTCGCGTGAGACGGCAATCGTAGTAGACGGCATGTCAGTCGACGTTCCTGTTGCAGCTCAGACAACATGGTTTAAGTATGTGGCTACGGCAGACGGCATGCTTGAGGTAAGCTCAGACATCAACTATGAGAACAATGCTTCATATCAGTCGCCTACGGTACGTGTATGGCGTGAAACAGGCAGCAGTTATGTAGACATCACAAAGTCAAGCAGTGGAGGAACAAGCTTCTATGGCGAATTTATTGCGTCAGAAGGCGAGGCCTTCTATGTTGAGGTAGTAACTTTGTCTGCACAGGAAGGCAAAAAGGTGATGTTCAACTTGCGCGACTTTGAGCCGGGTGAGACTTCTGATAATCCGATAGAGCTTACCATAGGTGAGAATACGTTGAAGAGTGCAACACGTCAGAATCCTGTATGGTATTATGCTGACCTTGATAAGGGTGAGTTGAAGATAACAGCTGACGCATCTAACTATTACATGATGTCTGTTTACAAGAGCGATGACCTGAACACCATATTGGCAACATCTAACTACGTGTCTGGTTCTGCGCCTGACTATATAGGTTCTTATGAACTTTCATACGAGGTTGAAACTCCTGGCAGATACATAATGAAGCTGGAGCAGACGAATCCTATTGGTGCTGTAGTGACAGTAACTGCTAATATAGCTACAGGTATATCAGGCACAGGCATGGCAGCTGAGAGAATATCAGCCGGAGCCGGCTGCATATCAGTTACTCCGTCAGCAGAAGGTGCAAGCGTATATGTATACGACCTGACCGGCAAGCTGGTAAGCTCTGCTTATATTAAGGGGCAGACAACATTCAATGTTGAAAAGGGACTGTATGTAGTGAAAGTTGATAACAAGGCAGTAAAAGTAGTTGTAAATAACTGATACAAAAAATTATACACGGAAAAGGTCTGAAGAGTCAGGCCTTTCCGTTTTTTTTCATTAACTAATACAAATATCAATGTTAAGATCAAAGAAATTCAGTGCTCTGATTCTGTGTCTCGCGCTTGGCTTCTCGGTCAATGTTTATGGCATCAAGTCTAATCCCCGGCCAGTTACCGTGGTGCAGCCTGATGGCACTACTTTGACTATTAGAATACATGGAGACGAGAATTTTCATTACACGACCACTGTAGACGGCTATCTTATCAGAAAGGACAAGGATGGCTTTTTCAAGTATGAACGGCTGGATGAGAAAAACAAGCTGCGCTTGTTGACTTCACAGCGAGTGAGTAATGTTGGAAAACGTTCGGCCGACGAACAGAAGTTTCTCGGTCAACTGGTTCCGGTGCGCAAGCAGATGGATTTGCTTATGTCTTTCAGAAAGAAAGATATAAAGCGCCCAGAACAGATTCTTTCGCGTAGTGTTTCTGCACCTCGTATGGTTAAGAGTAATGCTGAAACTAAGGAAAGTGAGTATCTGGTTATCCTTGTCAATTTCAAAGACAAGGCGATGAATTTCAAGAATGAGGATTTTACAAAATGGCTTAACGAGCCGGGCTACTCTGTTGACGGAGGTACCGGAAGCGTGAAAGACTATTATAGAGACAACTCCATGGGGCAGTTTATCCCTAATTTTGTTGTCGTCGGTCCTTACACTCTTGCTCATGAGCAGACTTATTATGCTGCCAATGACGAATCAGCCGGCGGTGACGTAAATCCGCGCGATATGGTTGTCGAGGCACTGACAATGGCCAAGGCCGACAATCCTGACATGGACTTCTCGCAGTTTGATAACGACGGCGACGGATATATGGACAACGTCAACGTTATCTATGCCGGATACAGCGAGGCAAGTACAGGAAATGCAGACGATATGTGGCCTCACTCATGGACTCTTGGAGATCAGGCGTTCAAGATAGATGGCATAACATGTAACAATTACAGCTGCTCTGCCGAACTTGTCGGAACAAGCGGAGTGAAGATGGATGGTATAGGAACGTTTACTCATGAGTTTGGCCATGTGCTCGG
This sequence comes from Xylanibacter sp., assembly GCF_057607445.1. Classification (NCBI taxonomy): domain Bacteria; kingdom Pseudomonadati; phylum Bacteroidota; class Bacteroidia; order Bacteroidales; family Prevotellaceae; genus Xylanibacter; species Xylanibacter sp. The sequence goes on along the minus strand of NZ_DBLZAX010000007.1, from coordinate 32,028 downwards.
ACTTAAGGATATGTACGACACAGACGACTATACTGACGGCTACGGCATAGATCCCGGTGCTTATAGTCTTTATGCATCAGGAAGTTATAACAACGACAGCCGCACACCTCCATGCCTCATGGCCTTTGAACGCATGCAGATGGGATGGTGCTCGCCTGTTGAACTGAAAGACGCTGAGGACGTTACGCTGAAGACTGTTGCGGACAATGAGGCAAGATATATCGACTGCCAGCCCGACAGAACTCCCGGTACTGGCTTTGAGTGGTTTGTGCTTGAGAATCGCCAGCAGACAGGATGGGACAAGTATATCCCGGCCCATGGCCTGCTTATCTACCATTATGACTATACCGACGAGATGGTGGAGAAATACTGGTCGATAAACGGACCTAACAATAATGCCAAGCACAGATGTATGTATATTGTTGCCGCCGATGGCATAGATGATACAAACTCGCGTGCCGGCGACACTTATCCGGGCCGTTCGGGCAATACGGAGTTCTCTCCCACATCATCGCCTGCGGCCATTAACTGGAACGGCGACCCCGTAAACGTATCTGTCACCAACATAAACGAGTCCGACGGACTGGTGACATTCCAAGTTAATGGTGGAGTTACACCTATATCTGTGATACGCACAGAGGTGCCTAAGTCTATTCGTGACACCTCACTGAAGGCAGAGGCTACAATTGTCAAGAAACTTCAAGACGTTAAGTCGATGGGTTTCTGCTGGGCTTTGAAAGACGAACCTACAATAGAAGGAACACACGTGGAGGTTGACGCTGTGGCTGATAAGGTCAGCGCAGAGATAACAGGACTTGAGCCGGGCAGTCTTTACAACGTGCGTGCATATATGGTTATGGCAGACAATTCTGTCGTATATGGTGCTTCTGTTCCTGTCACCACGGAGTGTAAGGTGATGGAGGCTCCTTATATTGGAGATTTTACTTCATGGACAAACGGTGAACTTGACTGCTGGAATATAGTAGACAACAACGGCGACGGAACTACATGGATTTATGATGAGACGACAGAAGGCGTAGTATATCAGTTTGACTACTGGAACGATGCTGACGACTGGCTTATTTCGTGCCGCATGAAGGTTCCGGAGAATGGCGCTTTGTATTTTATACGAGGTGTGATGGAGTCAACCACTGTTGAAGACTTGGATGTATACGTATCGACTGAGTCAAGAGATATCTGTGATTTCCATCTGCTCAAGCGTTTCTCTTTTGCAGACAGCTTTGTCGAAGCCGTTCCTGAAGAGGTTGACCTTAAGGATTATGCAGGCAAAGAAGTGTATATCGCTTTTGTATGCAAATCGAAGAAACTTCAGACAAACCTGTGGCTATGGCAATTCTATCTTACAGAGAAGCTCGGAAAGCCTCAGATTACCAATTTTGGACTTAAGGACAACAGTACACTGCAGGTTGATTGGACTCCGGTTAAAAACGCATCAAAATATTATCTTGATTTTGCTGAAGTAACAGACGAAGTGTTCAACAATACTGTGTTCGTTCCGTTGAGCGATTTTGCTGATATTACGGGCGATGTCGAAGTAAGAGCCGGTACACTTTCATTCTATGGTAATGGAGTTGTAGAGACACGTGACTATCCTGAAGGAATAACCGACTGTAAATTTATCCTTAAGTCAGGCGGTCCTTATGGCACGAGTGTAGTTAAGATAGAAGGAACTGTAGACGGACAGACGTGGGAAACTGTAGGTCCGGCTAAGGAGGTAAGCTCGCTTGACACTGAAGGCTCTGAGGTGTTGTTGGAGAATTATGTAAAAGACAAGAAGTACCGCAAGATGCGCTTCTCGCTCAATTACGGCGGCCGTACAGCTACAATCAACTACCTCACAATGTCTTATAACGATGGCTATGTATGGGATATGCTTGCTTCAGGAGCGACACCTGATGACGGTACGACGATGACTATCGGCGAGACTTCTGCCGGTGAATTCCTCACAGGCAAGACTTATGCCATTACGGTAACTGCAGGTGACGGTTCTCTATTTTATGACTCTTCCGAGCCAGCTTACTTCAAATATGATGCAACAGGTGTGTTCGTTCCTGTAGGCGGCGACCTCTATGCAACGGCCGGCAGGGGCATGGTGATTCTTGGCGGTCTGCATGCCGGTGACAAGATAACTTGTGCTTCACCTTCGGGACAGATTCTTTATTCGGGTGTGGCCGACGGCGATGCATGCAAGTTTGCGCTGCAGGGCTATAAAGGCGTGACAATTGTTAAGGTGTCTGGAAATGAACACGAAAAAACATTCAAATTGATGGTTAAATAAAATGTGTTTTGAGATGAAATATATTGGATATTTTCTTTCAGTATTGGCTTCAGCTGCGGCTCTGAGCGTCTCAGCTGCCGACAGCTTAAGAGTAAAGCCAAAGCATATAGCTCCGCCTCCGGCAGCACAGCATTGGGCTGCCCCTACGCGGATGTCGTTGCAGGGAACGGCCGACGGCGTTCCTGACGGACTGCACATGGTTGGAGTAGACGACAAGACTGTTACTTTGCAGTGGAACAGTCCGGAGCCTACCGACGGATATTATGATGACTTTGAAGGCCATCCTGACTTTGTCATCAACTCTCCCGGCAGTGTAGGGTGGGAGTATCTTGACATGGACAATGAACAGACATATACATGGGCTGCGACATCGTTTCCTAATCAGGGCAACAAGATGGCATTCATCGTTATGAATGTGGCAAAGACAACTCCGTCTGTTGCCGACGATCCCGATGCAAAGCCATATTCCGGTACCAAGATGCTGGTTGACTTTGCCGTTCAGGGTCAGAGCAACGACTTTATTATATCGCCTGAGCTGAACTTTGACAGAGACTTCCAGATAAGCTTCAGGGCAAAGAGCTATAATGACACTTATGGCCTTGAACGCATCCGTGTGGGATATTCAACCACTGGCAAGCGTGCTTCTGACTTTATATGGGTTTCAGATGGCGACTATGTAGAGGTGCCTACCACATGGACACTGATGAGCTATAAGATACCTAAGGACGCAAAATATGTTACGATAAACTGTGTGTCGAATGAGGCTTTCATGTTATTTATCGACGACATTTTTGTCGGCACTAACAACGTGCGCCCGCTTAAGGCTGCTGCAAGCAATCCGCTCGTTGGATTCAACTTGTACAGAAATTCTGTCAAGGTAAATGCTGAACCTATTGTTAGTCTGGTATATTCTGACGATGTGCCCGACTACGGCAACTACACTTATACCGTTACGGCTGTTTATGAAGATGGCACCGAGACCGGAATGTCAGAGCCTGTCAATGTGGAAGTGCCCGACATAAGGCTTCTTCCTTTCGAAGACGACTTCAGTTCGTGGGTGCTTGATGCCGACAAGTGGTCGACACCTGCTGACGATGCCGGTAATCCAAGTAAGTGGAGGGTAGATTATTATACCTATGGTCTTGTTGATCCTTGTGCTGCATATCAGTATTCTTCTTTGAAGAACTATTCACAGTCGCTCATTTCGAGACAGCTCAATACAACAGATGTCAAGAACACATGGCTGCGTTTTGACCTTCGTATGCTCAACTATAACAGCACCACGGGCGACACACTCTCTGTAGAAGTGTCGTGCGACGGCAAGAACTGGACACGCTGCAAGTATTATCTGAGCGACGAGGGTACATATTCATGGCGCCAGGAGCTGATAGATCTCAGCCCGTATCTTACGGGGAATCTTTTCCAGGTACGTTTCCGTGCCCATGGTGAGGAGGCTTTCTATATCGACTATTGGTATGTTGACGACATAAAGGTATGGAATCCTGAATGGACTTCAGCCAGCCTGACAGTTCTCGCAGGCGGAACTCCATTTGCCGGATGCAGCGTCTCGCTCGAAGGTGACGGCGGAGGCAGATATAATGCTAAGGCTGGTGCTGACGGCAAGATTAGCTTTGAGAAGATTGAGGCTGACACATATACCATTATCATTGACGAGGAAGGCCATAACCTATATAAGGGTAAATGGATCGTTGAGAACTCTTCAGCTAACGACGAGGTCGTAAATGTAACTACTCCGGTTCTTTCTGTCAGTGAGACTGAGCTGCATGAAGACCTTAATGTTGAAGATAAAATTGAAAAGACCGTGACGCTTGAAAATACGGGCGACGGTGAGGTTATGTGGCGCATGCTGGCTGACCATGAGATAGGTTCTGGCGACATATCTGGCCGCTTCCAGCTGCAGCAGAGCTTCGGCGCATCGGGCGATTTGCAGTCGGCCATCGTTTTCGACGGAGAATACTTCTACACATCTTCATGGTATAACATTGGCAAGTTCTATAAGTACGACCGCAACGGAAGATTCATTGAAGAGTTCGATGTTGAGGGCATGTACTATAAGGTGGACGATATGGCGTTCGACGGAACTTATTTCTACGGAAGCGATGACACTAATGCCATCTATCAGCTCGACCTGCGCAACAAACGGCTTGTCAAGACTATAACCATTGTTGACGATCCTAAGATAAACATCACCCACATTGCCTACGACCCAAGGAGCGATGAGTTCTGGGCAGGCGGTTCTAACACTATATGCCGCATTAACCGTGAAGGCAAGATAACTTCGGCCATGCGCAACATTTCTGACGAAGAGAGTCTTGACGTGTACGGTTCTGCTTACGATAATACAACTCCCGGCGGTCCTTATCTGTGGCTCTCACATGAGGAGATGTCTTATCAGGGCGTTGACCGCATCGTGCTGCGCCAGTATAACCTTAATACACGCAGGCTTACTGATGTTAAGCACGAGGTTTCTGACACGCCTGATTATCAGTACACGCCGATGATATATGGTGCCGGAATAGAGACAACAACCAGTCTGTTTGACGGAACATTGTCGTTGGTGGGCATAATGGAGCAGTCACCGGCCCGAATTTATGTGTACAAGCTGTGTGATGCAGGCGACTGGCTCTCTTATTCGCCAAAGGCTGGAGTGCTGAAGGCCGGCGAGAAGCAGGAAGTTAAGATTACTTATAATGCCATAAAGGGTGTTGTGGGCAAGGATTATTCTGCTGATCTCAATATATTCACTCTGCCAGACGTTGATGCTGGAAAGATAGATGTCAGCTATACGGCTGTCGGCCCTTGCGCCACACCGCGTCCAGTAGAGCTTACGGCATCAAGCGAGAACGGCATTGACGTCAATCTGGCATGGAAGAGCGGCGAAGCAGAGGCTACTCCTTCGGGATACAATGTATATCGCGATGGCGTGCGCCTTAACGAGAAACCATTGGCAGAAACTGCTTATGTTGACAAAAGCGTTATACGTGGCGAATATAAATACACTGTTACGGCTATCTATAATGACGTAGAGACCAACCATTCTGACTCTGTTGTCTACAAGATGACCGTGGGAGCTCCTTACTTCGCACCGACAGGACTCAGCGCCAGTGTGTCTGAAAACAAGAATGTGTCGCTGGCATGGACCCAACCCGGACTTACACGTCAGGATGAGGCCACTCTGCGTTACGACGACGGCACATGCAGCACGGGCGTCGGACTTGTCGACGGCGGCATCTTCAGGATTGGAGCCAAGTGGACTGGCGACGACCTCATTGAGCATCGCGGCATGAAGCTCGACAAGGTTGACGTTTATGTTAAGGAGCTTTGTCAGGCCCTTTCTCTTAAGATATACAAGGACGGTGAGGCCGTACGCACACAGACTGTAAAGTCTTCTGACATCAAGTACGGACAGTTCAACACCGTTACTCTCAGCGAGCCTCTGACCGTTGAGCGCGGACACGACTATATTGTTGCGTTCATCGTGGCACACGATGCGGGCATGATGCCTATAGGTATGGATGCCGGAACGGCCGTAGAGGGAAAGAGTAATCTTATATCAACCGACGGCTCAGAGTGGTCAACATGCTCACGTATGGGTTGTGGTACGGGTAACGTCAACATTGCCGCTCACTTTGCACCGGCTGACGATGCAGAAGACGCACCTGTAGGCTATGAGGTGTTCCGCGACGACGCTCAGATAACCACGGCTCCTATAAGTGAGCTTACTTATCATGATGAGGTGACAGAGCCTGGCAAACATGTCTACAAAGTACGCTCTGTTTATGCCGACGGCGGCGTGTCTGGCTTCACCTCAGGTGTAACGGCAGAGATACTAGACCTTGGCACTCCTGTTGCTCCAGGCAATATCAACGCTGACGTTGAACTCAACCGCACGGTGCGTCTGCGCTGGGATTTGCCTGTAGAAGGTGGCATGTCGTTCCCGATAGACCTTACGACAACCAAGGTTAACACTAACGACGGCTGTCTTGAGTATATCAACCAGTTTAAGGGCTACATCTCAGGTGAGATGGGCGTGGCTTCAGACGGCGAGTATATCTACACCACAATGCACAGCGTCAAGGGGGCTGTAAACAAGTATACACTTGACGGCGAGTTTGTTGAAGGATTCTCGATAGACGGTGTCGACAACGGAATACGCAACCTTGCATACGACGGCGAGGACTTCTATGCCTCTACAAACGGCAACTGGATTTATAAGATAGACATGAACAAGCGCGTGGCAACAGACACTATCTCTATCTCGGAAGTAGCACGCCATCTGGCTTACATACCTGACCTCGACAACGGCCGCGGAGGCTTTGAGGTTGGCGACTGGGAGACATCCATCTACATAGATAAGCGAGGAAGCAAGCTTGGCACAGGACCGTCTTATCCTGGTGCGGCCGGAACGGCTTATTATAACGGCGTGCTTTATGCCTTCGAGCAGGGTTATGAAAATCCGTATGTAGTGTCGATGTATGACCTTACCACAGGCAAGAAGATGGCTTCTGTCGACCTTAAGGATTATCCTGAACTCAGTCCGGAGACGGGTACGGCTGCTGGCGGCATGTCGCTCATCACTACTAAGGAAGGACTCAACATTCTTGCACTTGCATTGCAGGGACCAACCAGCGCGCGCTTCATATTCCTTGACCCGGGAACAATACTCGGTCTTGAAGGCTACAACGTTTACCGCAACGATGTAAAGGTGAACGACAAACCGCTGAAATATCGCTCATATACAACCGAGGAAACCGACCCCGGTACATATAGCTATGCTGTACAGACGGTTTATATAGACGGCTCTGTGTCTGACAAGTCTCAGGCAGCTACTGTTACTATTGTCGACGCAGGCGACTGTGTTCCTCCTTCTGACATTAAGGCCGTGCCGGCTGAGTGTGGCTACAACGTTAACCTCTCGTTCGTTGACCCCGCAACCCTCGATGCCGCTGTATATGAGAGCGCTGAAGGACAGACCGATGGTTCTGTATTCGCACGCGAAGGCTGGATAAACAGCAATGATGCATGGACCGTGACATCTGCAACGGCTTATCAGGGCAACAAGTCTGTTGAGGCTGCAGCCGGCAATAGCTCGCTGCTGATAATTCCTGTAGGTGAGGCTGATAATGCCGAGAATCTGTTCTCGTTTGTGGCACGCAATGAGAACGACAGCAAAGGCGTAGGCTCTATATCTGTCTATACATCGTCGGGCAGCTCTACGTCGGAGGCCGACTTCCAGAAGCTGTCAACTGTCACGACAACTGAAAACTGGCAGAAGTTCAGCTTTACGCTGCCTGCATCTGTAGCATACGTGGCCCTGCGAAGCGATGCCGGCAAGACATCTCAGTATGTTGACGCAGTTTCTGTTGATACAGAAGACCATGCTCTCATCCACGGATACTATGTTTACCGCGACGGTGTCAAACTCAACGAGGAGCCTGTTACAGCCGTAAGCTACACTGATCATAACCTGCTGCCTGGCACATATAACTATCAGGTGAGCGCTATCTACGTTACTTCCGGTCTGAGCGAGCTGTCAGAGCCTGTTACGGCAGTTGTAGACTATAGCAACAACTATCAGGCTCCGGGCATGCTTTCTGCCGAGAAAACTTCTGATGGAGTGCAGCTTTACTGGAGTGCTCCGGCTATAGGCGACGGCATCAACCTCAGATGGCATAGCGGTACGGCACACGATGCTGCCGGTCTGCCCAGCGGCGGTGGATATTTCGCCGGCGTACAGTGGACATCAGACGATTTGCAGTCTTACGGCCATCTGTCGCTTTCAGAGGTTGAGGTTTATGTAAATAACGTTCCCGACCAGATGTTCTTGCTCGTTTATGAGGGTACCGATCTCGTGCGCCAGCAGTATGTCACTAATCTGCGCCAGTATAGTTTCAACAATATCAAACTGAATACTCCGCTGCAGATTAATCCTGACCGTACGCTCAGAGTGGTACTCTATGTTGAGCACAATGAGATATCTGTACCGCTCGGATACGATGAGGGACCTGCCGTTGTCGGCAAGGGTGACCTCTACTCTTCTGACGGAACTACATGGGAGACACTGACCGACAATGATATCGACGGCAACTGGAACATAACGATAGTGCTGCGTCCTTATGCCGACTTCAGTTCGGCCGCGCAGGCTCCGGCCTTCGGCGCTTTCAACGTCGCATCACGAAAGGCTCCGTCTGCCGATGTCAGACTGCGCACCCAGGCTGTCAGCGAGTCTACGTCGCCACTCTTCGGCTTCGAGGGATACAATGTCTACTGCAACGGAGGCAAGCTTACTGCTGCTCCGATAGCCGAGACATCTTATTTCGACAACACGGCCAAGACTACAGAATACAACGAATATCAGGTTAAGGCTGTTTACTCTGGCTATGGCGAGGTTGGCTCTAACATTGTGCGCGTGTTCACCAGCGGCATAGAGACCGTTGACGGAAACGACGGCATACGCATCACAGCAGACGGTAGCAGCATTTATGTCTACGGACTTGAGGCTGGCATGCCTGTATTTGTCTATGATTCAGCCGGACATGTAGTGGCTACGGCTACAGCCCGTTCTGCCGATGCTGTATGTATCGATATGAACAGCCGCCCCGAAGGTATATATCTGGTTAAGGCCGGCAGTAAGGTTGCCAAACTTAACGTAACCAAGAAATAAACACTCTCTTTCTTTAAAAAAGGAACGCGCAACAACGGCGCGTTCCTTTTTTATTTAGAAGTAATAATGGAAGATTGAGAAACGAAACTAGGCACAGACCAATTATGATTTGCAGCTTTTATATATGCATCTTAATTTTTTGATTTTTGCTGAATTAAGACAATATGTATAATTGGTTTAGGTCTTACAACATAAGAATCAAACGTATTTTTTGCTTCGCTTAAGGATGTTGTTTCTTGACTGTAAGACTCCTTGACATATAGTTTGGCTGGTAGTAAAAATTTAGGACAAAATAATTTTTCAATCTAGAAATCTGATGTGTAACGGATGTTAAATTTAATGCGCTTGCATGTCTTCTTTATTAACATACGTTTGCTTTTAGCTGTTTTAAACGAGCCAAAACATGCGTTTTTTGTGTCTTAATCTATGACTTTTGAATAGAAAACGGCCTGCTTTCACTTCGTAAAAGGCCCACTTTCGCACCGTAAGTGGGCGAGTAATATTTTTAACTCTTGCTGTTTTGTTGCTCAGCGTGCGTAATGTGTTGAATGATAAAGACTTAACATAAACGCCCTATTTTGGGCGTTTTTCATGTAAAATCCCGTATTTGTGAATAGCATCGCTGCTCTGAGAGCGTTAATTGTTCGGCTGACGTCCGAAATGTTTACATTTTAGTCTATGCATCTATCTCCATAATGGTTTCTTTCAAGGTCGCCGTTGTGGCGTCATTCGTGCAGTTCAATCTCGCCATTGAACGATATCATCTCGCGTTGCTGCGGCATGACGTTTATCGACGCACTGCCGTTGTCAAAAATATCAATGTGGAATTTATATGTATCCTCATCGTTCTTCACGCTGAACTCCACGTGCTTTCTGTCGCGTTTAGGCTGCGTTATCTTGAAGTCCTCTGTCACGCCGCTGAAGTTGAGCCCCTTTCCGCCTCCGTAAGGCACGTTGTAAGCCCTGCCGAAGTAGGGCAGATACGACACCACGCTGTCGCCTTTAATCCTCAGGTCGAAGTCTGCCGTCAGCTGCACCGACATGCCCCTCGTAGGGTGAGCCGTCTGCACGTTTATCTTGAAGTCGCGGTTGCACACCGCCCTGCTTATCATCTCTGCCTTCTCCTGTTTCTTCCTGTCATTCTGTTGCCTGTCTGTCGTGGCGCATGCCATAAGAATTATTGCCGCGGTTATTATAAATAAAATCCTTTTCATATGTCACATCAAAAATAAATTTCTTTCATTCCGTTTCCTGTCGTTCGCCTCCTCACATCGTTTCCCGGCTATTAGCCGATGTTGCAAAATTAGCCAATTTATCATTAAGCCATCTTTCCTCTAAATCTTTTTAAGATAAATTGATTCAAGTTGTTCAAACAGTTGTTTAGCGTGGTTAAAATGTGTCATGAAAACTTTTGAATAAAACAATAATAATTATTATTAAAGATTATTTGTTCTTTACAAAAAAAATATTTAACTTTACCCCCGTTTTAGCACACGCCGATAACTTCATATGTGGAGTAATTAGGGTGGGTTGAGACACGACATGTAAAAAAGGCGTTTGCAAACGTCTTGTCTTTGACGTCTAAGAATCTCGCAAATTCAAACGATATTGTCAGAGCGCAAGGCAACGTGAACGCCCCGGGATGTGAATTCATTTCGCACTCATTTGTATGCTTCGCAGAGAGTAAGCTGGATTATATTTGCATGACAAATGTAGTGTGTATATTCATATCGGCGTGGGCTATAACGTTGTCCGTTCTTCAATATCGGGCAATGCGAGAGCCTTTAGACGTGGGACGGATAGCAGAAGTACCCACGCTTTTTTTGTGCCGTAAAAAATTTAATACCAAAAACTATCCGTTTGAGGGTGCTGGCGGTGACTTATTTTATTGCGGCTATGAAAATGAAACCAAAATTAAAACTGCAGAATCTTTTGTTGGCTGTTTCGGGCTGTGTGGCCTTTATTTCATGTGTTAGTGGTAATACATATAATACATATGTACCAGAATCAACAGAAGAATATTTTAAAGATATTGAAGATTTTGATGAAACGTATTTTAGACATGGTGGTGAGGATATAGATGACGAACTTGTACTTTATGTGGATTATTCTACGTGTAATGTGCTCGGACAGAACTCGCCGTTCTATCAAGCTTTGGTACCATCGTGGGTTGATGCGGCAGACGAATACTATTCAATAAAGGGTGCTCAGATAACTAAAGAAGAAGGCAATGTTTTTAGCCTGTTGAAGTCAATAACCAACTATGACTACGCTGATCTGAAGACAGCTGCCGAAAAGATGGCTGAGAGCCGCAACGAGTCGGTACTTCTTACCGACGGCGAGTATTTCCAGAAGTCAATAGCCCTCGGCAACGTCAACAACCCTTACCTTAAAGACGCCTTTACCAAATGGCTGAAGAAAGGGCACGATATTTACATCTTTTCAGAGCCGTATCAAGAACCTTATAAAGGAGCAATATATAATAAGAAGCGCTTTTACATAATATTCACAGACTCGAGGCTTGAAGGCAACATCTATGATAAAATAACCCAGACAGTGAAGCTTGAGGCCTATCCGCAGGTGGAGATGTTCCACCTTTCGGCAAGTCACCCGGCATTGGCAGCAGAAAGCACGCATACTACGCCCAACGAAATGCTTAGCGCACAGGTGAAAGGCTTCGGCACGTTCGAGGCTCAGGAGTGGCAGGTTGACTGGGAAGATGCCATTGAGCCTTACATCGTCAATGCCGTGTCAAACAGCACAGGGCAACCGTTGCCTGACGGGGCGGCATTCACCGGCAAGCTGAAAATCGACCGCAACAGCTTCGGCGGCTACCGTATTACCGATGTGACGGTGCGTTCGTATGACATAAGCCAAGAATTCACAAATTTCTGCAACGCAAAGAACGCAGGGCAGAAGGTTGGCGGAAAGATAACACCGACTGAATACAAGAACTTTGTTAAGATAGACGAAAGCGAATTTAAGAAGCACGGTGTGATAGACCTGCATTTCGACACGCAGAACTTTGACCCGTCGATACTCACAGGCGCCCCATGCACTTATTTCAAGCTTGACATTTGCATATCAAGCACCGAAAACATCTTTAAACAGTATGAGGCGATGTTTACGTTCGACAGCATCGACCAGCCTGGACAAAAAAACGTCTCGTTGGCCGAGAGCATAAAGCAATGCCTTGCCGAGCCGTCAATCAAGGATATGATGGCCACCAGTCCCATTTACACAATTTACGTTAAAGCAAACAAACGATAATCAACTAAAAAACAATAATCATGATACCTGTAACTAATTTACAACAAGTAGAACAACTGATGGACAGCACGATGATTTACGCTGTCATAGTGTCAATAGTGGCCATCGCCTTGGCCTTCCTCGTAGCCAACCTTTTCCCGTGGGAAGGCGGCAACGACCGTTCATATATAAAACGCCGCATAGCATACATCATTATAGGCGTGGTGGCCGTGCTCGGCTTCTGGCTGTATAACGACCTCGTAGTGACCGACACCATACGCAACGTCGGCTTCCAGAGTATGTTCAAGGCCTGCAACACCAAGTGTCTTTTCATAAACCTCGGCATTTACGTCGTGGTAGGCGTGGCGTTGATGTTTGTGTTCCGCCGTACAAAGTTCGGCTCTATATTGGGCAAGGTAAAAAAATGACAAGCGTATGGCACGACAATATTTTGTTTTAGGAATAGGCGGCACAGGGATGAGGTGCATAGAGGCGCTCATCCACTTGTGTGCGATGGGGATGTTCGACGACACTGAAATACACCTCCTTGCGCTCGACACCGACAAGAACAACGGCAACTTCTCACGCCTCAAGGAACTGAAAGACGCTTACCTCGAGGCCAAAGGCCGTGACAAGGCAGCACGCACGGCGCTGAAAGACACGTTCTTCTCAGCCAATATAAAGTATTATGAGTTCAGTCCCGATTACGAGAACAAAAGCAGCTTTAAGGCTGTGTTCGACTATGACACGACCCAATACAACAATCGCGAGGAAGCCGATTTGGCCGACTTGGTGCTGACAAAACAGGTTGAGGACTTTAACCTGCGTCACGGCTACCGCGCCCAGACCCATCTCGGCTCGATGATGATGTACCACTCAATCATCGAGGCGGCGCAGTCACAGGCCGGTAACGACATGAAAAACTTTCTCAGTGAACTGACGAAGGCCTCGCAAAACGGCAACCCGCGCGTGTTCATCCTCGGTTCGGTGTTCGGCGGCACGGGGGCGTCGTCAATCCCAATCATACCGCAAGCCATAGCCAAGGCCGCCGAGATAATGAGCAACGGTGCGGCCAATGTGCTGCAAAGCGTGTATTTCGGCTCAACGCTGCTAACGGCTTACTTCAGTTTCAACACACCAAATTCCACCGAACTGGAAAACCAGAAAGTGATAGCCACGAGCGACAAGTTCGCCCTCAACTCACAGGTGGCCATGATGTTTTACGACGACGACACAACCGTGAAACAGACCTACCAGAGGTTTTACATGATAGGCACCGACAATATGGCATGGAACCCGATGGCGCGTAAAGAAGGCAACGCGCAACAGACTATCACCGGAGGCTCGGAACAGAAGAACGACTCACACTATATAGAACTTCTTGCCGCCTCGGCCGCCCTTGACTTCTATAACGCTGACGAAAGCAAGCTCGCAGAGAACAAGCGGCTGACCAACACCGAATATCTCTACCGCGCCGTTGCCGACGACGGCCGCCTCGACTTTGCCGACTTTGTAGGCACTGAAAGGGAAAAGGAATTCTGCCAGAAGTTCGGTATGCTGATAGTCTTCGCACTGTATTGCAACGGTGAAGACGATTTCGTGGAGAGTGTACGTTCAGGCAACCAGAAAGAAATACAAGAGTTTAAGGACATTGACGTCAACCAGGTGGAAGCCCTGAAAAACTATTTCCGCCTGTTCTTCGTAAGGAAGACAGGTGGTGGCAGCCTCGAGGAAGGCTGGCTGAAGCAGGTGTACCGCTCGGCTGGCAGTGACGACAAGTTCCTGTTCAACACCTCACTGTTCAACCCAACATCTTACAAGGAACTGATGAAGATGGATTGGAACGACTCTTTATACCGTAACGAAGGCACGGGCAAGGATAACAAGTTCAAGACCGGTCTGTTCGGCTCGAAGTTCAACTCGTTCAAGAAGGAATTCATCAGCGAGAGAGACAGCAACAAGTCGTGGCAAAACATCACAAACAAAGGCGAACAGCTTTATAAGTTGGTGTTTGACACGCTGGCAAAATTATATAAGTTTAAATAAAAAAGAAAGGAAGGAGCAAGAGGGGTAAGAGTAATTGTATGTGTAAAAAAACATTTGTTCAACCTTCTTTAACTTCTTTAATTTCCAAAAAGAAAGAGCCATGTCAAAAGCATTATTGATAAAAAGTTACACAGACATAACCACGGGTGGTAAAGGCGTATGGAACGACCTTAACATGGCTGTGTCATACATACAAGGCATAGAGACGGGGAAAATCCTTGAAGGCCTGACGGCAGAGAAGTTGGGCACCTTGATTTCAGGAGTGCCTACGCCATGGGCGAGGGCCAAGCTGTTCAAATTCGCCATGCAGACCCTGGCTGCGCCCGACCCTAACATCAACCAAGCCGGATTATGGCAGTTTTATGGCCTGTTGTACAACGAGTGGAAAGGACTCTTGGCCGTAATAGCCCTCTTCCCCGATCGCGTGCGCTTCTCCAATCCGTTGAAGATGAACGTCAAGGGAGACGATTACGACATCGCCTCGGCATTCGGGCGTATGCTCTTTGACGAAAAAGACCTGTGGAACGACCAGGACGACCCCGACCCTGACCGCCAGCCATACATCCATCTTATATATTACCGCGACCACCTCGTAGGCGGCACCTCGCCGTTCACCGGCGTTTTCACCGGCGTTGATTACACAAATATAGGCCAGGACGCCAGCGACATATCATGGTACAGAGAAGGCAAGTTCGATGACCCAACGAAATTCCTCACTCCAGACCAGTTGCAAAAGGTTTATCTCTTCGTGAAGAACATGAACTGCAACATCGACGCCTTTGAGAAAAAAATAAACTCACAGCGTGGTAACAAGAGACCGGTCAGTATCGGCGGTTTCAAGAAAATGAGCCGCGACTGGGAGAACATACTGATGCAGCGCGGCGGAGGCAGGTTGAGGGACAAAGGTCCGATAGCCAAGTATCCTAACTTGGCCAATCCCTTCTCGCTGTTGTTTAAGAGCGACGTGCCCGTTTATATGAAGCCTGACTTCACTTTCACTTATTCTAACGACGGCGATTACCAGAAAATAGGCGACATACAAAGCCTCTTGAGCGACGACAAATATGTGATTGGTTGGACAGAGGAAGCCAACGAACGCCCGAAGCTCGCCGACGGGTCGGTGTTTCTGCTCAGGGTGAAAGACATACAAAACGGTGACACAAATTATTTCTCGCTGCCGTTGTCAGAGCGCGGCGTTGAAATATTTAAGAACAGTTTATCAAGCCTTCTCGGATACATCGATGGAGGCAACACAAAACTTACCGCCCAGCTTACTGACTCGGGACAGCTGGCCGTGACTCTCGTAGTGGAAATAGACGGACAGTCAGTGACACTGAACACGCGCGAGTATGAAATCGACTGGATGACAGACCTTGGTCACGTAATAATGTGGCCTGACTTCGTGTCAAATAAATGGAACAAGTATTACCTCTATTCCGAGTTCACTTCAGAAGCTAAGGAACGGTTTACCCCGATATTCAAGACAGCCGGCAAAGACGGGGATTTTGTCCACACTATCGACGGCGATTTCTTTACTGGGGATTATGAGCTTAAGCCTGACGAGGAAAAGAAGGTGAAAGTGACAAGACTCCTGACATATCCGCCTGGACAAGGTGACGAGCTGCCGAAGTATAACATAATATCGGCCGATGTGCCGATGGCCGGGCTGTCGGCTACGGTGAAAGATACGGGCAAGGATGTGCATGCAGGCTTCTTGATGTTCCGTCCGCAGGTGGTGAAAGACCTTTCAGATAAAGACCTTCGCGGTAAAGCTGTTGTTGGCATAGATTTCGGCAGCAACAACACTTGCGTGTATTTCAAAGATGGGGACAGGAATGCCGAACCTGTGGCTTTCGAGAACAACCGCATGGTGCTCGTTGGCAAGGAAAACACCAATCCTCGTTCAGTGGCCGAAATCAATGAACTGTTGTTCTTCAGTAACTATCCTTCAGCCAACGGCCAGTTGAAGTCATGGCTGCATGAGCATGACCCGAGGTATTATGATGCAGGTCAGGAAGGCGACGAAATAGTAGGAGGGGTGCCGGTGAACAGGCCTAACGTGCGTGTATGCGACATGGATGATTATGAGATAACCACTCAGGCCGGCAAGTTGCATTACAACATGAAATGGCTTGACGACGACCGTGGCCGAAGGCGGAAAAGGGCTTTCATCAAGTCAGTGTGGCTTAATGTCTGCGCATACCTTTATAAGAAAAACATCTGTCCTGTACGCATTGTATGGAGCTATCCCGGTTCGATGATGGAAGCCGACATATCCGAGATGACGAAAATATTTGAAGAAGCTTGGAAGATAACACCTATAGTTGGAACAAGTAAATTCATGCCCGATGACTATGAAATTCCAACTGAGGCGGAGGCTGTGTGCAGCTTTGCGTTGTCACAAGACTTCGGCCTGACGCGCAACAAAATGTTCCTCGGCATCGACGTTGGAGGCAGCACAAGTGACATACTGCTTCTTGCCAACGATGTGAACAACGGCAACAAGCCGACGCTATACAGGGAAAGCTCTGTCCGCCTGGCGGCCGGGGTGTTCTTCAACGCCGTGATAAAGTCGAGACAGTTCCGCGAGGCTCTCTATAACTTCCATGAGAGCAAGAAGACCGACGTGTACGTCGCCAATATCAAGGAGATGCTCGATGAACCTAAAAAAGCCCCGTATTACCTGAACAGCATTTTCGACCAGCTCAAGAGTACGGACGACTATGAGGAGTTTTACACTTCGATAGACCAAGATGCCAAGTTCGTATTCACCATCCCGGCATACGTCACAGGCTTGCTTCTCTTTTATTCTGGAATGCTCATAGGAAACACCGTTAAGGCCGAAAACTTGGACATCGACAGTGTTGACATATTGTCGTTCGGCAAGGGCGGGCGCCTGTTCCATTGGTTGCGCAACTCAGCCGGCGGACGTGCTGCTTCGGAATATTATGCAGAATGTTTGAACGCCGGTGTAGGTCTTGTCATCGACAAGGAAATGAAAGTTAAATACCGTAGCGAAATCGAGGTAGACAACAAGGCCGAGGTGGCCAAGGGTTTGGTGGAAGAGTCCAAAGTTGAGAAAAAAGGTGCACATACAGACTCTGACATCTGTGGTGAAGAGAATGTGAGATATATTGACTCTGAAGGTACGCCGAAGGAGATACGCACCGAAACGGAGTTGACCGGTGATTATTTTGCCAACGACATGAGCAACTTCGACTTTTCTGGCGTGCCGAATTTCGAGAAGTTCATGAACATCTTCATCGACTTTGTAAGCCGCAGGACGCATCTATATCCGCAGGCCGACAAAGACCTTCGCGACGACATAGCCGACTTGCCGGCTAGCATTGCCGCTTACATAAAGAAATACGACACGGAGTACATGAAAGCGCGCAAGAACCAGGACAACGGCTTCAAGTACCACCAGCCGCTAATAATAGCAGAGGGCATCTGTTTCCTCAACAAAACATTGATACAAAAAGCATTCAACCAATAATGTGACGGATGAAGGTTCTGACACTATATGTAGATAAATGGTACATCACCGGGGCCGTGTGCTCCGATGGTGTGCCACGCATCGTGAAACCTCGCAGCCGGGACGACCGTTTTTGGCTGTACTTTTATGAAGACACGGTTAATGACAAAGTAATATACGGCAAGAACAACAAGCCTCATTTTCATAACCGTGAGAATCATTATTACGGAGATGTCTTTTCCCTTATAGTGTACGATGAAAACACGTTCACTATATATAACATGAAAAAGACTATGGCTGACATCTTCAAGTTTTCGGGCATAATCGGCGAATTGAGAGATGCCGTCGGAGTTGGTGACAATCAGACAGTCGATGTGTACCTCTCGTTCTCGAAAGATGTGTCGTATGCGGCAAGGCGAGTGTTCATAAATAAAGTGCTCGAACAAGAGAATTTCACAGTGAAAGAGTCGGCCGCCCACATAGAGCACTTAGCGTTGGAATATGCCGTGAGGCATAAACGGCTGGGTGACGAGGGTTGTTACATCACTTTGAACGCTTGCAACGAGAACCTTGTCCACTCAATCTATGAGTACAAGGAAGGGCTGTTCAACAGACGGAGCGAAAAGAGCCTTGATGGCTTCGGCACCGACCTCCGCGGCAGGGCCATCCTTGAAAGTGTGGTGCACAGCATCAACAGGAGCGAACATTTCCTCCAAAGCATGGAGGATTTTGAGCGGGAGTACATCCGTCTGGCACAATACGTTGACGACTGGGTTGTGCGTCTTAACAACGCAAAGCCAGGGCGGCCAGTGAAAATACCCGATGTCAGCCTGTCGGCCAACATAGAAAAAAAATACAGTCCTGTAATACTGAAAAAAGACATCGACGCCCGGACTTCTGTAAGCGTGGATAACATTATCAGGGAAATTGACAACTCTGTTAAGGAAAACGACATTTCGGGAGAAGACATAAAAGGCATAGTGTTCATAGGCGACACATTTACAAATACCCAGTTCACCGAAGCGCTGAAAAGGAGATACATCTTGCCTGAGAGTGGCTATGTGTTCTATAACACGGAGGATTTGCCCAATATCGTTTCGGTATATACCGTGATGGACTGCACCCAATTCTCTGTTGCTGCTAAAGATATGAGCGCCAAAGGCGATGCCGAGCTCAAGAGTACGCAAATGGCCAAGGAAGAAGCCCGCCGTAAGGAAGAGGCCGAGCGCCAGGCTAAAGAGCGTGAAGAGAAAGTACTGGCCGAACGTGAAAGGAAAATGCGCTATGAGAACGCGATGAACGAGGCTGACGACGCTTATAAGAAAGAAGATTACGTCGCTATGCGAGACTGGGCCGACGAAGCCCTGAAAAACAATCCGGGCGATGCGGACGCGACAGAGAAAAAGGAAGAAGCCCTGAGGCTGATTGCCGAGCAGGAAATGCGCCAGAAACAATATGCCGACGCAATAAAAAAAGCACAGGCAAGCCTGAAAGAAGGCCGGTGGCAAGACGCACTCTCGCAAAGCGAACAGGCTCTTGCTTGCATGAAAGATTCGGCAGAAGCTAAACGCATACAGACGGAGGCCAAGAAACAAATAACCTTGACTGGAAAGATAGATACAGGACTGTCGCGCGCTGACCTTCTGATGTCGCAGCGGCAGTATGCCAAGGCTCTCGAAGAACTGAAGGCCGTCGCAGTTTTGGACAAAGACAACGCCTTGGTAAAGGAGAAAACAGCCGAGGTCCAACGCCTGCTTGATGAAAGCCTGGCAACGGTAAAGACGTTGCGTGCGGCTTACGACAAGACCAAGGCCGCCGGCAACATGGAAGAGGCTATAAACGCCTGCCGTATGCTTGCCGACGCCGACGCCGGCAACCAGCAGCAATGGCTGGCCGAGGTCGAAAGCCTAAAGGCGGAGAAAGAAAAAGCCGAGGCTGCGGAGCGGCTGTGGAAGGAACTGTCTGACAAGGCTTGGGACGCCAACTTCAACGAACAGTGGGCCGACACTGTGAAATACGCCACGGCAGCATTGAAAATAAAGGAAGATGGAAAGTTGAAAACCTGTTTGGACAAAGCTAAGGAGAAACTTAGAAAACAAGAGGCCGAGCAAGCATATACGGGCGAAATAAACAAGGTTAAAGGCTTCATTGTAGACAAGAGGTTTGACGAGGCTAAACATCTTCTGTCGTCGTTGGAAAAGCAATATCCTGAACGCAAAGCAGAACTAAAAGAACTGTTCAGGCAGATATTCAAGGCGGAAAGTTCTGAAAGTTTCTTCGATACGCAGGAAACGCCGGAAGATGACGCTGTGAAAAAGCCCGTAGTGGTAAAAGGTTTCACCAAGGACGGTGCTCAGAAGACGAAAAAGCCTTTGGACGACGACTTTTTCGGCAATACGCAAAAAGTTGAAAAGAAGACCGGCAACCCCACAAGGAAAAAGCCTGTGGGGAAACCGACTGAAACCGCGAAAGTAACAGCTGCTCCCGACTTCTTCAGCGAGCCGCTGAAGTCTGGGAATAAAGGCAGCGGGACTGTGCAGAAGAAGCCCGCGAGCACAGTGAAAAAAGCCGGACGCACGGGCGACGACTTCTTCGACAGCGACACATGGAGCGGCAAGCCCGGCGGCAAGAGCGGCGGCTTCGATTTCTGACTGTGGCCTGAAGCCTTGCAAAAAGATACCTGACGGTCTGCGGAAGGGCTCATGAACCACGACGGAAGGACACAAAGCGCAGGCAAAGCCTTAAAGGCTTAAGGATGAGGGCATTATTAACCAATAAAAAGATACGATTATGGCTGAAGTGAAATTAAAAAAGAAAATTTGCCTTAAGCGCAAGGAAAAACCGGCGGAGTTTGTCTTTACAAAATACCTTAAGATAAAGTTGCTTTGGAAGACTAAGACAGACCTCGACCTGTGTATTTTCTTCACGACGAAAGACGGACAGGCTGGCGGTGTGTTCTCGTCGATGTTCCGCCAGAAGAAGAGCGACATGGGTTCGCTCGAAGAGTTCCCTTACATGGAGCATACGGGCGACAAGGCAGAGCCGTCTGAGGGAGGCGAAAGCGTGGAGCAAATCAACATCGCCAAGCTCGACGACATTGACACGGCCAACGTGGTGGTGCTCAACTACGGCAAGGCCATCGACGGCGAGGAGGTGAACTTCGCCCAAGACTCCGGCCGCGTGGAGATACAAAGCAGCGAGGGCGATTATTTCGAGGTGGCCATCGACGCCGACCAGCCTGGCCACGTCTACCATGTATGCTCAATAAAGAACCGCGACGGCAAGAACGGCGTGGTGAACGAGGGTGTTGTGATGGACCTCGGAACGGCTTTCGAGCGCATACCTGGCTTTTCGCTTATTTGTGAATAACTTATTTATTAACTTTTAAAAAATTTGCTTTATGGTTGAATTAAAAAAGAAAATCACTCTTCGTAAGAAGAATGAGTCAGTGGCTTTCACATTCTCGGGAAAGCTGAAGGTGAAACTCTTGTGGACATCAGACACAGACCTTGACCTGTGTCTCTTTTTCAAGAAAAAGGACGGAAACATAGGCGGGGTGTTCTCAAATGAATACCGAAATAAAAAGAGCGACCTTGGCGCGCTTGACAAATTCCCATATATGCTGCATCTTGGCGACGCAAAAGAACCGACGCCGGGCGGCGAAGAAAGTGAGCAAATCAACATCGCTAAGCTCGACGACATTGACACTGCTTACATCTGCATTGTAAATTACGGTGCGGCAATAGAAGGCGATGACGTGACATACGCCGACGAAGGCGGACGTGTTGAAATCCAAAGCGACTCAGGCGATTACCTTGAGGTGCCTGCTGACTCGAAAGACGAAGGCCATGTTTATGGCGTATGCTCAATCAACAACAATAACGGCGAATTTGCATTGAAAAACGAAAGCCGTGTGATGAGTTTGGATGAAGCATACAAGCAGATACCTGGTTTTTCTCTTATAGTAGACGAATAGTATGGTAGAACTGAAAAAGAAAGTAACGTTGAAAGCCAAAACTCCAGGCATCGCCAATTCTGAAAGCCCTGCCGGCGAGAAGGTTACGCTGAAGAAAAAGACGCCCGGCACAGAGCCGGTTAGCCCGGCGGAGTCTACGCCCGGCGGTACGAAACCTGCTGGTGGCGGTAACCAAGGCGGCACGGACTTGACATCAGGCGGCAGCCAAGGAGGTGGCGCCGGCAAGTGGATTGCCATTATCGTGGTAATCCTTATAGTGGCCGGGCTGGCGTATTATTTCACGCATAAAGGCGACGGTGAAAGCACTCCGGCAAAGCCCGGAACGACGCTTGTGGCCGACAGCACACAAAACGCACAAGCTGACTCGACGACTGAAGCGGCCGACAGCACGCAAAGCGATGAAGCAACCGCAGGGGACGCCTCGGAAGAGAACGTTGAGGCTCCGGCTCCTGACGGTGCAGCCGATGCGGCAGGTCAGCCCGCCAAGTCAGGTACGGCGAATGCCGGGCCGGCCGGAGTTGATGCCGCCCAGGCATCAACGGTGGGCGGAGACGTGGAAGAGCTGGCACGTGAAGTAATCCGCGGAAAGTACGGTAACGGTGAGGTGCGCAAGCAGCAACTCGGCGACCGCTATGCCGAAATCCAGGCCCGTGTCAACGAGATTTACCGTAAAGGACTTGTAAAATGACTTTAAATATGGACAGGTTGCACTGCACCACGTTATGCGGGCGGCAGCCTGTCCATATTAAATAAAAATAAAGGATGATGGCAATATCAATCATTGTTGGCTTATGCGTATGGCTTGTCTTGCCAATCATGTTCGGCGGCCGTTTCAGGAAAAAGAAGAACAAGAAAGCATTTGCCATGTTTTGTAAGATTGTCGGGATAGTTATCATTGCATTCGGTATAATTAATCACATTGTTTTCTGAGTATGGAAAAGCTTTATCTGCTTATTTGCATGGCGGCGGTGTTGTTGTCGTGCTCGGGCAAGCCTGCCGGCGTATCCCGTGAACGCCAGGAATACACAGGGCAGCAAGAAGCGTTGTTGCAGCAGGGATGGACAGCCGGGCCTGTTGAGAATGGCGATTTGTCAGAGAAATACGGGTATGAGCCCAAGTTCGGCCTGCAAGACAATTATTTCGACATAACTATGGGTGAAGGCAGCAGTGTGGCCGTTAAGATAATGGATGTGGAGACCGACCGTTGCATAAGGTTTGTTTTCGTCAATGAGAACTCCACGGCCACAGTGTCACAAATACCACAAGGAAAATATTACCTGAAACTTGCTTACGGCAGAGACTGGATGCAGCATGACACCGACTCTGTGACCGTAGGCAAGTTCACTACGCACGTTTTTTATGAAAAGAGCCGCAACGTGTTTGATTTCGGCCGGAAGAACTCGTTGCGGGAAGTGAATTACGAATTGAAAATCAACGTCAGGAACGCCTCGGCCGAAAACAACTTCTCGACAGAGCCGATAAGCGAAAGTGAATTTAACTCATAAATTAAAAATATGCAACAGAAACAACATTACACAGGCCTGACTGACAAGGAGGTGCTTGAAAGCCGGGCCAAGCATGGCGTGAACATACTCACACCGCCGGAAAAAGAGCCGTTATGGAAACAATTTCTTGAGAAGTTCAAAGACCCATTAATCATTATATTGATGATTGCCGGTATCTTGTCTATCGGAATTTCATTTTATGAATATTTCGGTTTACATGAAGGTGGAGCTGTCTTTTTTGAGCCTATCGGTATATTTGTAGCGATTCTTTTGGCTACAGGATTAGCATTCTATTTTGAATTGAAAGCTGATAAAGAGTTTACTATCTTGAATCAGGTTAACGATGATGAGCCTGTGGAGGTTATCCGCAACGGCAATGCGACGAAAGTACCCAAGAGGGATATTGTTGTAGGTGATATTGTAATATTGTCGACAGGAGCTGAAATACCTGCTGATGGTGTGCTTCTCGAGAGTGTAAGTCTTAATGTTGACGAGTCTACTCTTACGGGTGAACCTTTGTGTCATAAGAGTGTCTGCGAAGGCGATTTTGACAATGATGCCACATATCCTACCAACAGTGTGAAGAAAGGCACGAAAGTAATGGAGGGACACGGCATATTTTGTGTGACTGAGGTAGGTGATAATACTGAAAACGGTAAAATATTACTCTCTGTTCTTGGCAAGAAAGTCGATAGCAATGATACTAATTTGGATGAAAGGAAAATTGAGGCTGCACAGAAATTGGCTGAAAAGAATGAGATTTCAAGCAGTGTGAAGACACCTCTCAACGAACAGCTTGACGGTCTGAGTGACCTTATCACGAAACTCAGTTACGGTTTTGCAGCTTTTGTCATAATAGGTCGCCTTATAGCCTATTTCTTTATAGGAGATAATTCTCTAGAATGGGCGCATATTACGGCTTATGTATTACAGACGCTGATGATTGCCGTGACGCTTATTGTTGTGGCCGTGCCAGAAGGTTTGCCAATGGCTGTAACCTTAAGTCTTGCTTACAGTATGCGGCGCATGCTTAAGACAAACAATCTTGTGCGCAAGATGCATGCTTGCGAGACTATGGGTGCAACAACCGTTATCTGTACAGACAAGACGGGTACGCTTACACAAAACCAGATGAGCGTTAATGACATAAAGTTCTATGGTCTCAACAGCCAGATGCTAGGAGCTGACAAAAAAAGCGGAATAATAAAAGAGGGTATTGTTTTGAACTCCACTGCGACACTAGACCTGAAAAATCCCTCACGTCCGTCAGTCCTCGGAAATCCTACAGAAGGTGCATTGTTACTTTGGCTTCACAATATGGGTATAAATTATATGAAGCTGAAGGACGCGGCAGAAGTTGTTGAGGAACTGCCTTTTTCGACAGAGCGTAAATATATGGCTACCGTCGTCAAGTCAGCCTTTATACAAGGCAAGAATATTCTCTACGTAAAAGGTGCTCCAGAGATTGTACGTTCTCTTTGTAAGCACGTTGACGGAGATGTAAGTGACGACACTATAACCCGACAATTGACAGAATATCAAAATAAGGCAATGCGCACGCTTGGCTTTGCGTACCAGGTGCTTGAGAATGGCGATAAGACAATAGAAAACGGTAAGGTAGTGGCAGAAAACATGACCTTCCTCGGTATTGTCGCGATAGCAGATCCTGTGCGTAAGGATGTTCCGGCCGCAGTCAAAGAATGTATAAACGCTGGAATAGATATAAAAATAGTAACAGGAGATACTCCTGGAACCGCAAAAGAGATTGGACGGCAAATTGGACTTTGGACAGTAAAAGATGGAGATGAAGCGATAATTACTGGTCCAGAATTTGCAGCTTTATCAGATAGTGAGCTTGACAAGAAAGTTCTTGGCTTGAAGATTATTGCCCGAGCACGGCCTATGGATAAAAAACGTCTTGTTGAATCGTTGCAGCGTAACTGCCAAGTCGTTGCAGTAACGGGTGATGGAACTAACGATGCTCCTGCTCTGAAAGCTGCACATGTAGGATTGTCAATGGGTGACGGAACTTCTGTGGCTAAGGAAGCATCTGACATAACCATTATCGATAACTCGTTCAGCAGTATTGGCCGTGCTGTAATGTGGGGACGTTCACTTTATCAGAATATCCAACGTTTCTTATTGTTCCAGCTTACGGTAAATGTGGCGGCATGTTTTATTGTGCTTGTTGGAGCATTCATGGGTACAGAATCTCCACTTACAGTAACACAAATGCTTTGGGTCAATCTAATCATGGATACATTTGGAGCAATGGCTCTTGCCTCGCTTCCGCCGTCTCGTTCTGTAATGTGTGATAAACCTCGTAATCGTAAGGCTTTCATCCTTACAAAGCCAATGATGAAGGATATTCTTGGTGTGGGCGGTTTCTTTTTCTTGTTGCTCGTAATATTCCTTTATATCTTCCAGCATACGGAAATAACACAAATGACAGATCTTCTGCATTGTCAACTCGGCGAGGCTAATGGCCTGTCGCCGTATGAACAAACCTTACTGTTCTCTATATTCGTATGGACACATCTTTGGTATATGTTTAATACACGCTCGTTTGAAACAGGTAAGAGTTTCTTCCAACTGAAGATGAGCAAGGAATTTTTCACAATTGTCGCAATTATTTTTATGGGACAAATTATTATTGTGGAAGTTCTGTTTGATTTCTTTAATTGTACTCCAATGAAATTTTTGGATTGGATAATAATTGTAGTGTTATCTTCTTTTGTACTTTGGATAAGGGAACTATGGCACTTTATTGTTAGAAGATAATTATAAAAATCAGACTGAAGTTTTTGTTATTAATAGAAACTTTAGTCTGATTCTTTACCTGTTTTATAAGTTCCAGTATGTTGAATCTTCTTTGACTGTTTCAAAAACGCCATTAAGACTGCCTTTTAGCATTATAATTGCATCATGAATCTGTCTAGATGTAGTTTTTAAATTTTGTTTAAATAGATAAGCGGCACAGACCCCTTTTAAATAGCCGATTTTTTCTAATTCTTTATCAGTATATTCTGGTTTATATTTTTCTAATTCATTTTCTACATTGTTTAATCTTTCTGTTACAGTTAACCAATCTTCTTCATTATATGTATTACTATTGTTTTTTAGGTCAATACTTATTTCTTCTAATTCTCCAATTGGAGTCTCTTTGTCTTTACATGAATAAAAGCAAAAAAATATCAATACGATTAATAGAAATTTAGTTAAGTTATTCATAACATTAATAGTAATTTAAAACAGTAATAAATATTGCAAATATATAAAAAATATGATTACTATTGTATCGTTAATCAAAAAATAATAAATTATTGTGATAGAATATTTTAACGAGATACACTATATGGCGTTTAATCAGGCACACATGTATCTGTCTGTAGACGACTGCAGGCTTATGGCACAGGCCATGATTAACGTGCCAGAAGACGGACTTAGTCTGGATGTCTTTGCTAATTTCCTGCTGGCTACCTGCAATCTGCTCAACGATAATTATAACGACCTGATGAAGGTGGCCTATGAACGTAAGGTTGAGAGCAAGATGATATATACAAAACTGAATGCTGATGATGACGGTCAGGATATGTGCGTCAACTGAACATCGGTTGAATGTATTAACTTTGTAAGGCGATATATGTGCTATTTGCGGGTTTGCGTGTGATGATGATAAATGCGGTTGATATAAATCTCTTGATTAACTTCGATTCTGCAGAATGTGCCTTTATGGGTGAAGATGCAGAAGGTGATAAAGGTGAAAACAAATTTTATGACAAAATAGACTATGAAATTTAAGAAAATTGATAAGGATGAGCTGGTGGACAATGTTGTCGTTGGAGGCGTTTTGGCTGGATTTGTATTGAGTGTTCCATTTGTAATGTTGGCAGATGGTGTAAAGAAGATTTATAACCGTATACCTGCCGTTGCAAGAAAGCGCGAGAGACTTAATGCCGAGATTCGTAAACTGGAGCAGATTCTCGGGCTTGAAGGCCGTGATGAAACCTGCGTGCAGTATGATCCTTATTTCTACAGAAATTTTTCACGCGACAGACTTCATTATTATTATGCGCTGAAGAATAAAGTGGAGAGGGGATATAAGAGTCCGGACATTGTCTTGGCAATGAAAATAAAGAAACCTGAAATAAATTTCCTGGATATGCTGGAATCACCTATTTGTCGTGCCAATTCAGGCCCGAGTAAATATATTGTTTATCTGATGGCAGACAAAGGCATTTATAACATCCCTGACGAAGCTGTGCAAAAGGTGCTGAAAGAAGATTTGGGAATGGAGTTGGTCGATGATGACTTTAAGTCTTTAGGTTTGGCTACATTGTCTGAATGCGGACGCCCCGGAGATTATTTCATTATGTCTTCTCCCGGTGAATACCTCTATGAAGATGTTTCATACAAGAATGAGACGATAAAGAAACTTATTGAAGACTTTAGACAGAGAATTCAGAAGTTGTAATGTTCTGCTTTGTTTATGGAATTGTGCCTTAATCTTAAGTCCAATACACAATTTTATTTTTTAGCATGAAGATGTGATTTTGCAATGTAGACATATAATGTCTTGAAATAATATCGTTTTAGCAAAAGGCATCAAATGGCTTATTAAAACGTGTCCTTTTGCATGCTGAAAGGTCATGTTTTGCGGTGTAAAAGGCATGCTTTTATATGTCAGCGTTTTGTTTTATACAGATTTTAATATAATGGCATTTATAACGTCTGCTGCACATTCTTGTTGCAATGTTTATGTTTCTATGTTGATGATACGGGCGAATATATTTTTAAAAGAAACTCGTCACTCGTCACATTGCAGCTTAACCTGTTGTCGCTCAGCGTGTTATAGCGTGATGAGTTGCCGGCCAAACTCATCACATAACATGGAGACAGCCGATAGTGTGACGAGTTGGAAAGTCAACTCGTCACATCGTAATAGATTGAATGTCAAATTATTACATGCAGATGTGACGAGTGATGAGTTTCTTTAAAAACTTTTTTATGGTTTGTAAGGCAATATGTCCAATTGATGAAGATTTATTGGCTAGCGAAAGTTATGCCAAACTATAAATATTAGTTAAACAATGAGCGTTTAATGTTAACAGACTAAGTGCTTTAGTTAAATGTATGGCCGCTTTTACTTTTATTAATACTAATGCTATTGTTATAACTATAATATTTAGTTATTTTGTAACAGTAAATTCCTTTATCATGAATTTGATGTTGATATTTCGGCAACGACGGTTATGCGCCATGATTGTTGTTAACATGATGTTTGATAAAGTCAAGTAAATGATATTATAAAACAACCACACTGTAATAAAAGGAGCGGAAACCAAAAAGCTATACGAGTAGGTTTACAAAAAATAAAAGATAATAAAGATATGAAGAGATTGTTCTTATGCGCGTTGTTTGCAGCTGTCTTTGCAACCGTGGCGTCTTATGCACAGACAATATCCAGTGCTGACCTGCCTCCAATAAAACCAATAGAGAAAAATGTGTTTGATACGGCTTATACAAAGATATATTATGAATATTCGTTTAGGAGGGATTCGCTGAAGAGTAAACGTACTGAAGGGCAGACTATCTTGTTGGTAGGCAAATATTGTCTTGGCTTTATGGACTATTACCGGTTGATGTCAGATAATATCAATGACTCTCTTTATTACGCCAAACAATCACCAATGACATTATTTTCTAAGGTAATGGGCATCATGAAAAATATTGCTTATAAGTATCCTCTTGTCATTGACAAAAGAACGGGGCAGGCTACAATACAGGTGGATAATATAAATAAATATGAATATACAGAACCGCAGCCCGTAATAAACTGGAAACTGGCAGATGGTGACACCGTGATTTGCGATGTGCCGTGCAAGAAAGCATCATGTACCTTCGGCGGACGTGAATGGACTGCATGGTATGCTCCGGCATATCATCTGCAGGCAGGGCCGTATCTCTTTTCGGGACTTCCGGGGCTTATATTCGACATCAGAGATACAAAAGACAATTATCGTTTCACTCTTAATGGTCTGGAGAACCTTCAGTCTGGCGTTGCGATATATTTGAATGCTGAAAAAAATATAATACGTACTACGCGGAAAAATGTGTTCCGGGCAGTGGAGAATGAGCAACGCGACATACTGAAAGCCTTTAAATTGTCGTCTCCAGGTATCCAGTTCTCAGGAGATATGAAGAAACAAAGTCACAGTCGTCCTTATAACCCCATAGAACTTGAATAAATGAGGCATCTGGTTGTTTTTCTGTTGCTTTTAGTGCCTGTATGTTCTTTCGGACAAACTGCCAAAGACTCTATTTCGCGTGAGATGAAGTTGCCTGAGGTTACCGTCAAGATGAAGCCTATACGACAGGTCGGAGACACATTAAATTATAATGTGTCATCGTTCCGCGGAAAGGACGATCATTATCTTGTGGACGTGTTAAAGAAACTTCCGGGAATAGAGGTGTCGGAGAATGGAACCATATCTTACAGGGGTAACTCCATCAACCGTTTTAATATCGAGGGGCAAGACTTGCTCGGCAACCGTTATAACCAGGCCACGCGAAATCTGCCCGTTGACGCGGTGGCGCAAGTACAGATAATGGAGAACGACCAGCCAATAAGAGCATTGAAAGACAACACACCGTCAGAGCGCGCAACGCTTAACATCAAGCTGAAACGCGACTATAAGTTGAGGCCTTTCGGTGAAATACAAGGGGGCATCGGGGGCTTTGAGAACACTTTGTGGAACAACCTTCTGACCATTATAAACATTGCTCCCAAGAACCAGATGCTGGTCACCGCCAAAATGAACAACACAGGCGAGAGCATCAGCGACAATACATTAGACCATATTGACGTTACCGATATGGACAACTATATCTCGTTGCCCGAAAATATCATCAAAACGTCTTCAGACGTCTATCTGCCAATCATGCAGAAAAGGTATCTGCGCAACAAGTCTTATTCAGTTGGAATTAACCATCTGCGCCGAATAGGGCGTTACGGCAATTTACGCACCAACATCACTTATTACGGCACGAGCGACCAGTTGTCCGACAGTACTTACAATTATTACGGAGGCTCACCGGCCATGTCTCTCAGCGAGAGCAACAAAAGAAAATCGCACGAGTTTACCCTCATGCCGCACTTGCGCTACGAGCTTAACGCTCCAAAGACTTATCTTATTGACGAGCTTTCGGGGGAGTTGTCGTATACAGACAATTTAAACTGGATGAGCAGCAACGGATTGCCTTTGCAGGAGCGGGTAGGGCGGCATACGTCTTACGTGCAGAATAAACTGCAGATGATTCTTAATGCCGGAAATCTTGTTTACTCAATAAACTCACTGACACGATATTTGCGAAGGAGCGAGACTATGGGAGTTGACGACTCGACATCGACATACAATACAGGCGAGAGGATAATTCTCCAGCGTATGTTTACGCGTAACAGCGTATCTACGTCATTGCCGCTTTGGGGTAACCGCATCAGACTGAAATACAGCATGGAGTATCGCCGTGACAGGCTAAAGGAGGCTTCAAGCAGATTTATGCAAAATTATTATCTGCTCAACAACATCGGGTTCAACTACGCAATAGTATATGCATCCGGATCTGTTACGCTCGATGTGCCTGTTAATGTCTTCTACTCTTCAGTGCCTTGGCGGCATACAGACACAAACGACACAAAAGTCTACGTTTCTCCGTCAATACTTTGGCGGCATGATTTTTCTCCGTCATGGCGCCTGAAAATAAACGGGAGCTTGAATGAAGACGCCGACAACTCAATATTATACTCTGACAGCATCTTGACAGGTTACCGCACACGCATGGTTCCATTTGACCGAATCGGCTGGAAACGCACGTCCAGTCTTTCTTTCTCGCTTAATTATGTCGACTTCGTAAGAATGTTCACATGGAATATTCTTGCATCGGCGTCATGGATAAAGAACGACTATCGTTATCATTATAGTTACGGAGAGAAATATACGTTGATAACGCCGGTTTGGGAAGACACTGATTCACGCATGATTATTGTGCAGACTTCCGCCGACAAGACGTTCTCTGACATTGGCTTCTCTGTCAACGGCAGAATAAACTATACAAGAAATGAACTGCCTGTTATGCAAAACAATGTGGAGCAGACCGTTAAATCAAACATCCTTTCGCCGTCGCTCAATTTAAGATGGAACAAGTTGTCATGGCTTCAGCTTTCAAACGAGACCACATTTAATCTTTCATGGCAGGACAAATATCAGAACAGTGCCGGATATTCGCTCAGAAGCTGGTTCGAAGCACTCAGGCTGTATGTCTACCCATTGAAAAAAATATCTATGGAGATAGACTGCGAATACACGTCAACCGAAACAGAGAGAGGCCAATATAACCGCAACACTTTTGTTGACTTTCGTATGACCTATAATCCGGTCAACCATATCGAGCTTGGTCTTACGCTGAGCAATGTCTTTGATAGGCACGAGTACGTAGAAGCGTCTTTTACAGGATTAAACTACCAATATTATTCC
The DNA here is from genome assembly GCF_057607445.1 of Xylanibacter sp. Taxonomy (NCBI): domain Bacteria; kingdom Pseudomonadati; phylum Bacteroidota; class Bacteroidia; order Bacteroidales; family Prevotellaceae; genus Xylanibacter; species Xylanibacter sp. The sequence goes on along the minus strand of NZ_DBLZAX010000007.1, from coordinate 259 downwards.
ATGCCGTTGCGTGGTCGTGAGGTTCTGTTTAGTGTAAAATATGAATTGCATTGATTGCAAGGTGATGCATGGTTTTTATTAAAAAATGTATGTAGCACAGCTTATCTTGTTCCGACTCTTACTTTGCGTCAACACCCGATAAATACTCTATATCTAAAGCATCATTTGGTTTCATAATCAAGTGATGCCTTTTATTTTATCCAAAGTTATGAGCTTGCTATAATGTAAAATAATAGGATTGAGTGAAATGTCATTTTAT
>NZ_DBLZAX010000006.1:0-202155 GCF_057607445.1 Xylanibacter sp. | reverse complement strand
TAGAAAAAAGAAGATTTTTTTCATAATAAAGACTTTAAGTTAAACATGCGATTAATATCATCGCAATATTACGAAAAAAATGTTACAGTTGTTTTTTTTTTTTTTATTTTGGTCTTTTTTAACAAAAGGTGTATTTTTTATTATTATGTAGACTTAAAATAATGCAGTTTGTTTTGTCAAATCTCATTTTCTTATCTCGTTTGGTCTGCCTGTTTCGTTTTATACGTCAGGCATGTTGACGCTTGCAATGCTTAATATGAAGTGTATGTCATTCCTTATGATGATGTTCATTGAAGTTGCCGTAGGCGCAGAAACAGAAGTATGCCGTTCTGTATGTTGCCGTATAAAAAAGCAGAACTTTAAAAAAAATTATGGGGCTGTCTCACCCGATTTTTTCTTTCATCATGTTTTCTCTGTCCGCAAGTAATATAAGATATATCCAATTAAAAAAAACTGCCGTTGATGTACGGCAAAATTGGGGCAGCGTGTTGCCGCGATGATTTACGTTTGACGCTCTCAGAATGGCCATGCCCGTGGCGAAACCGCGGTTAGGTGCTGAAAATTGCACAAAAATGCACTTCTGCGTTAACCGCCTGATGTGCAGGGCGTTAAGCCGTTCTGCGGTCTGCCGTGCCCATTGTTAAAAAACATTACTGTGCCGTTTGAGGTGCAAAAACGATAGGTTTAAGCCACAGAAGAGATGCTTCTGCAGCGCAAAAACAGCCCGTTTGCGCCCCGAAAAGCATCATTTTGCGGCAGAGAAAGATGTTGTAAAGTGAATGTATGTTAAATATTTGGCATCTGTGAGTCTGTTGAATTAACATCCGTTATGAATTGTTTTTCCAGATTGAGAAAAATTTTTGTCCTGACTTTTTACCTTTTCCGCTGCCTCCGGCTGCCGTTTTCAGCAAAATAGAGAGATATGAATGTCCGTGCATGATGACATTCTCATCACATTTCTGTTATGTGTTTTTGTAAAGAAATATGATACAGAGGCGGTGGCTGTCCAGTCGCCGTGCAGCCCCTGACAGCTGATGCCGTCAATGATTTTTGCCGCCGTAGGCTGTTGGCCCTAATCTGTTAATTTATTTATACATACAGACCTGAAAATGCAAAAAAACGCCCCTCAGTCCCCGCTTTTTGGCCAATTTGAGCCATTTTTGCTAATTTTTGCCAAATTTGCTCCATTTTCGTCGCCCTATATATTATATTTTTGCAGCAGAAAATTTGTGGCAAAATGGCTGAAAATGAAAAATGCGATAAAGCAGCCTGAACAATTTATTTAATAACAAATAAAAACCTTGAATCATTTAATACCGTAAAAAAGTAAAACAGAGAAAATCATGTAAACATTAACATTTCCAAGTTTAACCCAGAGCGGACGTCAGCCGGCATAATGAGGCTGAGCCGAGAAAAGAAAAAATTAAGAATAATTAATAATCAATACTAATTAACATGAAAAGGAAACTTTCTACTTTATTAATGCTCCTGGCATTGTTCTGCACGCAGGCAGTCTTTGCCCAGACAACAGTGACAGGACAAGTGGTGGATGAAAACGCTGAGCCGCTCATCGGCGCGTCAGTGCAGCTGAAAGGCACATCCACGGGAATGCCTACCGACATCAACGGTAACTTCAAAGTCGACGCAAAGAGCGGACAGACGCTTGTTGTGTCTTACATCGGATATGACACCCGCGAGGTGAAGGTGCCGGCATCGGGCAGCATGAAGATTGTGCTCAAGGCATCAGAAAGCTCACTCGACGGCGTTGTCGTAGTGGGTGTGCTCATGAAGAAGAGCGACCTTACGGGAGCCGTGTCGCATGTCGACGCCGACGTGCTGACCGAGAAGCCCGTAACCACCATCAACGAGGCACTGCAGGGACGCGTTGCCGGCGTGAACATCACAAAGGGTATCACTCCGAGCGACGACTCGTCGATAAAGATCCGCGGTACCAACACCATCAACTCGGGCTCGTCACCTATATATGTAGTAGACGGTCTGGTTATGGACAACCAGTTCGGATTCTTCAACTCTATCAATATCAACGACGTTGAGTCTATCGAGGTTCTCAAGGACGCTTCTGCCACAGCCCTCTACGGTTCGCGCGGTGCCAACGGTGTTATCGTGGTTACAACCAAGAAGGCTCGCAAGGGCGAAGGCACAGTGAGCTACGACGGCTGGGTGAGCTTCTCTACCATGGGCCACCGCCCCGAGACCATGAACGCACAGCAGACATTCGAGCTGCGCGCCGAGGCCTTTGCCAACGGATACGCCTTCAACAACCCCAACGCCACGGCTGAGGAGAAGCAGGCTTACTGGGACAACGTGATCATGGGCTCTAACACAGTGTTCTCCGACGAGGAGTTTGCAGGCTACCGCAGCGGCAAGACATACGACTGGCTGAAGCAGGTTACGCAGACAGGCGTTGAGCACAACCACAGCGTTAGCTTCTCTAAGGGCAGCGACAACAGCAACGTATACGTAAGCCTCGGATACAGCGGACTCGAAGGTATCGTGAAGGGCACAAAGCAGGACAAATACTACGGCCGTATCAACGCCGAGACACAGATAAAGCCCTGGCTGAAGATAGGTACAAACACATCTTACACCTACATGCACGACGACATGCCGTCGGGCGACGTATATAACAAGGCTCTCGAAAAGTCGAACCCGCTCATCGACTACACTCCCTACATGGACGACGCCACACGCCACAACGAAGAATATCTGACTCTCTACTGGCGCGTGCACACAGAGGAGAACAACAACGACTTCAACCCGTTCAACTCTATGGAGATAAAGACAGAGCGCGCACGCTATCACTTCACATCGGCAAACTATGTGAACATCAACCCGATAAAGGGACTCAACATACGCTCTACATTCGCCCTGAACAGATCAGAGCAGAGCTGGAACCAGTTTATACCTACAGGCATACAGGAGTCTATACGCCACAAGAACGGCGACGCCTACGCCACACAGCAGCGCTTCGGCGAGACACAGTGGCAGTGGGACAACACCATCAGCTACGACACACAGATTGACGGAGTGCACAACCTGAACGCCTTCCTCGGAACATCGGCATCAAGATATATATATAATGTGGTTAAGGCAGGCGGCAAGCGCTTCGCAAGCAACGACCTCGGATGGAACGTGCTGGGCAGCTCTGCCGACAGAGAGAACCGCGAGATAGAGTCTGACCTGCAGAACTCATCGCTCATGTCATACGTAGGACGCGTAAACTATAACTACGACCACCGCTACTACGTAACCTTGACCGGACGCTACGACGGATCTTCTAAGTTTGCAGCAGGCAACAGATGGGGCTTCCTGCCGTCATTCTCGCTCGCATGGGACATGACCAACGAGAAGTTCTTCCCGCAGCAGTCATATCTGTCACGCCTGAAGCTGCGCGGAGGCTACGGAGTTGTGGGTAACCAGGACATCAGCAACTACATGTATCTCACGCTCTACTATCCGCAGGCATCCAACGGCGAAGCCTTCTACGGCACCGACGGCCGCCGCGGCACACCGGGACTGACATGGGAGAAGCAGAAGCAGACAAACATAGGAGCCGACCTCGGATTCTTCGACAACAGGCTCAACATCTCGTTCGACTACTACATGATCAGAAACTCTAACCTCCTCATGTCTCACTCGCTGCCAAAGACATCGGGATACACCTACACCGTGGAGAACATCGGAGAGCTGGAGAACAACGGATTCGAGCTCACCATCGGCGCAACACCTATACGCACCAAGGACTTCACATGGAACATCAGCGCCAACCTGTCGCACGACCAGAACAAGGTTACGAAGCTCTATGCAGGCGTTGACGAGATACTCAACGGCACCGACCGCTCGGGCAACATCTTCATAGGCGAGTCGCTCAGCAACATCTACACATACAAGTGCGGAGGCATTGCCAACGAGAACAACCGCGAGCTCTGGGAGAACGTCGACTTCAACGGACGCACCATCGGACTGGGCGACCTCTTCGTGCTCGACATCGACGGACCTGAGGGCAAGCCCGACGGCGTGGTCGACTCTTACGACCGCTACGTTTACGGCGACACCGACCCCGACATCTACGGAGGCTTCTCTACCGACCTTACATGGAAGGGACTCTCGCTCAACGCCGTGTTCACCTACTCGCTCGGCGGACACAGAATCAGCTCTTACTATGAGAACCTCGTAAGCTCTGTAGGTCTGAGCTATGCTTCTACCGACCTGGCTGACCACTGGACAGAGAGCAACACCGACGCCTACTTCCCAAGAGTGATGACAAACACCGTGGGCTACAACAAGTTCTACGCATGGGAGACCGACCGCTATATCCAGAACTCGTCTTACCTGCGCCTGGCTACGCTCACCCTGGCATACAACCTGCCCGACAACTGGCTCAAGCGCATACACATGAAGTCGCTCCGCCTCTACTTCACGGCAAGCAACCTCTTCACCATAACCGACTATAAGGGCTTCGACCCGGAACTTGGCGACTACAACTATCCGCCTACAAGGTCGTACACAATCGGATTAAACTTCAGTTTCTAACACTATCACCATTAAAATAGAAAAACCATGAAAATTAAAAATAAAATAATGACATTGGGCCTGGCGGCAATATCAGCCGTTGCCATGTCTTCATGTTCGGATTTTCTGGATGAAGGACCGAAGACCTCGCTTCCGGAAGACATCATATATTCAGACACAGCCTATGTAGAGTCGAACGTGCAGACTCTCTACAAGAACTGGCGCGGACTCTTCACCGACAGGTATCTCTGGGAGCAGATGGTAGGAACCGACGAGATACAGTCGGGAGCATACCAGGCGCTCAAGGAAGACGGCGGACGCCGCGGATCGCTCGACAAGTATGACGCCCTGCTCACCTCTGAGCTGTCATACGTGGTGGAACAGTGGGAGAACCGCTGGCCCACAGTGAGCGAGGCTGCCAAGATAGTAAACTCGCTCGGAAAGCTCAATCTTGACGAAGACAAGAAGGTAGCCGGACTCTACGGCGAGGCAAGCTTCATACGCGGCGGACTCATGATGGAGCTGGCCATGCTCTACGGACGCATTCCTATCATCGACGTGAGCCGTCAGGACGAGCTGGGCTACGGCCGTCAGCCGCTCAAGGACGTATGGCAGTTTATCATCAACGACCTGAAGAACGCCGCACAGTATTGCCCCGAGACCAACAACCCTGGACGCGCCACACGCTATGCAGCCTCTATGATGCTGGGATATGCCTACATGGCAGCACCCGAGGAGACAGGCCTGCGCGACTTCAGCCTGGCAAAGGATGCGCTCGAGACCGTTGTGAAAGGCCCCTTCAAGCTCGTGGCTTACTATGACCTGTGGGACTACAGCATAACAAACACAAGCGAGTCGATACTCGAGTGGCAGTTCAACAACGTTTATCCTGACTGCAACAGCGTGCAGTTCCAGATTGGCTCGCGTGCCGTTCAGTCATACTTCGGCGACGGATGCTACTACAGCGGCTACGACCATGCCGTGCCTTCACAGTGGGCATACAGCAACGTTGAGGACGGAGGAATATGGGAAGACGGCGACATACGCAAGGAAGAGTCTATACGCTACGACTTCACATACTACGGACAGACACCTACGCTCGACAACATCCTGTGGGAGGAGCTTGGCGACGACCACGACGAGCTGCTGCCGCACATCAAGAAGTATGAAGACTTCCGCACCGACTCTCACTCAGGCCTTGGCATCAACAACGAGTGGAACTCAGGCAAGAACATCCCGTTCCTGCGTCTTGCCAACGCCATTCTGCTCTACGCCGAGTGTCTCAACGAACTGGGACAGACGGGCGAGGCCGTTAAGCAGGTGAACATCGTGAGAAAGCGCGCATGGGAAGACAGCCTGCCTGCCGACAAGGCATGGAGCGAGGGCATGAGCCAGGACGAGTTCCGCAAGGAGATAATGACAGAGCGCGTGCGCGAGCTCTTCGGCGAGCGCTGGCGCAAGTTCGACCTCATCCGCACAGGCCACTTCCTCGACTACGTGTCAGAGCGCAACAAGTGGGCTAAGCGTTCGGGAACAATCCAGGCTTACAACGTTCTGTGGCCGATACCTCTGACAGAGATCAACCAGAACGAGGACATGACCATGGACGACCAGAACGAAGGTTACAGATAAACAACACAGCGGGCTGCGGCCTTGGCCATAGGCTGCAGCCACGCTGCCTTATAAAGGCGGGGCATAGCAGGGCCGTGTGTGCTTATGATAATAAAAAATATTCTTGCAAACTGTTATATCTGAAGCATACACCAGTTTTAACCTACAGGCATACACAGGCCCGGTTATGCCCCGCCTTAAAAAAACAAAACAGGAAAACACAGTCCCTGTCTTACACGCATCATCGGCATCATTGCCGGAGCCTTAGTCTTCAGGATAAAAAATGAAAATACAGCCAATCATATTGTTGCCGGCGTGCCACATAATCGGCAGGCATCTTGCCCGGGCTGCACAGGCGGCCCTGAGCGCGGCGTAGCCGGCATTCAAAGGCACAGCATGTAATTATTAACCTATTTAATTTATATAAAAGATATGAAAGCAAAACTTTACCTCGTCTCGGCTCTTATTGCCTCTGCCGGTACGGCCTTTGCAGCCTCGCAGAAGCCGCAGTACAATGAGATGACGCTGCCCGGAGGCGTGTCGACGGCATATTTCCGCGGAAGCCTGGTATATGCCGACGTCAACGGCGACGGTAACATGGACCTCATCGTGAAGGGCCGCGACCTTAACAACGGATGGAATCCAGACGTGGTGCTGATAACCACCGACAACAGCGGCAACCTTGACAACTCTGTCAAGCTGCCCGCAAGCATGCCCTATGAGAGCACGCTGAGCGCATTCGACTTCAACAACGACGGCCACGTTGACTATCTGCTCTGCAACTACGGCTACGAACTTTACAGAAACAACGGCGACGGCACCTTTGCCAAGGTGGAGAACTTCGCGCTCGAGAGCAACCTCAACATCAGCGACGACAACGGAACGTCGGAGTGCTGGTATATGGGACTGACGGCCATTGCCGACTTCGACATGGACGGCTATCAGGACCTCGTGGTGATGGATGCCGACGGCAATCCGGTGATGTATAAGAACAACGGCGGCGACGGCACCTTCGCAAAGGTTGCCGACTCGGGACTCTTCGCGCAGCGCAACGGAACAATGGCCGTGGGCGACTTCAACAATGACGGATGCCCCGACCTGGCCGTGAGCGGATGGAGCGATGCCGTGGGCAACGACTGCATAACAATCAACAAGAACAACGGCGACGGCACCTTCACGCGTGTTACTTCTGACGCCTTTGCCGGAACAGAGAAAGGCCAGATAATGTTTGTCGACGTTGACGGCGACGGCCGCCTCGACCTCTTCGTTACGGGACAGAGCGGCACAGAGTCGTGGGCAAGCGTGGCATATATCTACAGAAACAACGGCGACGAGACATTCAGCAAGGTCGACGCATCGCTCACAGGAGCACACAAGAGCGGATGCGACTGGGCCGACGTAAACGGCGACGGCATGATAGACATCATCTACTCGGGCGAGACAAGCAACGAGAGCAAGGCAGTGGTGGCAATCAACGAGGGCGGACTGGCCTTCACACAATATGACGACCTGCTCTGCAAGGCACGCGGAGGCGTGGCCGTGGCTGCATACGATATTAACAAGAACGGTTTCCCAAACATAGCAATAATGGGATACAACAACGACGGAGCGCCCCACATGCACGTGTATAACGGACTTTGCTCGCGCAACGTCAACGAGGCTCCCACAGCACCTGCCAACCTCGCCATGAAGGCTGACGGCGGAAAGGTTACGCTGACATGGGACGCCGCCGCTGACAGCAAGACTCCTGCCGAGGCGCTGCGCTACAACGTGTATGTCAAGCTGACCGACGGAAGTCTTGTTACGGTCATTCCGGCCGACCCCGCAACGGGCGCTCTCAGACTGGGCGACGTAAATGCCGCGCTGACATCGCGCAGCTATACGCTCAACATCAGCGCAGATAAGATAGCGGAGTGGGGCGTGCAGGCAATAGACGGAGGCAAGATGGCAGGACCATTTGCCAAGTATGACCCCACATCTGGCATAGACACTGTAACTGACGGAGCCGCAGGCATCAGCATAATGTGCAGCGGCAGCGCCATAACGGTTAGCGCAGACGCAACGCTGACTGTGGCCGACATGGCAGGCAACGTGCTGCTTGGCACAAAGGTTGCTGCCGGACAGGCCGTACAGACAGGTCTTAAAGCCGGAGCCTACATCGTCAGGGCTGAAGGCAAGGACGGAGCAGCAGTGGTGAGAAAGTTCATCATCAGATAGTATTGTTTTTCTAAGATTATTAATTAAAGTTTGTTTCTGAATGAGTGACGCCGGAGGTTTTCCACTTAAAGGGCGTCAAGAATCTCCGGCCGAACTCTCATTCCGGAAGTAAGACAGACAGCCGGGCATGGTGCAGAATAATAAGCACCCGTTATGCAACAAAATAGGCCCCTGGCAGTTTAATAGTTGTAAAGTAATCATAAAGACATGCCGCGGCAAGGCTGGCATCAGTTACAGAGCCTGTGCGGCAGGCGTTGTCTTCAATAAAAATAAATAATAATATGAAAATAGGAAAAGTGATATCAATGGCCGTTATGCTGGCCTGTCCTGCGTGGATGTCGGCACAGCACAATATTACAGACGGCGCATGGAACATAACATTCGACGAGTCGGCCAAGACGCTCACTTACGAGCAGAACGGCAAGCAGCTGATAAAGGGAGCCTACGTTGAGGTGCACAACGCAGCCGAGGAGAAGCTCCTGTCGAAAGACTATCCCAGCGTGTCGCTCACGTCAGAGGCTGTAAGCGACGTGTTCGGCAGCGGAACAAAGTATACATACACCTATTCGGGCCTTGCCGGAAAGGATAACATAGAGCAGTCGATATACATCTATCCGGGCAAGAACTATCTGCTCGTAGAGGCTGCCATCGTGGCAACGGGCGGAACGACAAAGACCAACTACATTGCTCCGATGGTGAGCACCACGTCAACGACCTTCCTCCCCTCGGGCGGAGAGAACGTGGTGTACGACATGCCTCACGACAACGACAACTGGGTGGGCTACTCGGCACAGCCCTGGAGCATAGGTCAGCCTAACACATCGTGCGAGGTGTCGGCCATGTACGACGTGCTCAGCCGCCAGGGACTCGTAGTGGGATCAATAGAACACGACAACTGGAAGAGCGGAATAACCGTTACGCCTAACGGACAGAACCGCCTGCGCAACCTTACGGTGGCTGCCGGAGTGGTGAGCAGCCGCACCAACGACGTGTGGGAAGGACGCCCGTCGCTCACCAAGCACGGCTCTATATCAGGACAGAGAGTGCGCTCGCCTAAGTATTTCTTCGGATATTATGCCGACTGGCGCAACGGTCTTGAGGAGCTGGGCGAGGCTACCGAGAAACTCTGTCCGAAACTGAAGTGGGACAAGGGCACCATCTTTGCATGGCAGAGCTGGGGCGGAATGGCAGAGCACGTAAACTATGAGGGAGCAGTCAACGTGTCTGACTTCTTCAAGCAGCAGCTCGAGCCTAACAACTTCCACAACGAGAACGGCGAGTGCTACATCGTGCTCGATTCTTTCTGGGACAACCTCAGCGACGACCAGCTCAGAAGCTTCGTTCAGCACTGCAAGCAGAACGGACAGCACCCCGGAATATATCACACACCGTTCTCTTACTGGGGCAACGAGTCGCAGGCTGCCATGTACAGACCTTACGAAGGCAGTCCTTACACATGGGCCGACATAGCCATCAGGGCCAACGGACAGCTCAGAAAGATTGCCTCAATAGCTCTCGACCCGACTCACCCCGGTACGCTCGAGTATAACAGAGAGAGATTCAAGAAGTTCAAGGACCTTGGCTTCGAGTATATCAAGCTCGACTTCATCAACAACGGAACCCTCGAGGCCGACAAGTTCTATGAGCCGGGCATAACAACGGGTATGCAGGCCTACACTTACGGCATGGACAAGATTCTGGAGATGGCCGACGGCATGTTTGTCGACCTGTCTATCGCGCCCGTGTTCCCTGCCAAGGGACATGCACGCCGTATATCATGCGACAGCTGGGGCGAGCTCGACAATAGTATGTACACGCTCAACAGCATTGAGCTGGGCTGGTGGCTCGACCGCGTTTATCCTTACAACGACCCCGACCACCTCGTGCTCTCGAGAGCTGAGAGCGAAGGAGCCGCACGTATAAGATACACCTGCGGAGCCATGACGGGCACGGTGCTGCTCGGCGACAACTACAGTCTGGCAGGCTCTTATCCCGGCAAGCAGTCGGAGCGCGACCTGGCAATGAAGATTGCAACCAATGCCGACATCAACGCCGTGGCACACATCGGACGCTCTTTCCGCCCGGTAGACGGCAGACTCGCCACGATGTTCAGCCGTTACGACAAGTACACTTACGGAGTTGACCAGGAGTTTGTGCTCGACACCGAAGACGCTCTCTATTATGTAGTGTTCAATTACGACAAGTCAGCACAGTACACCAAGACTGCCGACTTTGAGCGCCTCGGCATATCAAAGGACAACGTTAAGGGCATAAAGGAGCTCTGGACAGGTCAGACGGTTGAGGTTACAGGTAACGGATTCAACGTTGCCGTTCCGCAGTGCGACGTAAGAATGTACCGCATCGACAAGAACAGCGGCGGCACAGGCATTGCCGGTGTAACCGAAGGAAATTCACAGAATGTTAAAATCAACTATAGCAACGGGAGCCTTACAATGGAGGCTCCCGAAGCCATATCATCTGTTGCAGTCTATGACATGTCGGGAGCATTGCTGCTGAACGACACATTCAAGTCAGCCGCAGGCAGCGCTGCCGTAGCCTTTGACGCCAAGGCCGGAGTGTATGTGGCAAGGATAGTGCTCGAGTCTGGCTGCCCGGTGGCAAAGAAGATTCTCGTAAAATAACATCATGCTTATGGCCGGCATCAGTACGGCAGACACGGCATAAAGCAGCAGTACGGCACAAGCCGTAAGGCTGACATCAGAAACACACTTGCCGCCCGGCGGCAGAAGTATTATCAGAAACAAACAAATTGATCATGAAGCAAAGTACAGTTAAAGCCCCTCAAACCATGGCAGCCCTTATCATGGCCGTGCTTGCGTCAGCCCTGCTGGCGGCATGTCCGGCTTATGCCACGGGCAACTATTCGTTCAAGCGCATTGACAACACCTTCGGGCTGTCGTCGAGCAACGTAAAGTGTGTGGCCGAAGACAGCTACGGATTTATATGGCTCGGCACGAAGAACGGACTGCACCGCTACGACGGCCTCGACATGCGCAGGCTTAACTGCTTTGACCACAAAAAGAAGCAGGGCAACAACAACATTGCGGCCCTGTATGAAGACGAACGCAAGATGATGTGGGTGGGAACAGACCGCGGTGTGTATCTTTACAACCCGAAGACCGACACGTTCAGCTTTCTTGACCGCAAGGACAGGCGCAACGGCAAGTATCCCGACAACTGGGTGCAGACCATTGACGGCGACGGCAAGGGCAACGTGTGGGTGCTTCTGCCCGACCTCGGCGTGTTTCATTATCATGGACAGAGCGTCGACTATTATTCAGTAACGCCGATAAAGGACAACCTGAAAGAAAAGTTCCCGTCTAACATCTGTGTCGACGACAACGGCGACGTGTGGGTAACCACGGCAAGCGCCGGAATATACAAGTTTGACAAGCGTGCCAGAAGGTTTGTAAGGGTGGTGGCAGCCGACGGACAGGACATGGAGGGCGTGATGTTCACCACCGTGGTTGAAGACACCGACGGCTCGCTCATCTTTGCGTCTACCAACGGCTATCTGTTTCGATACAATCCTGTGCATAACACATTCTCTAAAATAAACTTCTCGGCAGAAGGCAAGATATACATGCGCTGCATGCAGTGCTTTGAAGACGAAATATGGATAGGAACACAGCACGGACTGTATATCCTCAACAAATATGACAACACCGAGACCGTGCTGCACGAAGATCCGCTCAACAAGTTCAGCCTGTCTGACGACATAATCTACTGTCTCTACGAGAGCAGGAGCGGCGACGTGTGGATAGGCACGTCTTTCGGCGGAGTGAACTACACATCAAGAAACAAGTTTTACTTTAAGGTGTTCGGCTTGTGGTCGGGGCTTACCGGAAGGGTGGTCAACGGACTTACGCAGAGCGCCGACAACCGCATATGGATAGGAACGGAGGACAGGGGGCTGTTCTCGCTCAATCCGTCAACTAACATAATATCTGCAATCAGTGACATAACGGCAGCACAGAAGACGGTGCTGCTGCTTACAGCATTCAACGGCAGCGTCTATGCCGGATTCTCGCGCGGCGGACTGCTGCGTGTCGACGGCAGCGGCAGGGTGTCAACCGTGCTTAACATCAAGGAGAAGGACAACAGCGTGTATTCATATCTCAAGGACAGCCGCGGCAACGAGTGGGTGGGCCTTGGCTACGCGCTCTACCGCCGCGATGCCGGACAAAAAGACTTCAGGCACGTCAACGAAACCGGCTACGACTGGATATTCAATCTCTTTGAGGCTCACGACGGCACCGTATGGATAGGCACCATGGGCAACGGCGTATGGAGATACACGCCGTCTACTGGCAAATACAAGAGATACGTATCGGGCGAGACATCGCGCAGCGGACTGCGCTCCAACAGCATAAGCTCGTTTATGGAAGACAGCCGCGGCAACGTGTGGGTGTCTACCGACCGCGGCGGAATAAGCCGCTATAACAAGAAAGAAGACAACTTCACGTCGTTCGGAATAGAGGAGGGACTGCCCGACGACGTGGCGTACAACATACTTGAGGACAACAACGGCAACCTGTGGTTCGGCACCAACAAGGGCCTCGTGAAGTTTAATCCCGACACAAGGGCCGTGAGAGTGTTCACCGTGAAAGACGGACTGCCCAACAACCAGTTTAACTACAACTCGGCCATCAAGGCCAACGACGGTCTGTTCTACTTTGGAAGCATAGGCGGAATAATAGCCTTCAACCCCGACAAGGAAGACAACCAGACCATGCAGTCGTCGCTGTATTTCACTCAGTTGAGGATACTTAACGAGGAAGTTACCGTAGACACGAAGAACTCGCCGCTGAAGGAGAACATCATGTTCACCAGACGCCTCACCCTGCCTTACGACATGGCAACATTCTCGCTGAGGGTGGTGTCGCCGAGCTTCGGCGTTACCAGCGGCAGCATGTACAGCTACAAGCTCGAGCCCGTCAACTCAGAATGGATAAGCATGTCGGGCAACCAGATATCGTTTGCCAACCTGCCTCCGGGCACATACAACCTGTGTGTAAAGGTTGACACACACGGACAGACCATAACCAAAAGTCTTGAGATAGTGATAACTCCGCCATGGTACAGTTCTAAATGGGCCTATCTGGCATACATTATACTTATCGTGGCCGGAGTTATGCTGTGGTTTGTGCTCTACCGCAACCACAAGGAGAAGCAGCTGCGCGAGCGCCAGCACCTCTTTGCCGTGAACAAGGAGAAGGAGCTGTATCAGAACAAGGTGAACTTCTTTACCGAAGTGGCCCACGAGATACGCACGCCGCTGACGCTGATCGACGCGCCGCTCGAGGCCATAGAGGAGATAGGGATAAACAACAGCCGCGTGCAGCACTATCTGAAAGTTACGCGGCAGAACACCAAGCGGCTGCTCAACCTTACGGGCCAGCTGCTCGACTTCCAGAAGATCGACTCCAACAGGCTTACGTTCAAATATGAGAACGTAGACATAAGCGCGCTGGTGAACGAGACCATTGACCGCTTTGAGCCTGCCATGACGCTGAAGGACAAGGAGCTGATAAGAAACGTGGCCGACGAGCCCGTGATAGTTTCTACCGACAGGGAGGCAGTCATCAAGATTCTGAGCAACCTGCTTAACAACGCCCTGAAGTATGCCCGCCGCAGAGTGAAGGTGTCGCTCACTACAGACGACAGCAACTTCATAATAAAGGTTACGAGCGACGGCGACAAGATATCAGACAGCGAGAAGAAGCTCATCTTCAAGCGCTTCTACCAGATAGACAAGTCGAACAGCGGCGAGAACGGCGTGGGCATAGGCCTTCCGCTTTCGCTTTCGCTCGCATCGCTGCTGGGCGGAAGTCTTGAGCTGGCCGACGACGGCAGCGACGGCAACACCTTTGTGGCCATACTGCCGCAGAACAAGGAGGGCATAAAGCACAACAACAAGCTGACCGTTGACACGTCTGACTATCTGCTCGAGGAAGAAACCAACCAGGCAAAGGAGAACACAGGCGGATACACCGTGCTGATAGTTGAGGACAACGACAACATGCGCGAGTTTCTGGCCGAGCAGGCCAACATGTCGTTCACGATAGAGACGGCGCGCAACGGCAAGGAGGCTCTCGAGAAGCTGGCCGGCAGCCACATCGACCTGATAGTGTCAGACGTGATGATGCCCGAGATGGACGGCTTCAGCCTGTGCAAGGCGGTCAAGGCAGACATCAACCTGTCGCACATACCTATAGTGTTCATCACCGCCAAGAACGACCTCGAGAGCAAGATAAAAGGCCTGCAGCTCGGCGCTGAGGCATATATAGAGAAGCCCTTCTCGGTGAAGTTCTTCCGCCAGCTCATACGTTCGCTGCTCGACAACAGGCGGCGCGAGCGCGAGTCGTTCTCCAAAAAGCCCTTCTTCAACATGGACAACATGCACATGACGAAGGCCGACGAGGAGTTTATGAACAAGGTCATAAAGATTATAGAGGACAACGTGGGCGAAGACAACTTCAACGTGGAGTGCATGGCCGACATTCTGTGCATGAGCCACTCGAGCCTGCTGCGCAAGATAAAGTCGGTGTTCAACATGTCGCCCGTTGAGCTTATCAGGCTCATCAAGCTGAAGAAGGCCGCCGAGCTCATACAGGAGGGCAAGCACCTCATAGGCGACATCTGCTATATGGTGGGCATATCGTCGCCGTCGTATTTCAGCAAGCTGTTCTTCAAGCAGTTTGGCATAAGCCCGAAGGACTTTGAGAAGCAGTGCAGGGAGAAGCAGGGCAACGGCTGAGCACCATAAAAAAAACGGACAGACCAAGATTGTTACGGCACCGGCGCTGAAAGCCGGCGCCGTGGCCCGTGCCATGACCGCGAAGATGATAAGGACAAAATGTTTTAACCTATGAAAACAAGCAATTTCAGACGCATTGCGGCAGCTGCTGCCGTGGCCTTGTGTGCCGCCGGAGCAGACGCAAAGGTGGTGCTGCCTCACTTTGTTACCGACAGCATGGTGGTTCAGCAGCAGAGCCTCTGGACCATAACGGGCAGGAGCAGCGGCAGCAGGGTGAAGGTCAGGGCCTCGTGGAGCAGGCATGCCCTGACGGCTAAGGTGATGAGCGACGGCACGTTCAGCATCAGGCTGGCCACGCCCAAGGCCGGAGGACCCTACACGATAACCTTCGACGACGGCGACATGACCACGCTGCGCGACATCTATTCGGGCGAGGTGTGGCTCTGTTCGGGGCAGTCGAACATGGAGATGCCCGTGGGCGGCTGGGGAAAGGTGATGAACTACTGGCACGAGATAATGTCGGCCAATCATCCCGAAGTGAGATTCTTGCAGATAAGCAAGCAGCGCAGCTTTGTGCCCGCGGCCGACACCGACGTGAACATGGGCGGCTGGCGCACGTGCACGCCGGAGACCGTTGAGAACTTCTCGTCGGTGGCATACTTCTATGCCCGCGAGATGGCAAGGCGCCTGGGCGTCCATGTGGGCGTGATAGACTGCACCTGGGGCGGCACGCCGGCTGAGGCTTGGAGCAGCTATGCAGGCGTCAGCTCGGTTGAGGGATTTGAGAACGAGACGGGCATGATGGCCGACAACGGCTTCGACAAGGACAGGATAAAGGCCGAATATGAGCGCCGCGTGGCAGAGTGGGTGAGCATGGCCACGGAGGGTGTGGCCGACAGCGGCGGCAAGATGTGCCTGCCAGCCGACGGCAGTCTGCCCGTGATGTCCGTTCCGGGGCAGTGGGAAAGCTCTGCCCTGCCCGGATTCAACGGCATTGTGCTGATGCAGCGCGAGATTGACATACCTGCCGGATGGGCAGGAAAGCCCGTAGAGCTGCACCTCGGAGCCATAGACGACGAAGACGTTACCTACTTTAACGGAACAAAGATAGCCGAAGGCTCGGGCTACAACGTGGAGCGCACCTACACCGTTCCGGCAGAGCTGGTGAAGGGCGGCAAGGCTCTGATAACCGTAAGAGTTACCGACTTTGAGGGCGAGGGCGGCATCTGCGGCAGCGCTTCAGACCTGTTTGCACGGCAGGGCGACAGCCGCCTGCCGCTCGACGGCAACTGGACCTACAAGGTGGCTGCCGACTTCGGCAAGCTGCCGCGGCGTCCTGTGTCGGCCGAGAGCGCGTCTTTCCCCACGGTGCTATACAACGCCATGCTCTATCCGCTGCGGCAGTTGCCCATAAAGGGCGTGCTGTGGTATCAGGGCTGCGCCAACGTGGGGCGTGCCGCCCAGTATGGGCCGCTGTTCCGCCGGCTTATATCCGACTGGCGCCGCCTGTGGGGCAACGACAGCCTGCCGTTCTATTTTGTTCAGCTGGCGGCATATCTTAAGCCCGTGCAGGTGCAGCCCGACTCTGAGTGGGCGGCGCTGCGGCAGGCACAGGCAGGCGCGCTGAGCCTTGACGGCACGGCCATGGTGGTTACGACAGACATAGGCGACAGCACCGACATACATCCGAAGAACAAGCAGGAGGTGGCGCGCAGGCTGTCGCTCGTGGCTCTCCGGCGCGCCTACGGCTTCAGCGACATAACCGACAGGGCGCCCGCCCTGAGCAGCTGCGAGATAAATGGCAGCGAGGCAGTGCTGAGGTTTGACGGCGATGTGGTTACCAGGGGCGAGGCTCCGCGAGGCTTCATCGTGCTGACTGACAAGGGGCAGTGGGCCGCGCCCGAAGCCGTGAAGACCGACGCGCGCACCATAAGGATAACCGCAGGCGGAAACATAGTGGCCGTGAGATACAACTGGGCCGACTATCCCTGCGGCAACCTGTTCGGGCCAACGGGGCTGCCCGTGGCTCTGTTTGAGGCAGGCTCACGCTGACCATGTGGCCCTGTGCACAGGAAAATCAGGACATTAAGGACATAAATATTTTTAACTAATAAAACACAGTAAAGACATGAAAATCGTAACAAAACTATTCGTGGCACTTGGCCTGCTGGCATTTGTCTGCAAGGCCGGCGCCAAAGAACAGATTGTGGTAGAGACCGGCAGCACGAGCCTCGTGTTCACCGTGGGCGACAACGGCCGGCTGTACCAGAGCTACTTCGGCAAGCGCCTTACGGACAAGAGCGAGTATGCCATGCTGCCGCAGGGCAAGGAGGCATACATGACACACGGCATGGAAGACTACTTTGAGCCTGCGCTCCACATAACGCGCTCTGACGGCAACCCGTCGACGCTGCTGAAATACAAGAGGCACGAGACAAAGGCATGCGACGGCGGCACGGAGACCGTGATATATCTTGCCGACCCCGTGTATGCCGACGAGGTGGCAATGCACTTTGTGGCCTACGCCAAAGAAGACGTGTTTAAGGCGTGGACCGAGATATTCAACAGGGAGAAGTCGGCCATAACGCTCGAGAAGTATGCCTCGTCGATGCTCCACATGTATGCGCCGAAATATTACCTGACACAGTATAACGGCGACTGGGCCACCGAGGCAGGCAGCCACACGCAGGAGCTTTACTTCGGCAAGAAGGTGATAGACACCAAGCTGGGAGCGCGCGCCGACATGTTCTGCCAGCCCTTCTTCCAGCTGTCGCTCGGCAGCAAGGCCACTGAGAGAGAAGGCGAGGTGCTGGTGGGCACGCTGGCATGGACGGGCAACTTCAGGTTTACGTTCGAGGTTGACAACCTTGGCGGCCTGCGCGTGATAAGCGGCATCAACCCCTATGCGTCGCAGTACACCGTGGCAAAGAACAAGAGCTTCAGGACTCCTGAGTTTATCTTCACCCTGAGCCAGAGCGGAACAGGACACGCCAGCCGCAACCTGCACGACTGGGCACGCAAGTATCAGATAAAGGACGGACAGGGCGACCGCATGACTCTGCTGAACAACTGGGAGGCTACCTACTTCGACTTCGACGAGAACAAGCTGCTCTCGCTCATCGGTGAGGCCAAGGAGCTGGGCGTTGACATGTTCCTGCTCGACGACGGATGGTTCGGCAACAAATACAAGCGCCACAGCGACACGCAGGCACTGGGCGACTGGGAGGTTACGGCCGACAAGCTGCCCAACGGCATAGGACGACTGACGGAGGAGGCCAAGAAGCAGGGCGTGAAGTTCGGCCTGTGGATAGAGCCTGAGATGGTGAGCCCCAAGTCGGAGCTGTATGAGAAGCACAAGGACTGGGTGATAACGCTGCCCAACCGCGAGGAGTATTACTTCAGAAACCAGCTCGTGCTCGACCTGTCTAACCCCAAGGTGCAGGACTATGTGTTCGGTGTGGTGGACGGACTGATGACGAAATATCCCGACATAGCCTACTTCAAGTGGGACTGCAACAGCCCGATAACCAACATCTACTCTAACTACGAGAAAATGAAGCAGACACACCTTTATGTTGACTACGTGCGCGGACTCTACAACGTGCTGGAGCGCATCAAGGCAAAATATCCCGACCTGCCCATGATGCTGTGCTCGGGCGGAGGCGGACGCACCGACTATGAGGCGCTGAAATATTTTGTAGAGATGTGGCCGAGCGACAACACCGACCCCGTGGAGCGCATCTTCATACAGTGGGGCTACTCGCAGGTGTTCCCTGCCAAGGTGCAGTGTGCCCACGTAACTACATGGAACAAGGCGGCAAGCATAAAGTTCAGGGTGAACGTGGCCATGATGGGCAAGATGGGCTTCGACATCAACCTGCACGACATTCCGGCAGGAGAGCTGGCCTACTGCAAGCAGTCGATAGCCGACTTCAACAGGCTGAAGCCCGTGATACTCGACGGCGACCAGTATCGCCTCGTGTCGCCATACGAGGGCAACCACACCTCTACGATGTATGTCAGCAAGGACAAGGCTAGCGCCGTGGTGTTTGCCTTTGACATATTCCCGCGCTACAGCGAGAAGCTATACAACGTGGTGATGGAAGGGCTCGACGCTTCGAAGAAGTATGACGTGCGCGAGATAAACCGTGCCGACGGCTCGCAGGGCGAGGTGAAGACCTACTCGGGCGAGTATCTCATGACCGTTGGTCTGCCGCTCTTCAGCGCGCAGAAGCTTAGCAGCCGCGTGTATGAGCTGAAGGCAAGATAACGGGGCCGATGCCTTTGATATAAAACTAAAAAGGTCCGGCAGCCATGTCCTGATGACGTGGCTGCCGGACTTTCTTTTATCCCATATCTGCCTTCGCAGGGCATGGCTGCCGTTAGTGTGCCTGCCTCATTGCCGCAGGATTTTTGGGCGGCATGGGCGGATGTGCAGGGCTGAAGCATGCGGCGCCGTGAATGGTATGAGGCGGCTGCATGACGCCTGACTGGCTGCATGACTCCGGGCTGCATGCATGGTGGCTGCCCGTATATTTGCTGCTGCGGACATAAATAAAGCCCGGAGCCAGAGAGTCTGACGCCGGGCAATGAAGCGCTCTTCACAAAAAATAATGTCCTATTTCATAATTTTTATTGCCTTGCTTGTTCCGTCGGCATACTTGCTTACCATGATGCTTACGCCCTGGGCTGCATTGCTGATGCGGCGGCCTGAGAGGTCGAAGTATTCTGTTGCTACGACATCCTTGTTGCTGTTTTCAACATTGCTGATGGCTGTTGTAGACTTGCCTGTTATGGTCATGTTTTTGCAAGATCCGCTGAAATAGTATCCTTCATCATTCTGGCTGTCGCCGGGATAGTAGAAGTAGTCAGTCAGTTCTATTCCGCTCTCAGATGTGTAAGAGTCGCTCGAGCTGCTGTATGTGAACTTGCAGTTGTCAACAAAGTCTGTTGCTGTTCCGAAGAGCAGTGCATTGTCGTCGCTTGCCACTCCGTAAGAAGAAACGATGAGGTCGTCGCCTTCAAACGTTCCCATCAACCATGCCTCAGGATATTCGGGCATGAGGTTCTTTATATAGCAAAGATCGCCAAGGTTTACTATGTCGACAGTTGTAGATTTGCTGTTTCCGTAGTAGTCGTTGTAAGTGTATTTGTGTGAAACTGCCTCTGGGAATAACTCTGTCGGATAATAATAAAGGTCTGTGCAGTAGGTGTAAACCTCTGTCTGGCTGCCGTTGGTGATGAATGCTGCGAGATATTCGCCTTCAGCAGAGTAGTAGATTCCGCTCTCTGAGTCGAGTGACAGCTTGAAGCTGGCTGTGCTGAGCGGTTCTTTTGTCTTATAGTCCATCGGGCATATATACAGAGAAATTCCGTCTTGATTGTATATCTCCTGATTGTTCTCTATGGTTATCTGTTTTGTGGCCTCGTCGTATGTACCTTTAAGATATATGTCTTCGCCCACAACGGTTCTAAGGAACATGTTAGGTATGCTTACCGTGCCGTCATTGCCGAACACGATGTCATATTTTACGTGCAGTCTCTGCATTTCGCCTACTTGACTTACCGACTCGATGCAGTCTGTATAGTATGATTTTGTTGTTCCTTCAGGTGCGGCCTGTGCCTTCACCTTGTTTGTGCTGTTTGCTTTTTTCAGGTTAACGCGGTTGGAGGTCTCAAATTTCATGCTGTTTTCGGCTTTCTGTCCGTTCAGTTTGGTTGCCTTTAGCATTGGTGTCTGTGCAAATGTGTTCATTGAGAACAGTGTAAATGCAATAAGTAAAAGTTTCTTCATAAGCTAACTTTTAGTCGGTTAAACATTATAAGTTGATGTTGTATTTCTCTTCAAAAGTAATATTTTTTATCTTAAATGAGATTAAAATTGAAATATTTTTTTAGTTTTATATTATCATAATTGATTTATATCAATCGGAAAATACAAAAAGTTACAGATTGTAAGCCTTTGTGCTGCTTTGTTTGCCCTTTGTCATTTAATAAGTGTAAAGTTGCGTCTTTTATGTTATGTACGTGCGCCTGTGCGTTACTTTTCTTATGGGCGCCGCGCGCGTATGTGCATGCGCCTGTCTCTGCCTGTGCGCGCGTGCGCAGCGGTCTTGTTCGTATGCGTGCGCACGGCCGTGTTTGCAGGGCTTCCGTCGTTGCCGTTATGCCGGCTTTGGGCATCGGAATATGGGCAGGAAGACGGTAAAAACTCAGGACAAAATTATTTTCCGTTCTGGAAAATCAAAGTATAACGGATGTTAAAATATGGTTTTCAAATATATTCTTTTATTAACATCGGTTAGCTTTTGTGTGCGTTGTGTGTCTTAAAACCGGTATTTTCAGACGCCAAAAGGGCGCTTTTCATGGTGCAGGAGCATTGCTTTCGGTGCCTAAACCTATCGTTTTTGCACCTCAAACGGCACAGTAATGTTTTTTAACACGGCCGACCGAGCAGCCGTTTTGATGTAAATGCCTGAATGTCAGATGCTTGGCAAAAATGCTGATTTTCCGGTTTTTTCGCGCCAAACGGCCGTGGCGCCACGGCTGTGGCCATTCTGAGAGCGTCAAGCGTCATGCCTTTTGTCATAAAAGTTTACAAAAGTCTGCGCCCCGTGCAGCGTGTCCTGCCTGTAGGTATGCCGCCGCCGGCAGGGGCATGTGCGCCCCCGTGGCGTCAGATTATGCCGAAATGGCGCAGCGCCTTGCTCACGCCGTCGTTGTCAACATGGTCGGTAACGTATGATGCCAGCGCCTTCACGTCGTCGATGGCGTTGCCCATGGCCACGCCTATGCCCGCCGCGCAGATTATCGACTTGTCGTTGCCGCCGTCGCCGAAGGCCATAGTCTCGCTGATGTCCATGCCCAGGTGTTCGGCCATGCGCTGCAGCGCCTTACCCTTGTCGGCCCCGCGCGCCGTCACGTCGGCAAATGCCGGATACCATCTTGCGGCTATGCAGTGGGGCAGCTGTGGCATGACGAGCTTCTCCTGCTGCTCGTCTATGATGGGCGTAAGCTGCAGTATGGGCTGGCTTAGCACCGTTTCGAGACTGATGTCCTCGCCTAGGTCGCTTACGTTGAGCAGCTGTCGGAACACTTTGTCAACCATCTCGTCGGGATGATACACCGTGAGGTCTTTCGCCCCAACCACCATCGTGGCAAAGTTCATCTCGTCTGCCAGCCGTATCAGCGTGCGTGCGTCCTCGAGCGGAATGTCTACGCAGCTCACCACCTTGTCGCCTATGAAGCTGTAGGCGCCGTTAGTGGTTATATATCCGTCTATCAGATGTTCTATGGCGTGCAGGTTGTTGATCAGTTTCACCGGCCGTCCGGTAGATATATACACGCCCACGCCGTTTCTCTTTGCCTGTTCGAGTGCGTCAACCGTTGATTGTGGTATCTCGTGTGTGTTGAAGCTCACGAGTGTTCCGTCTATGTCAAAAAATAAAGCCTTAATCATACTCTTTTCCTGAAATTATCTTTATTGAGTGCAAAGATAGTGCAAGCCGAGTGCACTGCAAAATGAAAAACATAGTTTTTTAAGTTTGCAGTGCCGAGGCGCCGCCTATATTATTCAAAGATAGTGCAAGCCGAGTGCACTGCAAAATGAAAGACGCAGTTTTTTAAGTTTGCAGTGTTGAGGCGAAGCCTATATTATTTAAAGATAGTGCAAGGTGAGTGCATGGCAAAATGAAAGACGCAGTTTTTTTTTAAAGTTTGCATTGTTGAGGCGAAGCCTGTTTTATATAATAAGGAAGTATGAATTTCGGATCGCAGATCCTTATACTATATGCTGTCGGATTTTTCGCTTTGCTCAACAACTCGTGCAAATCCGACAGAACAATAGCCTTGTTTTTTCGCATCGTAAATATGTCTTATATGTAATCAAATACAGATGACATCAGTCTTGTTTTTCGTATTGTAGATTTACATATTGCCACAAATAGTGTTATCATTTTGTAAGACTAATGTTCTGTCGGATTTGCAATCCGACAGCATAGAGTATAAGGATCTGTGATCCGCAACTCATACCGCTTAACCAATGAAAATAAAAAATAATATGCATTCATTTTGCCATGCACTCACCTTGCACTATCTTTGCCGTAATAAACAAAGGTAATGAATATGGTAAAGACGGAATATGAGATAATAACTGGAGAGATGACGGCGCTGCGTGACGACGCACAGAGCGAGCAGCTGCAGCGCTTCTTCAAGACAGGCGAAGGCGAATACGGGCATGGCGACAAGTTCTTGGGCATTAAGGTGCCTGCGACTCGAAGCGTGGCCAGGCGGCACAAGACGGCTGACAACGACACATTAAGGCGGCTCATGCAGTCGGAATGGCACGAGATAAGGCTCTGCGCGCTGCTCATAATGGTTGAGAAGATGAAGAAGGCCGACGACGGAGCGCGCCGCGAACTTACCGACATGTATCTCTCTGTTACAGACCGCATAAACAACTGGGACCTCGTAGACCTTAGTGCGCCGCATATCGTGGGGACCTATCTGCTCGACAAGCCGCGCGACCTGCTCTACACCCTTGCCGGCAGCCCCCTGCTATGGGACAGCCGCATAGCCATGGTGGCCACCTATGCCTTCATAAAGCAGGGCGACCTCGACGACACCTATGCCCTCGCATTGCGCTTCATCAGTCATCAGCATGAGCTTATGCACAAGGCCACGGGCTGGATGCTGCGCGAGGCAGGCAAGCGCGACATGGGCAGACTGAGAGCCTTCGTCATGGAGCATCATGCACAGATGCCGCGCACCATGCTGCGCTATGCCATCGAGAAGTTTCCCGAAGACGAGCGCAAGATGATACTCAGAATGAAGTGAGCCTTAACCCCCAATAGGCTGTTATGCTTTCGGGCTGAAAGCATGAATGCGCAAAATAGATAAAGCTGTGTGCTGTATGATGACCGTCAGGATTGATAAGGCATGCCGCACGCAACGCCAGACAGGCGGATGAACACGGGGCAGACGGCTAATTTGGGTTAAAATGCAAAGTAATGACTAAACCTTTTCTGTCTGCGTGCATCTAAATAAAATGAATGCCGTCAGGTTTGCTGACAAACATGAGGCAACGACTAACTATTTACAAACAACAAACGTTACATTTATACCTAAATTATGAAAAAAGGATTCATCGTGATGGCTCTTGCCGCTACATTCGCGCTTACTGCCGTAACGCCGGCTGAGGGCCAGACAAAGAAAACAAGTCAGACTAAAACAGACAAGAAAGACAACAAGCAGAAAACCTATAAGACGTGGACGTCGTGGGCTGCACATCTCGAGCCTGAGTTCTTCACTACGGCCGAGGCAGTGCGCATAGGCGACAACGTGCTGCTGTATCAGCAGAACACGGGCGGATGGCCGAAGAACATCGACATGGCCAGAAACATGACCGAGGCCGACAAGAAGAAGGCAGAGGCCGACAAGAGCATTGCCAAGTACAGCACGATAGACAACCGCGCCACCTCTACCGAGATAATCTACCTGTCGAAGCTGTATAACGCCACGGGCACAGAGAAGTATAAGGACGCCGTGCTCAGGGGCATGCAGTATCTCTTTGATGCACAGTATGACAACGGCGGCTGGCCGCAGTTTTATCCCTACAACAAGAAGTATCACACGCACATCACATATAACGACGACGCCATGATCAACGTGATGAAGATCATGCGCGACGCAAGTCTGGGCAAGGCTCCATTCGCCTTCTTCCCCGACAGCGTGAAGATGAAGGCCAAGACGGCTCTCGACAAGGGCATCAGCTGCATACTGAAGACGCAGTATGTGCAGAACGGCAAGCCCACGGTGTGGTGTGCGCAGCACGACGAGAAGACCCTGCTGCCTGCCAACGCACGCGCCTTCGAGCTGGCGTCACTCAGCGGACAGGAGTCTGACGACATAGTGCTCTTCCTCATGTCGCTGTCAAAGCCCTCGCCCGAGGTGGTCAACAGCATTGAGGCTGCCGTGGAGTGGTTCCGCCAGAACGAGATAGACGGATACAAGATAGAGAACTTCAAGAACAGCGACGGCAAGAAAGACTGGCGCCTGGTGAAGTGTGCCGAGGGCGAGGTGTCGAAGCCTCTGTGGGCACGCTTCTATACGCTTGAGGACAACCGCCCCTTCTTCTGCGACCGCGACGGCGTGATGAAGTTCGACGTCAGCGAGATAGGCCACGAGCGCCGCACAGGCTACAGCTGGTACAACTCTGAGGCTCTTAAGGTGTTTAAGAAGTATGAGCAGTGGAGCAAGAAATACGGAAAGAACAAGACGGAGGGTAACTGATGAGATATTTTATTTATGCAGACAACCGGCAGCAGGGGCCTTTCTCCGTAAGCGAACTTATGGAGCGCGGCCTCTCTTCGGAGACTCTTGTGTGGGCCGAGGGCATGGAGCAGTGGACTCCGGCCTGGCAGGTGAGGGAACTTAAGGACGCCATGGAGGGCAAGGCGCAGCCCGGCCCCGTGCCTCCGCCCCTGCCGTTTGAGCCGTCGGCACGTGCTGAGAGCGCTTCAGGGCAGGCTGACGGCGGGCGCGACTACCGCACAGACGCATCCGGCAGCGCGGCATATTCGGCCGGGCAGGGCGGAGGCAGCGGCACGTCGGGCAGAGCCGATGCTGCCGAAGAGATAATATATGAGCCTCGCCGCAGGCACATCGGCGGCCGCGTGGCAGGCATAGTGGTGGCCGTTGTCATAGCCTTTGCGCTCACCGTAACCTGTCCTACGCGCGAACAGCACTGCGAAGCCGTGGCAGGCGAGATAAGCGCGGCCATAAGCCAGAGCAACGGCGCGTCGGGCTTCTGGGGCATGTTCAGCAACATATTTGCCTCGGGCGTGGTAAACATGGCCGTAAGCCAGTTTCTGGATGTAGACAACTATTATCTCTTCTCCATAGGTACAATCAACATCGAGGGCAAGTCGAGAGCCGTGTCGTTCGGCATTCTCAACCACGTGTTCACCTTCGACAACGACTATATCAGGGAGGCTCTCAACGAGGAGCGCATGGCCGAGTGATGCCGTTAGTAGCGGCATTATCTGAGTGTACTGAAGCCGAATTTATGTTTTTATTTCGCTGCAGCAGCCATATAAATAATAAATTTTACATAGATAAATTATGTATAACTATGATTTTAATTGAAATAAATAATTATTGTAAATTCACTTTTAATCATCATATTGTTTGAAAGTTTAAGAAAGGAACAAAAGAAATTTTATAATAAATGGGACGATATAATGATGATTTTGACGGTTGTTGTTTAGTTCAATTATTTTATACTATTGCAGGACTGTCCTATGTTGCAAGTATAGTGTTATTAATATTTATGCCTTATCTTTATGCGCATAAGAATGGATTTTTGTATACGCACGCTATACCCATTACTGTTTGTACTGTTCTTTTTGTCATTTATCGAATAAAATTAAGCAAACAAAAGGATAAAATTAAGAAGATAGAATGTGAATACGAAAAGAAAAAATCTGATTTAGAAATAGAATATCAGGAAAAACATAAGGAACTTACAAATAAGATTAGTTGTGAAAGCACAAAACTACAAAATGAGTACAAAGAAAAAAATGATACTCTATTGAAACAAAAAAAGAAAATGAATGTCCTTTTAGTTATAAAAGCTCCATTTAGATATTCTGCTACTTTAGCTGCTGATATGCGTTCTTATGTGTATGATGAGATGTCGTCATATTTAAGATATAAAAGTCATCCTGCGCTTAGTGCTTCTGAGGCTATTAAATCCATGAAAGCTGAAACTAGAGATATTATTATTCAATACAAGGAAATGCTTTATAAATATGAGTTTTTGCTAAAAACATTCCCAGAACTTCAAAAATATGTGGATGATGAAGAAGCTTTACAATCGCTTGACAAAGTAAATAGTTATAACGAATTAGCAGAAAACACGGATCATGCAAGAGATTACTTGTCAGATGAAGAATGGACAAAGTTAAGTGTGGATGAACGGAACCAATTGGCATTAGATAGGTATAAGAAAAGAACTAAATCAAATTGGGAAATTGGTATAGAATATGAAATGTATGTTGATTTTTTGTTAAGGGTTAAATATCATTTTAGTACAATACCTTTCGGAAGTCTTAACGGACTTGATGATTTGGGTCGTGATATAATAGCTACACGCATAGATGCTTCTGGAGCAATATCGACTTATATAATACAATGTAAATATTGGGCAAAAACAAAAGAAGTACATGAGAATGTTATATGTCAAATATTTGGTACTGCGATGGAATATCAGTTAAAACGGAATTTGTTTAAAGAAAATGTAATTCCTGTTATTGCAACTACAACAAGACTTTCTGATATGGCACAAAAATTTGCACAAAAACTTGGTGTACGTGTATGGAACATATCAAAAGGCGAATATCCGATGATAAAGTGCAATATAGGTACAAATGGCGAAAAAATTTATCATTTGCCTTTTGACCAACAGTATTATAGGACTGAAATAAAAAAAGCTGGAGAGTTTTATGCTTGGACTATAAAAGAGGCAACAAGTAAAGGTTTTAGAAGGGCAATGCGCCACATGTATAACTAGAATAACGTAAGACTTATTGTAAAAAAACTTGATAGAATATGAAAAATTTTGTATTGATTTGTATTTGCGTATTGCAAACACAATTATTATTTGCTCAAAGAGATGAATTTGAAGATTTGATTTATCAATTTGATATTTACAAGTATGTAAATAATCTGGATAATAGTAAATCTGATTTGTTTTGGAATGCGGTTTGGAGAAATAATAAGAGATTGAACAAACTATATAAAGCGATAACGCAGGAAAAAACTTCTGCATTAAAAGCACAGAATGATTTATATAATGCAAGTTTATTGAGTAATGAATATTATAGTAATTTATCAATAAACGACGATTATAAATTTGTTGCTGATACTTTAATGAATTACATAGGTATTAAATCTGTATTTCCTGAAGCTGAAATATACATCATAAATAGTGATGCAATAAATGCTTATACCTGCCCTAATGGGAAAATTTATGTAACCACTGGGGCTATAATGTGCGATAGTATATCAGTTGTTGGCATGGTTGGCATATGCGCACACGAGGCTGCACACTTCTTTTTACAGCATTCATTAGATAATGCCTATAGATTCAGAAAGCGAGAAAACAGAAATAAAATTATATCCGGCGTTGTTTCTGCTATAGATGCAACTGCAAATGCTTATGCGCAAGCTAATGGTGCTGTTGGAAATGAATCATGGGATGATGTTAATGAAAGAATGAATAATCTTATAGAAGAAGCAGAAAATGAAGCAGTAAAATATAAATATAAATATTCAAGAGAGCAAGAAATAGAGGCAGACATAATAGCTTTCCGCTATTTGCAATGGCTAGGCTTAGATGAAAAAGAATACATTAACGCTCTTAAAACCATAGGATATGATAATGATAAATTTTACAACGATAAAAGTACGCATCCTACAACAAAATTTAGAGTTAAATTTTTAGAGTATTTAGAGAAACACAAAGAAATAAAATAACTTATTTCTAATTAATTGATAGAATTAACATTATTAGATAATTATGGAATTAAACGAATTGAAGGAGATATGGTTGTCGACATATCCAAATCGTACACATTCAAACGATACACGATGATTCATACGTTATGCAATTGAACTTGCAAAGGTCAATGGTTCCCTTGATTATTCTGAAATGGAGAAAAAAGTATCAGCCCTCGTCGTATTGAGGAATATCAACGTCAATACGAATTTCTGCGAGACGTCCCTTTATACAGTAAATATAAGTAAAAACAAGTATATGTTTGAATAGGAAAATAAACAAAAAGAGTACAGATTTATGCCCCTGTTTATCCTTCCGGCAGCCGTTGCTGCAATGTTTTTCGTGTGAAAAACATGCTTTTTCAGTCATTAAATCCCCCGTCAGCCGCAGAAATTACCAATTGTTAACTGCCTTTCGTTTTTAAACACTTACTTTTGCGCCCCGATATCAACAACTAACAACCGTAAAGTATGATGAAGGACAGTATAGATTTCGGAACAACAAAGGTGTCAAGCCTTTTCAGCAAGCTGCTCATGCCCACGTTGCTCGGCATGGTGTCGTCGGCCCTTTTCGTTATTACCGACGGCATATTCGTTGGCCGCGGCCTTGGCAGCGATGCTCTGGCGGCGGTGAATATCGTTGCGCCGCTGTTTCTTATAAATACCGGCATCGGACTTATGTTCGGCGTGGGCGCGTCGGTGGTGGCGTCTATCCATCTGTCACACGGCAAGCCAAAGACGGCGCGCATAAACGTCACTCAGGCCGTGATAGCCCTCAGCATGCTGGTGGCGGCGTTCAGTGCGCTCATCGTGTGGCGTGCGCCCGGCGTGGCCTGCCTGCTTGGCAGCTCTGAGCGTCTGCTCGCGCCTGCCGTCGAGTATATCTACGGCGCCGTGCCGTTCTTTGTGTTCAGCGCCATGCTCAGCGCCGGAATGTTCTACATAAGGCTCGACGCCTCGCCGCGCTACGCCATGATGTGCAACGTGGTGCCGGCGCTGCTCAACATCGTTCTCGACTATCTTTTTATCTTTGTGTTCCACTGGGGCGTGATAGGCGCAGCCGTGGCCACCAGTCTTGGCTATATAGCCGGTGCCGGCATGGTGCTGTGGTATATGCTGATGATGGGGCGCACCATAAAGCTATGCCGTGTTAAGACCCATCTGCGCAGTCTGCGAATGACGCGCCGCAACGTGGGCTATATGTGCCGTCTGGGCTTCCCGTCGCTGCTCTGCGAGGCGGCCATCGCCACCATGATGTTTGCCGGCAACTATGTGTTCATAGCCTATCTCGGCGAGGACGGCGTGGCGGCCTACAGCATAGCGTGCTATGTGTTCCCGATAATCTTCATGGTGTATAACGCCATAGCGCAGTCGGCTCAGCCCATACTGAGCTACAACTACGGCGCAAGGCTCACCCGGAGGGTAAGCTCTGCCTTGCGCATGGCTCTGTTTACGGCCCTTGGCAGCGGCGTGATGTTTCTGCTGATAATGTATTTCTTCGCGCCGGACATAGTGTCGCTGTTCATTCCGGCAGGCTTTCCTGCCAACACGATAGCCGTGGGCGGCATGCCCCTGTTTGCGCTGGGCTTCGTGCCGTTTGCCGTCAACATCGTGGCCATAGGCTATTGTCAGAGCGTTGAGCGCGACGCTGCCGCCATGTTCATCACGGCCATGCGCGGCTATGTGCTCATGCTGCTGTGCTTCTGGCTGATGCCCAAGCTGTGCGGGGTGAGCGGCATATGGCTCGCCGTGCCTGTGGCGGAGCTGCTTACGTGCGTATTAATCTTTGTGATGTATTTGAGAAATCGGAAATGATTTGCTACCTTTGCGGCTGCCTATGGCTTTATGGCGGCTGCTGCCGCGGTCTGTCGCAGTCCGTGCCGACCTGTCCGTGCTGGATGCAGGTGCATGTGTGCTGACGTGCTGTCAGGCAGCGGTGCCGGCGTAACGGGTGGCTGCGCGCATGACGGCTGAATGCCCGGTGCAGGCCGTTGGCTGTGGGATATTCGGGCAAAAGGCATGCCGAACGATTTTAATACGTGTGATTATGGAAACTTTTGAGGAGTGTCTGTGCCGGCGCAGCGGACTCAGCATGAGCGACGTTGAGGCTCTCAAGGCTCACATGACACGCATGGAGATACTGAAGGGCGACACGCTTGTGCGCAGGGGAGGGCGCAACACTGACATATATATTATAGTGGACGGGATATGGCGCGCGTCGTATGTCAATTCCGACGGCAACGACATAACCCTGTGGTTTGCGTCAAAGGGCGACCTGCTCTTCTCGTCGTGGTGCTTTGTGGGCAACATGCCGTCGATGATAGCGCTCGAGGCCATGAGCGACGGCGTTGTCTATGGCATAAGCCGCAGCGACGCCGAAGACTTCTTCATGTCGTCGGTTGAGGCTGCGCGCATAGGCCGCAGGCTCTATGAGAAAGAGATTTTCGAGATAGAGCGGTGGCTGCTCAGCAGCGGTGCGCCGAGGGCACGCGAGCGATATGAGACTCTGCTGGACGAGAAGGCCGAACTGCTGCAGCACGTGCCGCTGAAATACATCGCCTCGTATCTGTTCATAACGCCCCAGTCGCTCAGCCGCATCAGGGCAGAGATGGCGCGCGGCAGGAAGAAGAGACACTGACTAATGGCGGACATAAACCCATGTAGGCAATTATGCCCCATACGGCTTTATCCTTTATGTGTATTCCTGTGTTCAGCCGTCTTTCAGTTTTCGGTTCCCCTTCTTTCGTCCGTTCCTTCTTGACATAGCCTGCCATTCATGCTGATAACAAGACGAAATACAGCTCAATATAAAGCAAAATGCAGACCTAGTCATAGCGCCTTATGGCGGTTAAAGCGTCAGGCTGCATCACGATGACAGTGCGCCCGCCTGCGGAGATTTATGCCGCAGGCGGGCGCATTTATTTCAGCTGTTTTTCCACGGCTGTTTGACCGTTTTGCAAAAGCTGTCCTTTTGCGCTGCAATATGTGGCATATTGGCGCCCGAAAGGATAGCTTTCGCATCGCCGTTTGCCGCCTTTTGCGCGGTGATGTCTGCCGCCGTCGTGTGGCGGTGCTGCTTGGCAGCATTGCCGGCCGTCTCCGTTGCCGCTTTTTCATGCTAAGAGTCTTGTTTCTGATGTTCACATGATGTTCCCCAAATGTCAGTCTTCCGCACTGCCAGATGCGCCCTTTCAGTGCCGCCGTGGCAGGGTGACATGGGGGCAGAACATGGCAAAAGACAGTGAAGACGGCGTTTTCCGTTTTTTGGGTACATTTATCTGTAAATAATATACCATGCCGCATGCAGGAATATAATAATTTTGTAGCGTCAGAAAAAGGCATGCTCCGCAGCGCTCTTAATTGAGTGACGCCATGCAGGGGCATAAGCCTGAAGAGACAGCAAGAGCAGTTGTTGAACCAAAAAACTATGTAAGTATGAAAAAGTTTCTTTATTATGTCGTTGCGTGTTGCCTTGCCGTATCGCATATCTCGTGCGCCAAGGACAACGGCAGCGACGCCGCCGGCACCACACCGGCAACGCCTGGCGGACAGGCGGACGATGTAATGGTGGTGTATTTCTCGCAGACCGGCACCACCGAGGGCGTGGCTC
The DNA here is from genome assembly GCF_057607445.1 of Xylanibacter sp. NCBI lineage: Bacteria > Pseudomonadati > Bacteroidota > Bacteroidia > Bacteroidales > Prevotellaceae > Xylanibacter > Xylanibacter sp. Next base: position 169,846 of record NZ_DBLZAX010000006.1, on the reverse strand, counting down.
GCCACATAGCCGACATAACCGGCGCAGGCACATGGCGAATTGAGGCGGCAGAGCCTTACACCGCGGCAGACCTCGACTACAGCAATCCGCAGTCGCGCTCGTCGCTCGAGCAGAACGACCCCGACGCGCGCCCGGAAATCAAGGGCAGCGTGCCCGACCTGAGCAAGTGCCGCACGATATACCTTGGCTACCCCATATGGTGGGGGCAGGCGCCGCGCGTTGTCTACACCTTCGTTGAGAGCTGCAACCTCAGCGGCAAGACCGTAATACCCTTCTGCACGTCAGGCTCGAGCGGCATAGGCTCAAGCGCAACCCTGCTGCAGGCGCTCGCGCCCGGAGCCACATGGACCGCAGGACGCAGGTTTGGCGCAGGCACTCAGCGCAGTGAGGTGGAACAATGGATCAAGTCGATGGAAACCGCAACAGATGAAGACAACAACATAAATTACAGCAAGATGAACATAAAGGTGAACGGCCGCACCCTCACGGCCACAATGGCAGACAACAGCTCGGCAAGAGCGCTGATAGACCTGCTGAAAGAGGGCGACATCGTGATAGACATGAGCGACTACGGCAACTTTGAGAAGGTGGGCAGCCTGGGCCACACGCTGCCGCAGAACAACGAGAACATAACCACGGAGGCTGGCGACCTGATACTGTATCAGGGCAACAATTTCGTTATCTACTACGACACCAACACGTGGAACTTCACGCGTCTGGGCAAGATAGACGGCATGAGTAAGGCAGAGCTTAAAGAACTGCTCGGCAAGGGCAACGTAACAGTAACACTTTCGGCACGCAAGTAAGCGTGCCTTTTTTATTTTCCGCCGCTGTATATCATCTTTGTTATCGCGCCGATCTTGTTCTGTCGGTCGATGGAGAAAGTGCGGCTGTGGGCGTCGATAAACCTGAACAGGCTGAGGGCCATGTCGAGCTGCTGCGTCCTGAACGGCTCGGGGCGGTCGTCGGCCTCGGCATAATACAGCTCGGCAAGCATCTCCATGCGGCTTATGCGCTCCTCCTCGGGATACTTTTCGAACGATGACATTATCTCGTCATGCGTTGCCGTGTGATAAAACTCATACGAGCCGAAGTACTGGCGGAACAGGTCTTCTGCCGTCTTGCGGCGCGCTCCCGCCTCGTTCTTCTCGAGATAGCGCTGAAGCGCCGCCATAAACTCACGTATAAGTCGCGAAATGTAGTCTCTCTGAAGCATGTCTTCCTTTGTTTGTTATGTTTCGATGTCTGCTTTTTCTGATGTCTTTATGCTGCCTAAATGCCGGCAGACTCCTGCACGTAGCCGTACAGCTCCTTGTAGAAGGCGTGGCGAGTCATGGTCTGCACGCTGCCAACTATTATCAGTTTCATGCGTGCGCGGGTTATAGCCACGTTCATGCGGCGCAGGTCTGACAGGAAGCCTATCTGCCCGTCGTCGTTCGAGCGCACGAGCGATATTACGATGATGTCGCGCTCCTGCCCCTGAAATCCGTCAACGGTGTTCACTGTTATGCAGCCGCGGTAGGGCTTGAAGAACTCCGCCTTGCGCACCATGCGGCGCAGAAGCTGCACCTGGGCGCGGTAGGGTGATATTACGCCCACGTCGATATGCTCGTCGGCTATGCGCTGACGGCCAATCTTGGTGAAGTAGTTTTTAAGGGCATCGAGCGTCAGTTCGGCCTCAATCTTGTTTATCCTGCCGAAGCTCTCGCCCACAAATTCCTCCTTAGCGTCGCTCTCCGACGTGTCTATCCATGTTATGGGGTTGTCGTAGTCGAGTATGCCGCGGTACTTAACCTCGGGCGCCGACTCCACGCGTCCGTCATAAAACCAGTTGCTCGAGAAGCGCATTATCTGTTCGTTCATGCGGTATTGCACCGTCAGCAGCGTAACCACCGACGGCTTGCGCGCCACGATGCGCTCCATGAGCGTGGTGCCCAGTCCGCCCTTCAGCGCCGCAATGCTCTTCACCGTGGGCGGAAGCTGACAGTGGTCGCCCGCCAGCACCACGCGCGATGCCCTGCGTATGGCTATCCAGCATGCAGCCTCGAGCGCCTGTGCCGCCTCGTCGATGAACAGCGTGCCGAACTTCTGCCCTGACAACAAGTGGCTCGCGCTGCCCGTAAGTGTTGAGGCGATGACCTTAGCCTCGCCGAAGAGCTGCGAGTTTATCCTCAGTTCGAGTTCCACGGCACGGCTCTTCAGGCGGTCCATCTTCTGGTGCCAGCTGTTGTCGCGGCGCTTGCGCTCCTGCCTCAGCTTGCGTATGGCCTGGCGTATGCTCCACAGCTGCGGATAGTCGGGGTGAGCCTCGAAGCGCCGTTCGTATGTAAACGACAGCATCTTGTCGTTCACCTTCGTCGGGTTGCCTATGCGCAGCACGCTTATTCCGCGGTCTACGAGCCGCTCGCTAATCCAGTCTACAGCCATGTTGCTCTGTGCGCACACCAGCACCTGGCTCTCGCGCCGCAGCGTCTCGTATATGGCTTCAACGAGCGTGGTGGTCTTTCCCGTGCCCGGAGGTCCGTGCACAATGGCCACGTCCTTGGCGCGCAGCACCTTGTTGACAGCCTCCTGCTGCGCCTTGTTGAGCCACGGAAAGCTTATCGGGGCAAAGCTAAGTTCGGCAGCCGGCACGCCCGAATAGAACAGGTCGCGCAGATAGGCAAGGCGGTTGTCGCGTGCGCCTATCACACGGTCTAGAGCCTCGAACATAAGCCGGTAGCTCGTCTCGTCGAAGAACAGCTGCACGCCCAGTCCTTCGGTGGCCTGCAGCTCTGCCACGGGTGCGTTGTCGGGCACGGTGACCACAAGGCGGTCGCCGTCGGCATAGCTCACCGTGCCGGTGAAATTAAAGTATCTTATCGACTTGCCTTCTGTCCCCTCGCTCATGCGGAAGAAGCACACGGGGCGTCCGAACTCGAAGTTGTGCTCAATGTCGGTGTCGGCAGTGCGCACAACCTCAACAGAAAGCTGATTGAGCGAATTGTAGTAGCTGCGCACGAAGCGCAGCGGATGCCACGCGTCGCCACGCTTCACCTTGCGCGCCAGTCCCGTTGTCTCGGTCTGACGGCGGAAGGCCTCTTTCTCGCTGTTGTACTCTATCTCCAACAGCAGGCGTTGCTGGCGCAGGGCCTGAACGGATGATGACTGAATGTTGTTCACAGATGCAAAGTTAATAATTTTCAGTCAACGGCAACGTTTCGGTGCTCATATTTGCGGCAGAAACAGATAAAAGCCACGAGTCCCATGACGACGAAGGGCACGCCCACGAGCGCCGACCAGCGCGGAGTGGCCCCGTGCTCCATTGGCAGGCCGCCGCAGAAGGCCCCGATGGCGTTGCCCAGATTGAACGCCACCTGTATGGCTGCGCCGCCAAGCAGCTCGCCGCCCGGCGCATGCTTAAGTATAAGAAACTGCTGCGGACTGCTCAGGGCAAACAGGCAGCCCGTGCACACCACCATCAGTGCGGCCGATATCCAGCCGTAGCCGGCCAAAAGGAATATCAGAAGCAGCGTGGCTATGGTTATGGTCTGCGTGACGGCGGCCACGTGTCCCGGCCGATGACGGTCGCACAGGCGGCCGCTGATAAGATTGCCCGCCACCATGCCGAAGCCTGCGGCTATCATCAGTGCCGACAGGGCCTCATGAGGAAAGCCTCCAACCGACGTGAGCAGCGGGCTGACGTAGCTGTACCAGCAGAATATGCCGCCGTTGCCCAGCATCGTGGCGGCAAGGATGAGCCAGGGCGCGCCGTGGCGAAGGAAGGCAAACTGATGACGGAAGCCCTCGTCGGGCAGTGCACCCACCGACGCCGGAATCCACTTCCACACATAGTATATCACGATGATGCTGATGAAGATGAGCAGCATGAACGGGAAGCGCCACGATATGTGCGAGCTGAGAGCCGTGGCAAGAGGCACGCCGAAGAGGTTGGCCACGGTCATGCCCGCCACCATTATCGACACGGCACTGGTCTTGTGCGCCTCGTCGGCCAGCTTTACTGCCACGATGGACGCCACGCCGAAATAGGCGCCGTGGGGCAGACCTGAGATGAAACGGGCCACGACAAGCATGACGAAGCTCTGCGCCATGGCCGAGAGCGCAGCCCCGAAGAGGATGAGGCCGGCAAGAAACAGCAGCAGGCGCTTTAGCGGATACTTGTGGAACGCCACCAGCAGAGGGGCGCCGCAGCACACGCCCAGGGCGTAGGCCGATATGCAGTGGCCGGCAGTGGGGATGCTGACATCAAAATAACGCGACACATCGGGCAGGATGCCCATCATGACAAACTCGGCTATGCCCAAGGCAAGTGTGCCGAAGGCCAGAGCCACAAGACTTTTCTTCATTTGCTTAGCTTTGATTATTTATCCTGAAAAACGCATGCAAAGTTAATGCAACCGCATCAAAACGCAAAGCCGCCGCCCCCTCATTTTTGCGCCACGGGCAAAAATCTTGACATAGGCCTAAGCCGCCTGATGGCGTAGGGCGAGAAATGAGATAACCATGAAGGCGCAATGCCGCGTGCCCGTGCCTGCGTATAGGGGCAGCCGCAGACAGCCCAGTACATGCCGCTGGAAGATGCAGCTGAAATGTAAAGATATATTACCGGGCACGGTCGTGCCGCCCAATATGTGCCCTTTCAGGAGCTGAAAGGTGGCCTTTTACAACGCAAAACACGGCCTTTTGCAGTGCAAAAAGCCGTGTTTCATAACATACTGGATATCAAAACATTACGTCGGCTGCCAACAGCGGTGTCGGCGTCAGGTGTTCTTGTCGTTCTTGTTGCCCTTCACTATCTCCGAGGCGTTGATGTATCCGCGGTCGATGGCCTTCACTATCAGGTCGGCAATGTTGCGTGCGCCCAGCTTCACGAAGAGCCGCTTGCGGTGGGCTTCAACCGTGTTTTCAGATATGAAGAGCATGTTGGCTATCTCCTTCGAGGTGTATCCTCCGGCTATCGCCCTCAGTATGTCGGTCTCTCTCTCCGACGGATGCTCTATGCGCTGCGTGTATCTTGATATCTTGCGCTTCACTCCCGGGCAGAAATACTGCTCGCCGCACATCACGGCCGCTATGGCGCTGACCATCTGCATGAAGTCGGTCGACTTGAACAGTATGGCGTTGACGTCCTTGTCGAGCATGCGCCTTAGCAGCCATATCTCCTCATGTATGGTGTTGACTATTATCCTTGCCCCGGCGTGGCGCGAGCGTATCTTGTCGATGAGCTCAAAGCCGTCGATGTCGGGCAGGCCTATGTCTATTATGTATATGTCGAAGCTGTGGCGGCCCATGGCGTCAATCAGGTCGGCCGCACAGCCAAACGTCTCGACGTTTTTGGCGTTGCAGCCCTGCATCAGACTCTTGAATCCCTCAAGAATCAGCGCGTGGTCGTCGACTATTGCAACCGACAGGTCCTGCAGCAAATATTTTTGTGCCTCGTTCATCGGGGCAAAATTATACCATACATTCATATTTGCAATAACGGAAATCCGTGGTTTTTTAAGAAATTTTATGTCTTACGGCCTTGTCTTCTTTTCGGGCAGACTGCTTATGGTTAGTCTGACGGTGGTGGTGCCGCCCCCGCTCTCCGTGGTTATCTGTCCGTTGATGGCTGCCGCGCGCTGCCTCATGGTGCGCCGTCCGATGCCTGCCGATGCGTGCTGCTGTGGCTGTCCGTTGTCGCTCACGGTCAGACTGAGGCTGTTGCCTTCAAGCCTCATGCCCACGTCTATGCGCGTTGCGCCCGAGTGCTTCATGGCGTTGGCCACGGCCTCCTGTGCTATGCGGTATATCTCGAGCGCCGTAGCGTCGGCCACGCGGCTCCAGTCGGCATCCTCGGGCACGGCCTCATACGTTATTTCACACTGCCCTGCGCCTGCCGCCTGACACAAATAGTCGTCGAGCACCATGCTTATGTCGGCATAGCTGAACTCCGGCGGCATCATCTCGTGCGATATGCGCCTCACCTGCTCGCGGCAGTCGTCGAGCATGGCGGCTTGTCCTGCGGCGTCGCCGTTGCCCGCGGCAATCTTCAGCTGCACGGTGTACAGGCTGTTGCACACGCCGTCGTGAAGCTCGCGCGCCAGCCTTTCGCGCTCGTTCTCCAGTCCGTCCACATACTTCTGCATGAGCCTGCGGTCGGTGTCGGCCTGCAGCCTGCGAAACTCCTCGGCCTGCATGCGCGCCCTGCGCCTCTGCCTCATGATGTAGACCACGGTCAGGGCAGCCAGCACCGCCACAACGAGCAGTCCCGTGCTGACATACATGCGCGTCTCGGCCAGCTCGGCCTTCTTCTGCGCCAGCTCGAGTTCCTTCTCCTTGGCCTGATATTTCACGGTAAGCTCGCGCATGCTCTCGGCCTTCTGGCTCTCAAACAAGCTGTCCTTCAGGGCTACGGCCTTGGTCATGGCTCCGTAGGCCTGCTCCCACTGTCCGAGGCGTGCGTAGGCCTCGTGCATGTTGTTGTAGCAGTCGTACACCACGAAGGGCATCTGCTCTATGCCCTTGATTGTCAGAATCTTCTTGAACAGCGGCAGCGCCCCGCGCCAGTTTTCGTGGTTTAGTTCAATGCTGCACAATATCTGATAATAAGCCACGAGCGTCATCGTAGATTCCACCTTGGGCTCCAGCGTGCGGCACCGTCCGCGCCACATGTCTGCCCCGCGCCTGTCGCCCAGTCTGTCGGCCGTGGCCACCATATATGCCGCCGCGCTCATGGCAGCGTCGGTCTGTCCCAGCTCCATGGCGTAGCCGTAGCTCCGTGTCAGCATGTCGGCAGCCTTGTTGTTGTCGCCCGCCATGAGAAACATCAGTCCGTTCTGCGACAGCATCTGCGCCTTGAAGGCCTTGTCGGCACACTTCTGCGTCCAGTCTACCGACAGTCCGGCGTAATACATGGCCTCCTTCTTGTGCTGCATGTCTATGTGCAGCGTGGCGAGGTTGAGGTAGAGGGCAGCCGCCTCCTGGCGTGCGTCCTCGTCGGCCTTGGCCTTAAATTCGGCAGTGGTGCAGAGCTTCATGGCCTCGTTATAGTGTCTGAGCGCCTCGTCGGTCTTGCCCATGGTGCGCAGATACACGCCCATCGACGAGTTAATGCCCACTATTGCCGTGGTGTTGCGGCTTTTCTGTGCCACGTCGAGAGCCTCACGCGCCACTATAAGTGCCGAGTCGTTCTTTCCGCCGGCATGCAGCGCGTCGGCCTTCTGCCTCAGTTCACTGAGCTTGTCGGCAGCCGCCAGAGGCACAACAGCTATCATTGCGGCCAAAAATAAAATCAGTCGTAATCCTTTCATGGTAATAACAGGTTAGGGTTCATTAATATAAGGCTTGTCTTAATAGCAGCAATAAAGAGGATGGCACGCACATCAGGCGCGGAGCCTGCGTGCCGTAGTATGTTCTGTCGGCGTGCGCAATAACAGCCGTTGCACACGCCTCGGCCGGCGGTTAGCCCAGAGCCTTTATCTCTTCGTCGAGCTCATGCCTTATCTGGCGCATCTCGCCGGCTATCTTTTCGCACATTTCCGCCATGTCGGCGTCGGCCACGCTGTCTATGTGTTCGGGCGACAGAGCCTTCAACTCGTCGACAGAGCGCGCCCCTATCATGGTCAGCATGGGCAGCGCCTTGTGTGCCACGCGGCTTATGGCGGCGCGGTCGGGCCCAGCCTTGGCCTTGTCGAGCGTGGCCATGTGGCCGTCTATCTCGGTCATGAAGCTCGAAAGAATCTCGTGGCACGCCTCGTTGTCGCCTGCGGCAAATTCGGTTACGGCCCCGAAGTCGTGCCCTCCGGTCCTGCTGCCGTCGTCGTCTCCCGTGGCGTCAGGTGCCTTGTCTGTGCGGCATTCATCGCCGTTGCCGTCTTCATCGGTGCCCCCGCCGCCGTCAGCATCAGCCTTCCCGGCAACCGTCTTGCCGCCATCAAGCTCAATGCCTGTGGCAGCCTGGAGCGTAGCACACAGGCGGTCGGTGTTGAACGGCTTGAAAAGGCATGCGTCGAAGCCAGCCTCCAGCAGTCTTGGCTCTATGCTCGGCTCGTGCGCCGTCATGGCTATGAGCAGCGTGTCGTAGCGTCCGGCTATGCGGGCAGCCATCTCCGTGCCGCTCATCTCGGGCATCTCTATGTCTATGAAGAACACGTGCGGACGCAGGTCGGCAAGCTGTCTCAGTGCCTCGTCGGCATGGCTGCATGCCGTTATGTGCCATCTGCCGCCCGAAATGCCCGTGAGCATCTCGCGCAGAAGCTGCAGCTGCAGGCGGTCGTCGTCAACAATCAGTATGCTGATCCTGTCGGCCGTCATGCCCTCGGGTCTGTGTCCGGGCTTTATGCCGGTGCCTGCCGGCCTGCTTTCGGCTGCCGCAGTCTCGTCGCCCTGCATGCCGTTGCCGTTGAACTCAAGCGGAAGCGACACATGAAACGTTGTGCCCTTGCCCTTGGCCGACTCGAGCGTGATGCGCCCTCCGAGCAGAGTGGCCAGCTCGCGTGCTATCGACAGGCCCAGGCCCACGCCCTCGGTGCCCTGCGCTCCGGGCAGACGCGTGAAGGCGTTGAATATGCGGCGCGCCTCCTCGGGCGTCATTCCGCGTCCCGTGTCGGCCACATCCACCTGCAGGCGGCTGCCCTGCATGCGCGCCGATATGGCTATGCTGCCCTGGTCGGTGTATTTAAGGGCATTGCTTATAATGTTGTCGAGTATCTGCTTTATGCGGAAGGCGTCGCCCAGACACAGGCGTGAGCCGCATCCGGAGGTGTCGCTCTCGACGGCAAGACCCTTGGCCTCGGCCTGCGGACGTATGCCTTCGGCACAGCTGTCGACGAGCTGTCGCGGACTGAAGCTTACGCTGCGCGTCTCCACCTTGCCGCTCTCAAGGCGGTGATAGTCGAGCAGTGCGCTGACCAGATGGAGCAGATGTGTGGCAGAATTCTTGATGTTGCTCAGGTAGGATGCCGCCTTTCCGTCTCTGACATAATCGCCGAGCAGCTCTATGAAGCCCGATATCGAGGCTGCCGGAGCCTTTATGTCGTGGGTGATGGTGAGCAGCAGACGCTCGCGCTGCGCCATTATGCGCTCCGTCTCGGCCTTTGCCCGCTCGAGGTTCTCGTTGTAGATGCGTGCCCTGCGCATGTCGCGCCTGACGTAGAGCAGCAGCACCACGGCCGACATGACGGCCACCAGGGCAAGCGATATTATCTTGAGCATGACGCTGCGGCGCCCCGACAGGTCGGTGTCTATAGCTGCCTGCAGCGCGCGGTGCTCCTCGTCGCGTATGTCTTCGAGCAGCTGCTCTATGCGTCGGGCCAGCTGCACGCCCACCAGCTGCTGCGTCTGCCGCTTCTCGTCGAGCTGCTCCTGGCGTGCCCTGCGCGCCTTCAGTTCCTCGCGCTTAATCTCCTTGAGCACTCCGGCCACGGTGTCGGCTATGTTGATGCTGTGGCGTGCAGAGTCGGTTACGGCCTTGCGGCTGCGGTTGCTCACCTGTATGGTGTCGGCATGCTGCTTGCGGAAGGCGTCGGCAAGGCGTGCAAAGAAGCCCTTCTTGCTCTTCACGATGTCGTAGACCACCTCCTTGTTCTCCTGCACTTCTACCGATTTAGGATGTATCACGACCGAGTCTTGCCCCTCCTGCAGCTTGATAACCTTCTCGCGGAAAAACTTGTCAGGGTTGTTTCTGGCCATCTCGTCGACAATCATCAGCGTATTTTCGCGCTTCAGCAGGAGCATGCTGCGCAGCGAGTCGATCTTCAGGCATTGCGAACTGTCGCTGACCATGGCCTTCAGCGAGTCGGCCAAAGCCATGGTCTTGCGGAGCGATGCGTCGAAATTGTCGAGCTCGTCGGTGTTGCCGAGGCACAATGACCTCTCGCAGTTGTCGGTTTCGAGAAAGCAGTAGATAAGACTGTCAACCACGTCGCGCCGCTCCATAAACTCGCGTTCGGCCTTGTCTATCTGCATGAAGGCCCTGGTGTTGCCGTAGACCAGCCACACCGCCAGGGCGAGCACCAATATTGCAAGTGTGTATCCCGCCGCTATCTTAAACTGTACGCCTGTCTTCATCCGTTTCAAGTATTAGTCCAAGCGCAGACTTCAGGGCTGCCTGCGCGTCGTATTGCATGCCAACCGGGCGTGCCGGGAGCAATGTCCCATTTTTGCAAAGATAAAGTAAAAATATGTCAACGATGCATTATTTTGGCAAAAATAACCGCAAAATGTTCACTTTTTGTAAGTTTTATGCCTTTTTTAGTATCATCTTCGGGCATGAGACATATAAACAAGGCAAACCCCGTCAGCTGGCTGTTACAGCTTCCGGGGCTCGCTTTTGAGATAAAACGCCTTATCTCCGAAAAAATGAATTAACCTATTATTCTTGTCTTAACCGAACTTTTTATTCAGCTGTAGCTACTGTGTCTGCAGGAGCGGGAGTTGTTACTGTTGTGTCTGATACTACTGTGTTCTGTACTTTATTTTCGTTCTGACCTGCAAATACGTTGCTAACTGAAACCAATGCGAGAGCTGCTACTGCAGCGAAAACTAACTTTTTCATAATGCTTTCTTTTTTTATTGTTAATAATTTTATTTTCAACGTTCTCGCTTATTCATATTGCAACAGCCGTGCCAAACTATGCCAGAAACAGCTATGTCGGTGATTATCAGGCGGTTATGATATTTTGGGGAATTGTGGGATGTGTGGAAAAGTGTGGAAGAGGTGTGGAATTTTTCCACAAAAAAGTGTGGAAACGCCGTTCCACACCTCTACACACGCTCCGCTTTGGCACGCCGGTGAAGATTTTTCGGGGCGTGATCTGCTGTAAAATCTATACCGGTCATCAGGCCGGTGTATGGTTTAGCCGTGCAGGCATGCTGACGCCTCCGGCCGCCTTATTATATTAAGTCATCGGCTTGCCGCCTGAGGCCATTTTCTAAAAGCATGCCTTTTGCCCTGCGACTGGTGGTCTTTTGCAGCCTAAAAGCATACCTTTTGCAGGCTGATTTGCGGTCTTTTGCATCGCACGCGCAAACGCCTGTCAGTCAGATATTTGCAACAAGGGTATTGCGGATGTCTGCGCCACGGCACGCATGAGCTGCCGCCCTGCGCCAAGAAGCATGGCAGGGCAGCCACACGGCTACATGGGCCGGATGTTGAACTCGCGCCACACGGCCGCCTGGCGGTAGGCATCGAGCGAGGCTGAGGGCACAAGCACCGCTGTACGGCGCGACACGCCGAAGAAAGCGTCGGCACCCACTGCGGGCGGCTCCGTTGCCCCTACCATTATCTGGCGCAGCGACGTGCACACCCTGAACGCCCTGTCGCCTATGGACGTAACGCCTTCGCCTATGACCACGTTGCCAAGATTCATACAATATTTGAACGCCTCGCTGCCTATGCTGGTGGTGCCTGAGGGCATGGTTATGCTGCTTATGCTGCGGCACTTCTCAAAGGCTCCGTCGCCAATGCTTATCAGACTGTCGGGCAACACTATCGAACTGAGCGATACGCAGCCGCTGAACGCCTTGTCGCCTATGCTCATGAGCCGGGCAGGAAGCGATATCCGGGCAAGGCTGCCGCATGAGGCAAAGGCCTCGTCGCCTATGTAAGTCAGTGAGCCGGGCAGGGATATTGAGCTGAGTGAGCCGCACTCTCTGAAGGCAAGGTCGTCTATTATGGCAAGACCTTCGGGCAGGCTAACCTCCCTGAGCGAGCTGCATCCGCCGAACGTGGCTGCCTCTATGATGCGCACACCGGCCGGAACGGCAGCCGACAGAAGCGACCTGCAGTCCATGAACGCGCCGCTGCCTATGCTCCTGACGCCGTTGCCCATGCTCACGCGAGATAGCATAAGGCATCCGCTGAACGCCTTGCTGCCTATGCTCTCCACGCTGGCAGGCAGCGACATCGACGTAAGCTGGCTGCAATAGGCAAAGGCCTCTTCTCCGATATGCCGTATGCCCTCGGGCAGGCCTATGCGCCTGAGGCTGCTCTTGACGCTGAATGCCGTTATGCCTATGCCTGTTACCTTATAGCTGATGCCGCCGTGGCTTACCGTGGCGGGCACGTCTATCTCGCTCTCGTAGCTCTCGCACGAGCTGACGTCAACCTCGCCGGCAGTCTTGTCGGTTACCGAGTAAGTAAGGTTTCCTACGCTGAATGTCTGCGCCAGGGCGCATGCCGATGCCGACAGAAGGGCTGTCAGCACTACTAATGTCTGTCTGATGATCATGGTATGAACTGTTGAAATGTTTTTAATAATATCGTATCGACTTGTTTGTATGCACGCCGTATGCCGTTATGCAGGCTGGCTGAAAGGTTACTGCGGCTGCTGCGGCATAAAAAAAGAAGGTGAACGGCCAAAGCATCTGTGCCCGGTCTTCACCTTCAATATTGCTTACGGCAGGATTCTGTCAATTCGGCCGATGCGCTTTTTGCATCTTAGCAAGTGTATCTTTGTAAGCCGACGGTAGAGTATAGCTGACTGTACGCCCGACAGGACTTGACAAAAAGACACCGGTAATGTCAGAAAAGCGGCCCGAACGGATGACGGGAATATATACATCCTTTATAATCCGAAATTACAGACTCCGCCTTATATATAATACGTCAGAAGCAGCCGGTGCCGTCGAAGCAGTGAGTGCAGAGCTTGCACTTGGGCAGACCGATGGCGTCGACGAGGTTTTCGAGCGTGTTAAACTTGAGCGAAGTGAGGCCCAGGCGCTCGCGTATTATCTCCACCATGCGCTCATATTCGGGCGAGCCTGTGGTGGCATATTTCTCAAGATTCTTGTTCTCGTCGCCCTCAAGCTCCTTTATTATGCGGCGCGTTATCAGTTCGAGGTCGCTCTTCGACGACGTGAAGCCGATGAACGGACAGCCGTAGATGAGCGGCGGACAGGCTATGCGCACGTGAGCCTCGCGCACGCCGTAGTCGAACAGCACCTTAACGTTGTCGCGCAGCTGCGTGCCGCGCACGATAGAGTCGTCGCAGAACAGCAGACGCTTGTCCTTGAGCATGGCGCGGTTAGGTATCAGTTTCATCTTTGCCACGAGGTTGCGCAGCTCCTGACGGCTTGGAGTGAAGCTTCGCGGCCATGTAGGCGTATATTTAGATATGGCGCGGTGGTAGGGCACACCCTTGCCTTCGGCATATCCGAGAGCCATGCCCACGCCCGAGTCGGGTATTCCGCAGGCGCAGTCAACCTCCGACTTGTCCTGCTGTCCCATCTTCTTTCCCATCTCGAAGCGCACCTCCTCAACGTTGCGGCCTTCGTAGCATGATGTGGGGAATCCGTAGTAAACCCACAGGAACGAGCATATCTGCATCTGCTTCTCGGCCTTGCGCATCTGCTCTACGCCGTCGGCCCTGAGGCGCACAATCTCGCCCGGACCAAGATAGCGGTCGATTTCATAGTCGAGGTTAGGAAAGCTGCTCGACTCGCTCGTGGCTGCAAACGCGCCTTCCTTGCGGCCTATCACGATAGGCGTGCGGCCCCATTTGTCGCGCGCCGCGATGATTCCGTCCTCGGTGAGGAGCAGCAGCGAGCACGAGCCTTTTATCTTGTTGAACACATTCTCGATGCCCTCAACAAAGTTCTTGCCCATGATTATCAGCAGCGCTATGAGCTCGGTCTGGTTGGTCTTGCCCGAACTCAGCTCCGCCAGATGCATATTCCTGGCCAGCAGGTCCTGCTCAAGTTCGCTGATGTTGTTCACCTTGCCCACGGTTACGATGGCAAAGCGTCCTAAGTGTGAGTTGATGATGATAGGCTGGGCGTCAGTGTCGCTGATGATGCCTATGCCTGAGTTACCTGAAAACTTGCCGAGCTCGTCTTCAAACTTAGTGCGGAAGTATGTGCTCTCAAGGTTGTGGATTGAGCGCATAAACTGTTTCTCCTCCGCATTATAAGTGGCAAGTCCGCCACGCTTTGTTCCCAAATGCGAATTATAGTCAGTACCGTAGAACAGGTCTGTAACACAATTCGACTTCGAGATTGTTCCGAAGAATCCTCCCATAAGATATGTTTTTGTTAGTGTTCAAGAATCCGAATGGTTTTCGGTGGCTGCAAAGTTACAAAAATATTGGCTAATCATAAACAGACGGCATGCAGTTTTTTAACCCATACAGGGCTTTATTATTCAGCCAGGATTCTCGTTTAATGTAGGGCAGACGGCCATAAGCCCGATATAAAACGGCAACACAGCCGGATGTAAAATGGCTGGTCAGGGACAAAAAATATCCAGCCCGGACACGAAGCCCGAACCGGAATGTGAACTATGTAAAACAAAAATTTATTATTATGTCATCGTAACTTACGGCCATATCTGCTGTAAGGCGAAAGCTCAATCCTGCACTTTCCAGTCGGATATAGTTCCCGTCTCCGACGAGAAGCTAGCGCCGATTTTGAACACACGGCGCGCATCGGCCGAATATTCGCGGGCATAGCCCTTGTCTTCTATCTGACTGAGAGCCTCGTCTGCCGTGCCGTCGAGCTTGAACTCAAAGATATATACATACTGCGGAGTCTCCACCACGCAGTCAACACGCCCCTGGCTCTGCACTTTCTCCGTGTAAACGGTGTAGACGCTGATAAGCCGCATGATGAGATAGAACGTGTACTGGAAGTAGCGCTCGCGCTCCGCCTCGTTGTCCTTGCGGCGCATGGTGTAGGGGATGCTCGACAGGAAGGAGGTGAACAGCGTGCGCAGACTGTCTGCCTCGCCTGCCTCCATGGCGTCAATCACGTCGAATATCCAGCCGTTGAGACGCTCGCGCGGCTGAAGATACGAAGAAGCAATCATCGTGAGAAAGCCCTTCTTGACCTCGTCGTTGGGGAAGTCGAGAAGGAATGTGTTGTGGCGCATGTTGTAGTCCTTTATCGTGAGGTAGCCGCTCTGGTATATCATGGGCAGCGGGCGCTCCACGTCGGCTTTATAGTCGATGAACTCCTCCATGGCGTAATATTTGCCCGTAAGCTCGTTCATGTTCTCGTTGAAGTGTGCAAGCAGGCGGATTAGATAGGTCGGAGTGCCCGAGCGGAACCAGTAGTCGTCAACGCTAAGACTGTCAAGAGCGTTGAGCAGACTGAAAGGATTGTAGACGCCCGTCATACGCTTGCTGAAGTGATAGCCGTCATACTGGCGTCTGAGCCTCTGGCGCATCTCATTCGGAGTGCATTGGTATTCAACGGCAAGGTCGGATATAGGACTGCTGAAATAATGCTCAAGCTCATCCTGCGTTATGCCGCACAGCGTCTCGTAGCGCGCATCCATGCTGATGTCCTTGGGCTGGTTGAAACCGCTGAACACGCTGACCTGCGAGAACTTGGTTACGCCCGTTAGCAGGACAAACTGCAGATGGGCGTCGGCTCCCTTGAACACGGAGTAGAAGGCCTTGAGAACGTTGCGGTGGCGGTCTTCAAGTTCGCGGCTCATGTCGAGCACGTCGAGTATCGGCTTGTCATACTCGTCTATCAACACCACAGCGCGGCGGCCTGTCTTGGCGTGGGCAGTACGCAAAATCTCAACAAAGCGGTCGCCGTAGCCCAGCTCGTTCTGACGTACAGGCATGTCATAAAGATGTTCCCATTCCGACAGACAGAAGTTGAGTTTCTGTTCAAGTTCGCCCGCATTTGTGAAGTTTCCGCCGTTGAAGTCAACATGGAACACAGGATAAACGTTCCACTCCTTCTCCATGCCGTCGATGGCAAGACCCTTGAAAAGATCCTTGCGGCCAAGGTAGTAGTTCTTCAGCGTAGACACAAGCAGACTCTTTCCGAAGCGGCGCGGACGGCTCAGGAAGTAGATTCCGCCCTCATGAGTGAGGTCGTAAATCATGTCCGTCTTGTCTACATAAACGTAGCCGTCTTCTATAATCCGGTCGAAGCTCTGTATTCCTATTGGGTATTTCATTTTTGCGTCTTTCCTTTCTATGTATGGTTGACTTATACGGCGGAATCCCGCCCGTTCATTATGCAAATATAGTGAAAGGCGAGTGCAATGCAAAACAAAAAAACACTTTTTTTTGAGTTTGCCTTGCCGAGCCGCCTACTATATTATGTAAATATAGTGAAAGGCGAGTGCAATGTAAAACAAAAACCACTTTTTTTGAGTTTGTCTTTCCGAGCCGCCTCCTGTATTATGTAAATATAGTGAAAGGCGAGTGCAATGCAAAACAAAAAAACACTTTTTTTGATTTTGTCTTGCCGAGCCGCCTCCTAATATTATCTATTGTTATGCGGATATACACAATTTTCGCTGAAGACAGAAAACGCATCGGCATCAGCTGCTGTTTATACGTGCACATAAAAAACATGAATTTCTGTCTTATTTTATGGTAAAATGTCCATAAAACATCCGTTTTTGACGCTCATACATATTAAATATTCACTTTTTTAAGTTTGTGAACCATTGTGAACTTGTTTTGCGTTTGCTTTTGGCGTATCTTTGCACTCACAAACGATAAACCTTATAAAGACTGTTGGGTATGATTAAGAAAAATATACTTATATGGATGACTGCCGCACTTGCATTCTGCGCATGTTCATCAAGTGAAAACAACGGAGATGAAGGCGAAATCGACCCGCCGTCGCCCCACGCCGTGCCTATAAAGATAAGCACTACGATGGAGAGCGTAGACGGCACGAGAGCCACAGATTACGGATTTGAGGCCGGCGACAGGATAGGTCTGTTCGTAGTGAACCATAATGCCGACGGAACACCGGGAACGCTGCAGCCGGTCGGCAACCATGTTGACAACATGAGGTTTACATACAGCGGAACATGGACTCCTGACGAACAGATATACTGGAAAGACGAGACCACACACGCCGACTTCTATCTCTACTACCCCTACACGCCGTCGCTGACATCGGTAAACGCAATGCCGTTCAGCACGATGGCCAACCAGAGCAACACAAGCGACTATAAGGCATCCGACCTGCTTGTGGGAATTACAAAAGACGTGGCACCCACAGAGGCTGCCGTTGGCATAACTGCATCGCACGTGATGAGCCAGATGCTGATAAATCTGGCGGCAGGCAACGGATTTACCGACGAGAGCCTGGCCGCAGCATCAGTAAGCGTGAAGATAAACGGCATAAAGACACAGGCCACGGTAGACCTTGCAACAAAAGCCGTTACGCCCACGGGAACAGCCACAAGCATAACACCGCTGAAAGAAAACGGAAGCTACAAGGCCATAATAGTGCCGCAGACAGTGGCACAGGGCAACCTGGTGACTGTAACCGTTGACGGCCGCGACTACAACCTGCAGAAGGCATTTACATTTGAGAGCGGCAAGCGCCACAAATTCACCGTGACGCTGAGCAAGACAAGCAACGGAATAAACGTCGACATAGATGATTGGGAAGACGACGGCACAGATAATGGCGGAACGGCAGAATAATGTTTCAGGTCGGTTGTACTAATGTAGCATGTAAAAATTTAACGCCATTAAATAAAGTCTGCAGATGATTACCATAAAAAGCAACCAATACAAACTTTTAATATATATAATCACAGTCTGTCATTTATTGGCAGGCTGTTCTGACGATCTTTTCGGCGGAGACGAAAGCCGCGGCAGCGGCAACCGCATAACACTGTCGGGCGAAATTGACCAGCTGGCGGTTACGAGAGTAAACGACAGCGGGTTTGCCGACGGCGACGTGATGGGCGTGTATATTGTCGACTATAACGGCAACACGCCCGGCACTCTGCAGCCGAGCGGCAACAGGGCAGACAACGTGCGCCATACATACGACGCCGCCAACGCCAAATGGAACTCTGCCTACGACATCTACTGGAAAGATGACCACACACACATTGACGTCTACGGATACTATCCCTTCGGCAGTCCGGAGAGCATAGACGCCTACCCGTTCACCGTGGAGCGCGACCAGAGCAAGCCTTCGGAGGACGGCGTGATGGGCGGATATGAGGCCAGCGACTTTCTGTGGGGAAAGGTGGCCGACGTGGCTCCGACAGACAGAGTAATACGTCTGCCCATGGCCCACCGTATGGCCAACGCCCGCGTAACACTTACCGAGGGCACAGGCTTTGCCGACGGCGAATGGGAACAGACAGAGCGCACTGTGCTCGTGGCCAACCTGATACGAGGGGCAAAGATAAACCTTAACGACGGAACGGTGAAAGCCAAAGGCAGCGTAGAGCCTACGGCCACAGTGCCTGCAAGAGTAGGCGACGAGTGGCGCGCCATAGTTGTGCCTCAGACAGTAGCGGCAGGCACAACGCTGTTCACTATAACCGTGGGCGGCATACCTTATAAGTTTAGCAAGAACGAGGCGTTTACGTATACAGCAGGAAAGATGAGCAACTTCACCATCCGTGTTGACAAGAAAGCCGAAACAGGACAATACACTCTTACGCTCGTCAACGAGAGCATCACGCCATGGGAGAGCGACCTCGTAAGCCACGACGCCGAAGGCAAGGCGTATATTGTGATAAACACGACACGCGGACATCTTAAAAGTTCTATAATTGCTGCCAACAAAGACTACACAAAGCTGAAAAACCTGAAGATAACAGGAGAGATAGACGCAACAGATTTTGAGTTTATGAAAAATGAGATGACTCAGCTCGAGGCGTTGAATTTGAAGGATGTCAAAGTGTATGGAAAATTTGGGGAACAAGAATGGAATGGGATAAGTGATAATGTAGAAAAAGAGGGCGTGATACCTTATGTAGCAATGGAAGGTAAGTCGTCATTGTTGTATCTAGTGCTTCCAGATAAACTTGAAGCTATTTCTGAACGTGCATTTTCAAATTGTATAAATATTAGTGGATCATTGATGATACCTGAAGGTGTAACACGTATTGGATACAGCGCATTTGCCTTTTGTAGAGGTATAAAAGGGGATTTGTCTTTGCCTAATACTTTAAAATATATTGCTAGTTCTGCATTTCATAGCTGTGATTTTACTTGTCAATTAATTCTTCCCATAAATTTACAATATATAGGTGCTAACGCATTTGAATATAACAATGGATTTTATGGTAATTTAAGTCTTCAAGATAATTTGACGTATATTGGAGCTTGCGCTTTTAATTCTTGCACAAATTTAAGAGGTGATTTAAAAATACCACAAAAAATTAAAGAAATATCAGGAATGTCTTTTGGCAATTGTAGTTTTAATGGCACACTTTATCTTCCAGATGGCATTACAAAAATAGAGAGTATGGCATTTTGTAATAATGATTTTAAAGGAGAACTTATACTTCCTAAAGGTCTTACAAAAATTGGCGATGGTGCCTTTACCGGTTGTTCTTTTTCAGGTAATTTAAAATTTCCTGAGAGTTTATTGTCAATTGGTAATAATGCTTTTAATGAAAATAGTCGGTTGTCTGGAATTTTGGAGTTTCCTGATAAAATACAAACTATAGGAGATAACGCATTTAGCTATTGTTCAGGATTGCAAGGATTAATTATTCCTAGAAGTGTTGAAAGTATTCGTCAAGGAGCTTTTTCAAGTTGCTTCGGCATAAACTCTATCGTATGTGAAGGAGAAATACCTCCTTATATTGGCAGCAATGCTTTCGACGGCGTGCCAAAGGATAACTTTACGGTTGAAGTGCCAGAGTCGGCTGTTCCACAATATCAGACAGCCACTGGCTGGAATGAGTTTAAGCGCATTGCCGCCCATCACGAGTTGGTATGCCGTCCGTCTACGGTATGCGCACTGAACAACGGACACACGCAGACATTGGTGCTGGATGCCGAAGGCGAATGGGAAGTTGAGAGCAAGCCCGACTGGTGTGAGCTGTCGCCAATGAGCGGTAACGGCAAGACGGAAGTAACTATAAGTATAAACACTTTGTCGAAAGGTGCCGGCAACAGAACCGGCGAAGTGGTGTTCAAACTGAAAAATGAAGACTATACCCATACGTGCAGCGTAAGCCAGTATGACTACATCTATGGTGAAGACGAGTGGCTGACGCTGCAGAAGGCGACACGAGGCAACACAGGCGGAATAAACGTTGTGATTATAGGCGATGGATTCAACGCAAAAGACATAGCCGAAGGCGACTGCCTTCCTGCCCTGAAAGAGGCTGCACAATATCTTATAACCATAGAGCCATATAAGACATACTCAAAATACTTTAACATCTACATAGGCTTTGCCATGTCTAACGAGAGCGGTATAGGCACTTTGAACACCATACGCTACAACCGCTTCGGCACAACATTCACTGGCGGCTCAGGATTAAGCGCAGACTATGACGAGATATTCAGCTATGCGCTCAATGCACCGACCGTAAATCAGAACAACCTGAACCAGACGCTGATAATAATTGTGCCCAACACTACCGAATACGGCGGCATAACGCAGATGTGGGAAGACGGCTCGGCTATAGCAATCTGTCCGCGTAGCACAGACGCATATCCTTACGACTCGCGTGGAGTTTTGCAGCATGAGGCAGGAGGTCATGCCTTCGGCAAACTTGGCGATGAGTATATATATCACAATGCCTTCATCGACGCATGTCATTGTATGTGTTGTTCTCATGTGGGTGCTATTAATCAGGCAAAGTCGCTTGGCTGGTACGACAACTTGTCGCTCACGGGCAAGATGCACGAAGTGCCATGGAGCCATCTGATATTCGACAGCCGATACAGCAATCTTGTAGATATTTATGAAGGCGGATTTATGCACAGTCGCGGCGTGTTCCGTTCAGAGCAGAACTCGTGCATGAACAACAATGTGCCATACTTCAACGCCATAAGCCGCGAGAGTATAGTAAGGCGAATAAAGAAATATGCCGGCGAGACATTCTCGTTTGAGGAATTTGTGGCCAACGACAAGACTGACGCAAGCAGTGCAGTCAGTGCCACACGCGGCGTAGGCTCAACATCAACATATCATGGACGACAGATGCCGCCCAAGATACATAAGGGCAGTCCGCTAAAGAGCATAAGGAAAGCGCGCAGGCACAGACGCTGACCACGTTCGGGTCTATATAGATGGAGGCTAAAGTCTTAAACAAATGATAAAGCCATAAGATTATGAGAAGACAGAACCAATACAAAATTTTAATATATATATTAGCATTCTGCCACTTGTTGGCAGGATGCTCTGATGATCTGTTTACTGACGACACAGGTCGCGGCAACGGAAAGAAGATAACTTTGTCGGGCGAGATTGACCAGCTGGCGGTTACGAGAGTAAACGACAACGGCTTTGCCGACGGCGACGTGATGGGCGTGTATATTGTCGACTATAACGGCAACACGCCGGGTACACTGCAGTTGAACGGCAACAGGGCAGACAACGTGCGCCATACGTTCGACGAAGCTGCCTATAAATGGAACTCGGCCTATGATATTTATTGGAAAGACGACCACACTCACGTGGACATATACGGATATTATCCCTTCGGCAGTCCCGAGAGCATAGACGCCTATCCGTTCACCGTAGAGCGCGATCAGAGCAAACCATCGGAAGACGGCACGATGGGCGGCTATGAGGCCAGCGACTTTCTGTGGGGTAAGGTGGCCGACGTGGCTCCGACAGATAAGGTTATCCGTCTGCCCATGGCTCACCGCATGGCCAACGCCCGTGTAACCCTCACAAAGGGTACAGGCTTTGCCGACGGCGAATGGGAGCAGACAGAACGTGTGGTACTTGCCACCAACCTGATACGCGAGGCTACGATAAACCTTGCCGACGGAACTGTAAAGGCAAGCGGCGGCATAGAGCAGACATCAACAATGCCGGCACGCGTAGGCGACGAGTGGCGTGCAATAGTTGTGCCTCAGACCGTACCGGCAGGCGCCACGCTGTTCAGCATAACCATCGGCGGAATACCTTATAAGTTCAGCAAGAACGAGGCGTTTACGTATACGGCAGGAAAGATGAGTAACTTCACAATCCGCGTCGATAAAAAGTCTGTAAGCGGACAATATGCACTCACACTTGTAAGCGAGAGCATCACGCCATGGGAGAACGACCTCGTAAGCCATAACGCCACGGCAAAAGAGTATGTCATAATCAACTCTACCCCCGGTCATCTTAAAGACGCTATCACTGCTGCCAACAAGGACTATACAAAGCTGAAGAACCTGAAGATAACGGGACAGATAAACGGAGTTGATTTCTACTTTATGAGAGACGAAATGACATCACTACAGGCTCTCAACTTGAAAAATGTGAAGATAGCCCGCACTGATGTCAAGTTGCATT
Organism: Xylanibacter sp.; assembly: GCF_057607445.1. NCBI lineage: Bacteria > Pseudomonadati > Bacteroidota > Bacteroidia > Bacteroidales > Prevotellaceae > Xylanibacter > Xylanibacter sp. Next base: position 147,664 of record NZ_DBLZAX010000006.1, on the reverse strand, counting down.
ATGGTTCAGGAAATTTACAACCAAGGACTTATGACGAGGATGAGATACCAGAGGGTGCCATGGCTGAAAAAAACAGTTTAAACAGACTTGTATTGCCAGACACTTTGAAGATTATAAATAGTTGCGCATTTGAAAGTTGTAAAAATCTGACAGGTTCTCTTATAATTCCAGAAGGTGTAACAGAAGTCAAGACTGCAGCATTTGGTGACTGTGCATTCAACGGTTCACTCTCCCTTCCATCAACACTAAAAAAAATTGGTAATGGATTCGAGTCTAATTGGTCTAATGGTACTTTCACTAACTGTAAATTTGTCGGTGAACTTATTCTGCCTGAATCATTGGAATTTATCGGTGAGAGAAGTTTTGAAGGATGTTCCGGACTATATGGAAATCTGCATCTACCCGACAAGCTGAAAGAAATTAGAAAAAGAGCTTTTCAGAATTGTAAAAATCTGACTGGCGACATCACAATTCCACAGGGTGTGAAGATTATTTCTGAAGAATGTTTCTCTGGAAGTGGATTTAATGGTAATCTACAGTTGCATGACGGAATATCAACTATAGAAAAGTCTGCATTTAACAATGTTCCTTTACGTGGTGATTTAAAGTTACCAAAAGAATTAAATATTATCAGTGATTATTCTTTCTCTGGATGTGATTTTTCCGGCGTATTGTCACTTCCGAGTTCACTGACTTATATAGGCGAAGATGCCTTTTACGGAAACTGGCGCCTGATGGGAACACTCGAAATTCCGCAGGATGTGGCGAGCATTGGCAAAGAGGCTTTTGCTAATTGTCGTTCTTTGGAAGGAATTGTCTTTCCAGAAGGTATAGAAAGTGTGCGAGATGGCGCCTTTAAAGAGTGCTACGGCATAGGTTCTATTGTATGTAAGGGAGAAATGCCTGCCTATGTTGAAGGCACGGCTTTTGAAGGTGTTGCCAAGGATAACTTCACGCTTGAAGTGCCCGAAAGTGCCATAGCCCAGTATCAGGCAGCACCGGGATGGTGCGATTTCAAGCGCATTGCCGCCCATCATGAGTTGGTATGCCGTCCGTCTACGGTATGCGCACTGAACAACGGACACACGCAGACATTGGTGCTGGATGCTGAAGGCGAATGGGAAGTTGAGAGCAAGCCCGACTGGTGTGAACTGTCGCCAATGAGCGGTAAAGGCAAGACGGAGGTGACCATAAGTATAAACACTTTGTCGAAAGGTGCCGGCAACAGAACCGGCGAAGTGGTGTTCAAGCTGAAAAATGAAGACTATACCCATACGTGCAGCGTAAGTCAGTATGACTACATCTATGGTGAAGACGAGTGGCTGACGTTGCAGAAGGCGACACGAGGCAACACAGGCGGAATAAATGTTGTGATTATAGGCGACGGATACAACGCCAAAGACATAGCCGAAGGCGACTGTCTTCCTGCCCTGAAAGAGGCTGCTCAATATCTTATAACCATAGAACCTTATAAGACATACTCAAAATACTTCAACATCTACATAGGTTTTGCCATGTCTAACGAGAGCGGTATAGGCACGGTGAACACCATACGCTACAACCGTTTCGGCACAACATTCACCAGTGGTGTCGGCTTGCGTGCCGACTATGACGAGATATTCAGCTATGCGCTCAATGCACCGACCGTAAATCAGAACAACTTGAACCAGACGCTGATAATCATTGTGCCCAACACTACTGAATACGGCGGCATCTGCCAGATGTGGGAGGATGGTTCGGCTATAGCCTTCTGTCCGCGGAGCACCTATGGCTATCCGCTCGACACCCGCGGAGTGATACAGCATGAGGCCGGCGGTCACGGCTTCGGCAAGCTTGGCGACGAGTATATCTACCATAACGCCTTCATCGACTTCTGCAACTGCACGTGCTGCGGCCATGTAGACGCCATTAATTGGGCAAAGTCGCTCGGCTGGTACGACAACCTGTCGCTTACGGGCAAGATGCACGAAGTGCCATGGAGCCACCTTATTTCCGACAGCCGCTACAGCGATGTTGTTGACATCTATGAAGGCGGATTCATGCACAGTCGCGGCGTGTTCCGTTCAGAGCAGAACTCATGCATGAACAACGAAATTCCTTATTACAGCACAATAAGCCGCGAGAGCATCGTAAGGCGTATCAAACGCTATGCCGGCGAGACATTCTCGTTCGAGGAATTTGTTGCCAACGACAAACGTGATGCAGGCATCGTCACCCGTGGCATGGGTGTCGGTTCTGTAAGCGTTGGGCACGGACAGCATATGCCGCCCAAAATACATAAGGGCAGTCCGCTCAGCAACATGCGCAAGGCACGCCGCCACAGATAAAAACATGAAACGGAAATTGTGGATAACGTGAAAAATGCTATTTTAGTATAAATTTTTAAGTAAATTAAATAATAAAGACGATGAAAAAGCGTATTATACATATAGGTCTTGCACTTGTTGCGCTGATAGCAGCCGGATGCAGCCAGGAAGACGACACACCGGTAGACGCAAGGCATACGCCCATGAGGTTTGAGGTGACTCATCCTTCACAGCGCACAAGGGTGACCGACTCGGGATTTGAGAACGGCGACAGGATAGGCCTGTTCGCAAGCAGCACCGACAAGCCCCTCGAGATAGGCGGCAATCTTGTGAACAACGAGCCGCTGACGTGCAGCGGCAGCTCATGGACAGCAAGCCGCACGCTTTATTGGGACGAAGGCACGTACAACTTCTATGCCTATTATCCCTACATGACGTCCGTAAGCTCTATCGAGGACCTGCCCTTCAGCGTGCAGACCGACCAGAGCACGGCCGACGGCTATGAGGCCAGCGACTTCCTGTATGCACAGACCAACAACGTCAGCGCGTCAAACTCTCCCGTAACCCTGGCCTTCAAGCACATAATGAGCAAGCTCACCATACGCCTGATAAAGGGCGAGGACTTTGAGGGCGAGATGCCTACATACGCCGAGGTGTATGTGCATAACACTGTGCCTGAGTCGACCATAGACCTAAGTGCCGGCGTTGCCACAAAATATGTAAGGGGCAACGGCACCACGATAAGGGCCCGACAGATAAGCAGCTATATCTATTCGGCCATAATAGTGCCTCAGCGCGTGGCCAACCGCATGCCGCTGATAGAGGTTGTGATGGACGGCGTGTCGTATCTCTACGAGAGCACGTTCCAGTTTAAGCCCGGCACGGAACATCTTGTAAACTTCATCATATCAGGCAACCCTGAACAGATTAAAATTGAAATAGGAGGCGAGATTGTCGGTTGGCAATAGTCTTGCCGGTTATCAACTTGAATGAAAGCGACAATATATATACTATCCATACTAACTCTCATTTTAGGGGGTGTGGCTGTGGCTTTGGGGCTGCAGCCCACCCTCGGACAGACTGACAGCAAAAAAAACATCAACAGATACGGGCTGCATGAGGGGCTCGAGCTTGTTGGCCGCGTTGACGGCAAGGGATATGAGACCTTTGCGGTGGTAGACGAAAACGACAGACTGCTCTTCGCAATACCGCTGCGCAACTGCATGTTCGACGTGCGCTACCGCAACGGACAGCTGCGCTTCCGCGAGAACGGCACAGGCCGCGAGGGATTTGTCGACCGCAACGGCAACGTTACGTTCTTCAGCACAGGCACCGGCATACCCTCTACGGTTGAGCAAGAGGAGAGCAGCACTATGGCGCAGGCGCCCGGACAGAGCACATACGAAGGCGGACAGAATAGCGGCAAGGCAGACAAGTCGGGCAGCATGACCGACGGCGACCTTAAACAAATGGCACGCAGCAATCCTTTCTATAAGGAGGCTGCCAAGATCCTTGCAGGCAAACTGTCGGTTGACGATGCTCAGCGCCGCCGCGTGATACTCAACTACTGCGAACACTTCCGCATGGCCTACACCACCAAGGACATCGACTTTCTGCGCCAGGTGTTCAGCGAGCAGGCCCTCATCATCGTGGGCAACGTGGTCAAGACCAAGGCCGGCAGCGAAGGCAAGTTTATGCCGGCGTCGCGCGTTGAGTATAACATCCGCACCAAGAAAGAATACATATCGCGGCTAAGCAAGGCCTTTGCCGCCAGCAAGAACATAAGCGTAAAGTTCTCCGACTTCCGCATAATGCGCCATCCAACAATGGACGGCATCTACGGCGTCAGCCTCCGCCAGCAGTACAAGAGCGACCGCTATGCTGACGACGGCTACCTCTTCCTGCTCTGGGATTTCCGCAACGAGTCGATGCCGCTGATACATGTGCGCACATGGCAGCCGACAGAGACCATCAGCGATGACAACGAAGTGATGAACATCAGAGACTTCAACCTGGAGTAACTAAAGACAAGTTAAGCTAAGACAAACGACATTATCACTTTAAACAAACCTATATGACAGGCAAGATGTTACATATACGCACGTTAAAGGCACTGCTGCTGACGCTCATGCTCTGCATGGCAGGCTGCGGCACGGCCCTGGCACAGCAGTTCAGCGTGACTAAGTTTCGCGTCTTGCCCAACGACGTGAGCGCCTTTATCACTCCGGTGCGCGACCTCAACGACGAGGCGTGCGCCCTGCTGAAGGTTACGGCCACGCCCGAGTATGCCTTCTCGTCGCCTTTGGGCATTGTCATGCGTAAGGACAATGTAGGCGAGATATGGCTTTATCTGCCCAAAGGCACAAAAAAGATTACCATAAAACATCCTGAATGGGGCGTCATGCGCGACTATAAGTTTGAGAAACCGCTCGAGAGTCACATGACCTACGAGATGGTCATCAACTCGCCCAAGCCTGACATAGCCCTTAAGCACGACACTATTGTGCTGACAAAGACCATCGTCGACACAATAGCCGTGAAGAAGCGGCGGCCGAAGCTGCCGCTCAGGACTCATGCCCTGTTTACAGTTTCGATGCACGAAAACGGACCTTCGTGGGGTGTCATGGTGGCATTAATGCGCCGCCATGGCTTCTTCGTTCATGCAAGTGCCGACCTTCGCAGCATAGGCAAGACCGTAACCACCTGCGACAAGGAAGGATTTACCGACGGAAGCAGCATAAAACCATATTACACAGGACAGACACGCCACTCGACATACACCGTGACGGCCGGAGCGATACACCGCCTCGGGCGCATGGTCAGCCTGTTTGAGGGCATTGGCTATGGCCGCACGGCCACGGCATGGGAGCTGGCTGAGAGCGAAGGAGGCGGACTTGCGCTCAACGACGGCCTGACACACAAGGGCCTCGCAGCCGAGCTTGGCGTGATGCTGTCGTTCGGACGGATAAGCGTGTCGGCATCTGCTGTAACCATAGCCGGACGCCATTGGCAGGGCTGCATAGGTGTAGGCATTAACATTGGCAAAAGATGAAGACAAGGATATTATCACTCACCACAATGATAGCGCTGCTGCTGACGCTGGCCGCATGCAGCAGCGATGAGGCTCCGGATAACTTTGAACCGCGCCTCGTAACGGGTGAGGCTTCGGGCGTAACGCGCACTGAGGCCGTCATCGCAGGCGAGGTGATGCTGCAGGGAAGTACCGACATGCCGGAGCTGCGCTTCAGATACGGCACGACAGACCAGATGGACCACACCACGGGCGTGCTTGACCCCGACGGCAACAAGGTGAAAATACAGCTGACGGGGCTTCAGCCGGGCACGATGTACTACTACAGACTGCATGGCACCAACGGCCGCGTGGAGCTGCATGGCAACACGATGACCTTTGTAACCATGCCAAACGACAGGCCCACGGTGGGCGTGCCGGCAGTGCTGAGCCAAGGCCCAATGAGCGTCATTGTAGAATATGAAATAACGGACGACGGCAACGAGACCATAACCTCCACGGGATGCTACGTAACCGACATTGAGACAGGCGACACGCAGAGCGTAGAGGCTGAGACGCCGGGCGCTGAAGGCGTTGGCATGAGGGTGCGCATAGGCGGACTGCGCCAGAATGCCACCTACGAGATAAAGGCCTACGCCGCCAACGGCGAGGGCGAGAGCGTGGGCGAGGCGCTGACCATAACCACGTCTGATGCCGTTCTGCTGGCCGATGCGGGCGAGTTTGAAGAACTTATGGGCGACAGCAAATACGAGTATACTACGCTGTCTATTGCCGGTCCTATGAACGGCGACGACCTGCGGTGCCTGCGCCAGATGATGGGACGCGACATCGACGGCTCTGCCACGGCAGGCCGCCTTGCACAGGTAAACATGGCCGACGCCCATATCGTGGAGGGCGGAGGAGTGTATGGCTCGTCGCGATACACCGAGAATAATGTAGTGGGTTACGGCCTCTTTGCCGACTGCACCCTGCTTACAAGCGTTACTCTGCCTTCCGATGCCGTCAAGATAGAGAAAGACGCCTTCATGAACTGCACGGCGCTCAGAGAGATAACCATACCGGCATCAGCCACCGACATCAGTCCGTCGTCGGGCTGTACGGCGCTCGCCGCCATCAACGTGTCGGCAGCCAACACTGCATACAGCAGCATAGACGGAGTGCTGTTCGACGCCGGTGCCACAGAGATACTGTGGTTCCCCATAGGCAAGCAGGGCGACTATACGCTGCCGTCCACAGTCAAGGCTATAGGCGACTATGCCTTCCAGGGCTGCCACATAACACGCTTCACCCTGCCCGACAACCTCACGGAGATAGGGCAGGCCGTGTTCTACGACAGCAGTGTAGAGGAAGTGGTCATGCCGTCAGGGCTTAGACTCATACCCACAGCCACCTTCCAGAAGTGCGACAAGCTCACCACGGTGCGCCTCGGTGCAGCCACAGAGCTGATATCTGACTATGTGTTCGACGGCTGTCCGCTCGAGCATCTGTATGTCGACGCACAGTATCCGCCCGTGTGCAACAGCAACGCCCTGACCAGCACGCCCGACTTTCTGCCAACATGCACGCTGCACGTGCCCAAGGGACGGCGCAACTTCTATCGTGCCGACTCGAGCTGGAAGCGCTTCGGCACCATCGTAGAGGAATGACGCGTGCTGCTCATTTACAAACAAAACAGCATTTAAGTTTATGACAATGAATACACCTGAAATAGAGGAGCTGAAGCTGCTCATTGAACAGAAATATGGAAAGACGCTCGGCACGACAACCGACTTTGAGGAGTTTTCGGTTCATCTGAGCCACGACACCGGACAGAACGTGTCCGCGTCGACGCTCAAGAGGCTCTGGGGATATGTCAACGACAGCCACAAGCCGCGCATGTTTACGCTCGACATCCGGGCCCAGTATCTTGGCCATGCCAACTATTACGCCTTTGTTTCGTGGCTCAAGACAAGCACACGTTACAACTCGTCGTTCTTCAACGCCAAGCAGCTCATCAGCAACGAGCTCGATGCCGGAACGGAGGTGGAGATAGGCTGGAGCCCCAACCGCCTGGTGCGCCTGCGCTACGTGGGCGAGAGCCGCTATGAGGTGGTGTTGTCGCAGAACAGCAAGCTCGTGCCCGGCGACAGCTTCGTCACAGGATGCTTCATCAAGGAGCAGCCGCTCTATCTGCCCTACATCGAGCGACCTGACGGCCGCACGGCCCCCTTTGTGGCAGGCCGCAACGGCGGACTAACCATAATTAACGTCATCAACATTGAGAAATGAACAATTCAGACACCGAAATATTGGACGACAGCCCCTCAGGATACATGAGCGACATAGACGGCGAGATGGACAGTGCCGTGCGCATACCCGTGCAGAACGCCTTCAGAGACATAAGCGAATTCTACGTATCGAGGTCGGGACATACGCGCCTGCTGACAGCTACACGCTTCGGCAAGCGCTATACGCTGAAATGCCTGAAGCCCGACTTTGCCTACACGCCCGTCTACCGTCAGGCCCTTGCCAAGGAGTTTGAGATTGGGCTGCAGATGGACCATCCGCACATCTGCCGCACCATAAGCATGGAGGAGGTGGCAGAGCTGGGCACGGTCATCGTTATGGAATATATCGATGGCGACACGCTGAAGAGCCTCATTGACAGCAAGACGCTGACGCCCGACATGGCGCGCAGAGTAACCGAGCAGCTGGCCGACGCGCTCGGATACATACACAGCAAGCAGATAATACACCGCGACCTGAAGCCTTCGAACATAATGATAACGCACAACGGCCACAACACCAAGCTGATAGACTTCAGCCTGTCGGACAGCGACTATTTCAACGTGCTGAAATGTCCTGCCGGCTCATCGGGCTACATCGCCCCGGAGCAGCTTCAGCCCGACGCCAAGCCCGACATAAAGGCCGACATCTATTCGTTCGGAATGGTGGTAAGAGACATGGCCCGGCTTACTGGCGACGCCTATCTGCGCCGCATAGCCGCAGCCTGCACCCGGCGCAACGCCTCTGAGCGTCCGGCAGACATGTCGGCCGTTATGTCGCTGCCGCGCACAGACAACCGTCAGCGCATCGTGGTTGCATTGCTGGCATTAGTTGTTGCTGCGCTCACTGCTTATGTGGCTGTTACGCTCTACAACCGTTCCACGGCATCAGACGACGTACGGCAGGACAACGCTCCGATAGAGATTGCTCCCGACAGCAACCGCGCCTTAGACTACACCCTGTGGCCCGAACGCGGTGAAAAGTAGAGCCAGTCCCCCGACAATTTACATCTTCTTCCGTAGTCTCCCCCGGCAAATAGGCGTAAATAGTATTTTTTTCCTACGTGATAAGGCGAGCGAAGTTTCGCTCCCAAGGCTCTATTTATACCTGCCGGTTTGAAGGCGAAATAGAACGACATAATATCCCCGAACAATACATCTTGTGAGTTAGAATACGAAGAATCGGATAATGATGATTTTAACCCAAATCAGTCATTATCCCGCGCATAGCTTTATCTATTTTGTGCATTCATGTTTTTCAGCCGTCTTTTTACCTTTTATTATCGTCTTTTTGTTCGCTTATTCTTGACATAGCCCGCTATACCTGTAAGAAATCTAACTTGAAAACAAATTACTGTTCTTTATTCAAATAACAATGCCTATTGCACAAAATATGTATCATTTTATGCAGTATAAGATTGTTATTGAGTAAAATGTTCTCCTCACATAGAAATTTAATACTAAAATTCCTTAGTTTATAAACATCTACACAATAGGTATAATAATCCCCAATCACTTATTATGATTTGGGTTTAATATTTATAAATGTTCTCGATCAAAAGTACGAACGAAACGAGGCTGGCTCATGCTTTTGAGTCAACCTCGTCTTGTTTTTTAAAGGTAAAATTATTTTACTCACATACATTCATTTTACATAGTCGAGATCACCTAGCATGCGATTAATCAGATTACGCAGATTATATTTAAAACCATCGTTCTGTTGATATTCCTTGTATAAAGACATATCACCTTTACGTTTTTTTCGGATAATTCGATCGATTATAGTAGCCATTGCTTCATCGACAGCCTGCTTATCAGGATTACCCACAACAAGAGTCTGATAATCTTCATCCTCCGTTACAGCTTTTGTAATGCTTATCAATTTTGCTTTCTGATCATCAGGCGTAGCATCCCATCCTTTAAACCATCGTTCATTAAAATCTTTAAGAATTATATCCAATGGATCTTTAGGCTCATCATCTTCTCCTCCAGCATTCACCATTATAGGTTTGTTAGGGTCAATTACAGTTTCTCCAGCATCAAGCTTAATTGTCTCATTCAAAACTGTACGACGTAAGCCATATGTATTCAAATCGACATAATCAAGCAAGTCTTTTATATCATTACCGCCATTGGGTTCAATATAAAGTTCAGGTATTAGGAAACGTAAAAACCAGAATAATTTTTCCCAATCCTTGACTTCATAACTCATAATAGCAGCTGCCTTGGAATAAACCTTAACAAATTGCTTGCATTTCATCTTAAAATCAGCTTTTCCATTTTCAGCCCATTCAATTTCTGAATTAAATCGTTGTGCAGCAACATCAATAATAGGAGCCCATTTGTCAGCTTCTTCTCCACGAATATACAAATCGATGAACTCATTTACTTCGTCCATATCGAATACACCCATTCCAAGCAATGTGGCTTTTAATTCATGAAGTACATTCACATTTGTAGCTTCTGATAAAGTTGTGGCAGTATAAAAAGGGTCAAAAGCTTCTTTTATATCTTCTATTTTATTATAGAAGTCGAGAACAAATAAATCTTCGCTAAGCTTACCTAGGTCAGGAGCTGCCCGATTAAGACGTGATAAAGCTTGGACAGCCAACACGCCATCTAAAGGCTTATCAATATACATAGCACACAACTTCGGTTGGTCAAATCCTGTCAGATATTTGTTGGCAACGACTAAAATCCGATAATCATCTGACTCGAATTTTTCTGCTGTTTGAGTATCAGGAAATCCATTCATTTCTGCCTCTGTATAGCGACGTGTCACATAATAATTTCCACAGGGTTCTGCAGCTTGTATATTATTTGTATTATATATTGGAGTATCATATCCAATGCTTTTGTCTATAATCTGTTTCTCTCCAGAAAATGCTATCAATATCTTATAAGGAAGTTTCCTTGCCTCCACCAACTTCTGGAGTGCCTTATAATATAAAATCGCACACTCAATATCTTTAGTTACCACCAGAGCTTTCGCCTTTCCTTTCAGCTTATGGTTACGGAATATCTTAGCATCAAAATGTGTCAGCATAATCTCAGCCTTGGCTTCTATAGTTCTAGGTTCTCGCTCTACAGCTCTGCGGAGCAACTTTTGGGCTTTTTCATTATTATATTCAGGATTATCCTCAATACTTTTTGTCAGTTCATAATAACTTTTATATGTCGTATAGTTAGACAACACATCAAGAATAAATCCTTCTTCAATAGCCTGTTTCATACTATAAAGATGGAAGGGATGGAATTTTCCTTCTTCATCCTCTGAGCCAAATCTTTCAAGCGTTTCCTTCTTTGGAGTTGCTGTAAATGCAAAGTAAGAACAGTTTGTGCTCATTTTACGATCTTTCATCAGCTTTTCCAAAAGTTCGTCTGTATCTGCCCCTTCACAATCCATGTCCTTCTGAATTGTTTTATTCACACTGTCAGCAGCTATACCAGACTGCGAACTATGTGCCTCGTCAATGATAATAGCAAAATTATGTTCGCTCACATCCGATATAGAATCACATATATAAGGGAATTTCTGGATCGTTGTAATAATTATTCGCTTTCCATCTTCAATGGCTTTTTTCAGATCATTGGAGGTATCAGCATGAGCTACAATTTTTTCACTCTTACCAAAAGCCTTAATATTGTCTGTTATCTGCTTGTCCAACAATCTACGGTCTGTAACGATAATCACAGAATCATATAAACGCGAATCTAGTGTCTTTGCACGAACTGCATCCATCGTAACAGGACAAACATCTATAAGTTTGTATGCCAACCACGTTATTGAATTTGATTTTCCTGAACCGGCCGAATGTTCAATCAAATAAGTTTTACCAACGCCAACTTTTGCTACATCAATAATCAATTTACTAACCACATCAAGCTGATGAAAACGTGGAAATATAAGTTTTTTAGCATTGGACATGATATGAGGAACCTTCTTTTGAGTCTTTGCTTCACCATAATCAAATAGCACATAATTCATAATTATGTCTGCCACAATATCTTTTTGCAAGACCTTCTCCCACATATATGCGGTTTTATATCCTCCATTAGGATTAACTGGATTTCCTGCTCCCAGCCCATTGGGCAGGCCTTGATTGAACGGCATAAAAAATGTTTTGCCCGAATTCAATTTAGTGGTGAAATATACTTCGTTCTTATCCATTGTAAAATGGGCAAGACAATGACCGAATTTCAAAAGTGCTTCCTTCGGATTCCGTTCCTCTTTATATTGTTTTTGACCATCATATTTGGCAGTCTGATGTGTCCATGGATTCTTGAATTCGAATGTAAATAACGGCAGACCGTTTATATACAACACCATATCAATCTCCAAGCCTGGATTACTAACAGAAAAGGTCTGCTGACGGGTCACGGAGAATTGGTTTTGCATATATTTTTCTTTTGATAATTGACTATCGGCAGGCGATGGTTTCGGATAAAACATTGTGACATGAATATTATCTATATCAACACCTTTCCTTAGTACATCAATAATACCAAATGTATCAATTGCTTTCGAAAGTTGCTTAGGAAGTTCGTTTTCAATATTTTTCCCTTTATATTCATCTAGAATATTTTGTTGGGTTGTCCTCAAGAACGACCACAAACGACGCATATCAAAAGCATACTTCTTGTCGGACATATCCTTCGGCAGTCCCCAATAATACTTATCTAAATCTGGAGACTGTGCATCAATATCATTAGCACCTGTTTGTTGACGTTCTTCTGATGTTGTGCCAACAAGCGCCTTTTCTATTAAAGCTTCAAAAGCCTGTTCGTTTGTCTTGTTCATATTTTTAATTCTAATCTGATATATAACAAAAAGATTGTGGTGCCTGGACAATATTATAGTCAGAGAGCATTTTCATCTTTTTATATTTTTTTATTTTACCTATTTCTATTGCATTTGCAATATTTTTATGTTGGAAATATGACAAATAATATTCTTTCGATATACCGGAATATTCTTTTGTTCTCTCCCATAAAACGTCTACACTTTCTGAAAATATATCTTTTATCCTAAACTCACCGACAATGCGTTTGACGGGAGCAGATGCATAGATAACAACCACATTTATATCATTTCTTTTGAATAACATTTTACGATATTCATACTTTTTACTCCCATCAAAAATCCTATCTACGAATTCAGGTTTAATTGATAATAAAACTTTCATCACTTTTTGTCTCTTTCAAAATAATTTCAAATTGTTCTTTTGTTATCGGTTTAAATCCTCTTGGTGCATCGTTTCTGCCTGATAAAATTTTTAGATCTATAAGCCTTTGCATATTAATTCGATGCGGAAAAGAATATACATACAAAAAGTTTACAACAAAAGGATGTCTTATCGACGACTTCCACATGTTCCTCAATTCCTGTTCTGGGTAAACACTTTTTTTTCGACAATATGAAATAAAATCTTCTTCATCTTTAAAATCAAATTTAAGTTCCTGCACTACTCCTATCGTAGTAATAACACTTTTATATAATCCTCCCGTACGATAGAAAATTAGAATGTCTCCAATCTCCGGATAAGGTTCAAGAGCCCTTGAGACATATACTTTATTAATACTGTTACGATGAGGAAAATCTTCAATAAATTCTTGCGGTGATTCTGTATTTAAAATAGAATCTGGAAGAAGTTCTGTATGATATTTAGGATATATAGGGACTATATATGCATGCCGTTCTCTTGAAATATAAGGGAAACAGCCTTTAATATCCTTTACATCATATTTAGGTGAGAAGTCCCTAATATATACCAGTTCTTCATTCTTCTTCCCCCACAAAGTGAATCCCCATTGTTCCAATAATTCAATTAATCGTCTTTGTTCAGGACGTTTATCATAAATGGTTACATATATTTCTTGAACATGATTTTTCAAAGCATTATCAAAAATTATTTTAATAAATCTTTCACCTAACCTAAAACCGTTACTTATAACTTTGAAAGTACCAATTTTTAATCGTTTTTTAGGCGAGAACATAGGGGTTATATCCATATAACTTTCATTTTCATCTTCCACCTTTAAATAGAGGAAAGACAAAAGCATCCCATTATTTGAATTTATAGTAATATATGCCTCATTATCATATTTTTTTATGAACCATTTATCAAAGCCAATATAATCAGCTTTTAAACTATCAAAAAAAGGATCTTCAAGACTGAGCTGTCCAAATTTTATTTTTTGGACATCAAGAACTTTATAATTAACTAAATCAGGATGTTCTGCAAAAGTTCTTTCCAAAAAAGAATCTATCGTATAAACCTTGTCTTGAATTCCTAAAACATTAGCTTTTTTATGAATTTTTTTGTCTTCAGTGATTAATATATCTACGCGTCCAACAAATACTTCATTCAACAAAGAAGTATCAATTAAATCATTTCCTGTACGATCATAGCTTTCAGAGATTTTTTTTACTTCATCTTGTATAGGTGAAGGTATCTCTATTGTCTCATAACTGTCTAATTTTACCAAGAAAAGCTTAACCGTTTCTTTATTGGGATTTTTCTTTATCTCATCAATAGTTGCAGAATGAATACATTTTGTATATTTCCCTCTATCCAACCAACGATAAAGAATACCTATATCTTGAGACACAATTTTATTTGCTTCTCTATGAATAATAATATTGGTATCTAATAAAGCTTTCATATTATTTTCTTTTTATAATCCAATATGAGAATAAAATAAACAATATCGCAACTGCAATAAAATATTCTAAGGGAATCTGACAATACCATTTTACATTTGACACCCATTCAGACCGTACCGTATAAAAGGCAAATAATAAACTGCATAGAATATTTGCACCTATAGCTAATGCTATTTGCTTATTCCCAATAGTTTCTTCAGAACATGTAGTAAATAGGGAATAACTATCTTTATTGCAATCTTTTAAAAATATTATATTATAGCAATCTTTACCTATATCTTTCACATCCGGAAGATATTTTTTGAAGGCCTCTGTCTCTAATTTTCTAATATTTTTAAGCTTAGAAGAATCAATAAAACTAAACTCAAAATCATCAGGGACAGAGTGTAGACAAAACAGATTTTGAATTTGACAAATCTGCAAATCTTCATTTGATTTCAAATTATAAATGTCTTCTGGTAAATTACGAGTTTCATTAATTTTCAGGTCATATATATATGTATTTTGGGCAATTCCTGATTTTTTTATCGCAATTGTTCCATTATGTTTTACTAAAACTCTAAAATACAAATTCCCTTCAGATCTATTAGGCCTATTAAGAGTAAACTTTAGAAAACCACTTGAAACGTCTATCCTGCAAGGTAAAATAGTCAACGAATCACGTTCCTCGAATTGCAAGATACTTCCATCCCGATGATCGGCTCCAATATTACTAATTCCACTTACTATATTATTAAATATAAAGCGACTATTTGCGCTATTAGACAAATTCTCTAATAAACATTTTACTTCATCTCTCTCCTTAATAAAAGGAACTGATAACCAAATATTTAAAGTGTTATTTATAAAACTTTCATAAGAAAATTCCATACCAAACTCTATATATGAATCGGCATTAGGAAATTCCCATGTACAAATATGTAGCCGTTCTATCTGGATAACCTCTTTTGCTAATATGTAATATGAATTATTCATGATACTTTTACTTTTCCGGTTACTACATCATTGATTATTATTTGTTTGCGCTCCTGAAGGAGGGCGAGCATTCTCTGTTGAAAGGAAATGACTTTATCAATACGCACCGTCGCATTTCTTATATGTGAAATAATGTTGTTTTGTTCTTGAGTTGAAGGAATAAGTATATTGAAATTTTGCAACATGAATAATCTCACAGAATCAACAGTGCTTTTTGCACTATACTGCTCTATTATATGCTTAAACTTAATTTGCATGTAATAATAAAGATATTCACCTTCTATATTTTTGAAATTATATATTATATATACTCTTTGATGACAACCAAATTTTCCCTTAACATAATGGAAAACCTTTCCCGCTCCTACACCATCTCCGGCCATTAATACGGCCTCTCCGTCAAAAGAAAAAGAGTTTATATGCTCAATTTTAGGAGATCTAACATAAAATGGATATTTCCCGTTATCCTCCCTATCAATCGTATCTTTATCCCCCGTTTTTATATTACAAAGAAAACGTAGTCTTTTTTGCTCCCAATGCTCAGGGATCTCTCCAATCCAATCAATGCCACTATCTTTCATTGGAGCATCTGGATTAAGCCCTTTGGTTACTGCATTATTGATAATTATCTGTTTGCGCTCATTCAACAAATCTATCATCTTTTGTTGCTGGGCGATTGCTTCATCAATCTTTGATGAAACTTTATCGAGATAAGAAACAATTTTATCTTGCTCATCTATTGGTGGAATAAGAGTCAGAATTTGTCCAAAATCATCCGTGTACATACGCCAACGTGAAGGTATTACACCAGTCGAATGTCTCGCAAATTCAGCCAAATACATAGGCGTTTTATACAAATAATGCATGAACTTGGGATTTGCAGCCTTTTTCAGTCTATAGACACAATAGGCCGGACTAACGATGCCATTATATTCTGAAACGCCAAGACCACCCATCCAAGCAAGCATGATATTTATAACCAGATTGTCTTTGGCTACTTTCTTATAACCTTTAAGAGATTCACTTCTAGATTCATTCTTAGCTTGTGTTACCCCATCATACTGAGATACAGACAATAAATTTTCTGAACCATTTCCTGAAAAAGAAAATACTTCATTCCACAGATATTTAGCCTTAATAACATCCCAATGTTTTGGAATTTTACCAAGCCACTGTACACCACTATCTTTATATTCATTATATTTTTCCATGCTTACATCAGTTCAAACAGTGATTTAATAAATCCTTGACTTTGTTCATCTAAAGCAAGAATATCTCGTTCATTCTCTTCAAGTGAACGTAAAGGAGTCGGCTTATAGAAATACTTATTGAAAGATATTTCACATCCTATTTTAGTCTGCGGCAGATTAATCCATGCATCCTCAACGTATGGACGAACTTCACGCTGGAAATAATCATAGATATCTTCTTTTACCGGTATTTTTTCATTATCACGAAGCTCACTATCGGACTCAAATTCCACATACATGCCTTTTTTTACTAAGTTATAGCCATAATCAGAAAGTTTTTCTTCTGGCACACCGTAAGTATCCAAAAGCATTACAACATCCTTACTATTAGCCTTATGCTCTTTCTTTACAACAGGTGCCGCTTTCGAATCTGTTACAGACATCGCTCTGCATATAGTTTTCAATTCGGCAGTACTTATTTCTAGTTTCAGCTCCTTAGCGGCAGCATTCACTTTGGTGGAGAATAGATTATAATCCATATAAACATCCGTACCTATATCCTTCATCAAGACCTTAGCAGCAATCATCAATCGCTGACGGTCTTTCCATGCTTTTGCCGAAATGAGTTTATTTAGTTTCTTATCGGTTATCTTAATATCCTGATCATTCAGATATTCTTTTATAGTTGGAATTTCTGAATCTAAACCAGAAAAGACTCTATCCTTATAAGTATTATACAACCACTTACTTACTTCAATATCACTGCTATCATAAATCATTTCATCAATCTTTAACGAATTAAACTGGCAGCGAAGACGCAACGGACGTTCAATAGTTACATTGTAATAACGGAAATCGTCGCCGTCGAAAATCTTAGACCCTACTTTCAGTACCTCGTTAGCTTCTTGTTCAACGAAATCTGTATAGATCCTTAAAATATCCGTACGATAAGGCTCAATTGTGCAATTTCTTGAGCCTTGATTCTTTCTTAGTTTTTCAAAAGCTTGTGAAGCATCTATAAGCTGCACCTTTCCTTTTCTGTTATCCTTTTTTTTGTTGGTCAGCATCCACACATAAGTAGAAATACCCGTATTGTAAAAAATATTGTTAGGTAATTGTATAATAGCTTCAACCAAATCTTTTTCAATAAGATAACGGCGTATATTGCTCTCTCCACTACCGGCATCACCTGTAAATAAAGACGAACCATTATGAATAGAAGCTATACGACTTCCCTGTGGTTGAAATTCTAGAGGTTTCATCTTATCAACTTCTTCCAAAAGGAAAAGCAACTGTCCATCCGATGTACGAGGAGTAGAATCCACAATCTTCTCTTCTCCAATAAAATTAGTCAAGCTCAGTTCAAAACGATGATCTAGGAGCGTCTTTTCATGATAGATTTTCTTTTTATCTTCTTTCCACGACTTACCATAAGGAGGATTGGTTATCATGTAACCAAATGACTTATCAGCAAAATTATTATCTGTAATTGTATTACCCCAATGTATGCCGCTTGGGTCCACACCTTTTATGATAAGATCTGATTTACAGATAGCATACGTCTCTGGGTTTATTTCTGTACCAGATAGCTGAATAGCAGCACTTCGTACTCCTAAATCAAGTAAATATTCACGACTTTCAGTTAGCATACCACCTGAACCACATGCCGGATCATATAGTGTTATAATCTTAGGGAGGTTCTCCTTTACGGGTTCAAAGACCAAATGCGCCAAAAGAGAAATCGCATCTCTTGGTGTAAAGTGTTCCCCCGCTTCCTCATTATTTTCCTCATTGAATCGACGAAGCAGTTCCTCAAAGACAGTTCCCATACCCACATTGGTTAGTGCCGGTAAGGGCAAGCCATCAGGATCGATAGTATTCTTATCGGTTAGATTAATTCTCGGATCAGTTATACGCTCAATAATGGAAAGCAGTCTGTCATTGTCGGCCAATTTTCGTGCTTTAGTGTAATATTCAAAGTTACGAAGCACATCACGGACATTCTCACTATAACCGTTCAGATATTCTACAAAGTTATCGTATAAAATATCATTATTATCCGAAGCCTGGGATTTCAAACGGTTGAGGGTCCACTTACTTGTATTAAAGTAACTGAGCCCTGTAATGTCTTTCAAAACTCCCTCGTCTATATTATCAACTCCACTTTCTTTTATTTCTTCCTCTACGTCTTCTTTCGTTGGTTCCAAAAGTGCATCAAGACGGCGCAAAACAACCATAGGTAATATCACATCACGATACTGTCCTCTAAGAAAGACATCCCTCAAAACATCATCTGCGATATTCCAGATGAGTGCAACTATTTGACTATATGAACTATCCATATTATTCTTTACCATTTAATAAAACTCTAGGATCAATCTCTAACAAATCTGCAATCCTACTAAGAGTTAAAAGTGACGGTTGAGTTATATTTGAGCACCACTTACTGATTGTCACAGGAGAAACGCCTAATTCTTGCGCTAACCAAACACCAGTCCGCTTCTTCTCGACCAAAACTAATTTCAACCGATTTATTTTCTTACCTTCCATCTTTAAGAAATTAAATTATATGGCAAAGTTATTATTTTTTTTAAAATAACACAACCAATTAGTAGTAATTGTACATTCTGAAGGGTATTAACAACTTGATTAGTTTTAGTAATTTAGCATATTAAAGTTATTCATCATTATAGTAAAATCCGTAGTTGTCTCCTTTGCAAGTAGGAGAATATCGTCATATAGTTGAGGTGCATAAAGCACCCAGAGATAAATAACTATTGTCACTGTCGGTACGCCTTTCTCTATGCGTGTGTAAGAGACGAACATGTGACACGTTCGGAAATCCGAGCAATCTTAATGTTCCTGCGCAATTTGGCCAGCAGAGTCTACTTACCCATATCTGCATCTTATGCTTCAGTTTTGTTGGTAACTTGGTACTTATTATACTTTTGTGTCGTAGCCCAACATATTATATAATATACAAATATAGCGGTTTTACTTTATTTTATGATATGTTACAAAAATAAATTTTCGAAGATACTAAACACTATTATTTTTCATAGGGTTCGTATTTCACCTCTAACAAACAATATATTGTTTCTATACAAATGCTCAAGCCCATTATGACTGTACAATTTTTGCCATGATATTTATATAAAAACGATGCTGGTCATTAAAATACTACAATAAATGTATATACACTTTTTGTTGCAACAATTTTTGTAGTTACATTTTATGTATCATTTGTAGAACGGATCAAAATAATAGAGCGCTATGTCTGTTTAAAAATGATTGTAACAGCAGAGAATTGCAAACGTGAAGATAAAGAGTCTTGATGATATATATATATATTGGCTGTTTTTTTGATTAAAAATAAGCTATAATTTGCCAAATCTCTAAAATTTAATGTGATTTGGCAAATTATATTGATTTTTTGTGCTTGTTTATGTAAAAAACAAAATTCTATAGTTATGGTAATTGTCCGAATTTGCCCTGCTTTTGTCTCTTCTGGAACGTTATTGTCATTGATAATAAAATTTGCCCATATTGTATCAACAAATAATTTCACTACTTTCATACAAAAACTAAAAACGCGGTAAAAAGTCAGGACAAAATTTTTTTGTAATCTGGAGAAGAAGGCTTTAATGGATGTTAAAGAAATGATGCTCAAAGTGCTCTTATTTTAACTTATGTTTGCTTTTGTGCGGCTAAAGGGAGTGTGAGGATGATGTTTTTGGGCATGGAAGGGCTTGTTTTGCGTTGCAATAGCACTGCTTTGGGAGCGTAAACCTATGGGTTTTGCAACGAAAGTGGCAGAGTAATATATTTTAACACTGCGGCTTTTGCTTTCAAAATGGCTTAAATGTCTGTATGTCAATGCTTTAGTGTGAATGCTTGTTTTTTGATGTTTTTCAGACAAAATCGCGGAGACGTGAGGAGCATGGGCATTCTGAAGGCGTCAAACGGTATGGATTTTGTCTGAAATATTTACAAAATGCGGTGGCGCCACGATGTATAGTGTGCCGCACGACCTTCATGATGTCATTACGCAGATACTGTCAGAATAAGCATCGTCAGTTGGCTTAGTCTGCTTATACAGCTGATCACTTTTGGCCTTAATAAGGGGAAAATGTGAAATTTATAGGCCTTTTGGATGCGGAAAGTGTGAAATTTATGGCTGTATATTGTATGGAAAATGTGAAAATAATGGGGTAATATGGCACGGAAAGTGTGAAAAATATGGGTTTTTATGATGCGGAAAATATGAAATTTACTATATTTGCAGATGTATCAAGACGTTTGGGAATATGGAGAAACTGCTGAAAAGAAAGATTGACAAATATCTGACTGACTGGAAAAACAGACCTGACAGGAAGCCTCTTATCATCAAGGGTGCCAGGCAGATAGGCAAGACGTGCTCAGTAGAGTGGTTTGCCAGTCAGAATTATGCAAGCGTGATAGAGATAAATTTTATCGAGCAGAAAAAATACCGTGAGATATTCAACGACGGATTTGAGGTGGACGCCATACTGAAGAATATATCACTGCTGAATCCTGAATTGAAGTTTATTCCCGGCAATACCATATTTTTCTTCGACGAGCTTCAGGCGTGCCCCAACTGCGCCACGTCGCTGAAGTTTTTTAAGCTCGACGGCCGTTTCGACGTAATCTGCTCAGGCTCGCTCATGGGGATAAGCTACAATGAGATAGAATCTAACAGCGTGGGATATAAAGAGGACTACGAGATGCACTCGATGGACTTTGAGGAATTTTTGTGGGCAAAGGGCTATAATGACGAGTTCACGGCCGACCTGCTAAGTCACATGCTCGACGTAAGGCCGCTGTCTGAACTGCAGATGGACACACTGATGAGCCTGTTCCGCGACTATGTCATCATCGGAGGCATGCCCGAAGTGGTCAGCACGTATGTAAGAAACAAGAATTTCAGCGGCACGCTCGACATTCAGCGCCAGCTGCTGAAAGACTATGAGGAGGACATAACAAAATATGTTGAGGGCCTGGACAAGGCAAAGGTGAAGGCGGTGTATAACCATATCTCGACCTTCCTGGCAAAGGAGAACAAGCGGTTTCAGATAACCAAGATAGCCAGAAACGCGCGCAACAGAGACTATATGGGATGCGTTGAATGGCTCGCCGATGCCGGAGTGGTGAACGTGTGCTACTGCCTTAATCAGCCCGAGCTGCCGCTGAAAGGCAACTACGACCCCAAAATGTACAAGATATATTTTAAGGACACAGGACTGCTGATAGCCTCGCTCGACGAGGAAGCACAGGAAGACCTTAGGGCAAACAAGAATCTCGGCACGTACAAAGGGGCAATATACGAGAATATCGTAGGCGACATGCTCGTAAAGCAGGGCTACAGGCTGTTTTATTACCACAGCGACAGGCCGGCTCTTGAAATGGACTTCTTCATTAGGAATGCCGATTCGCTTATCCCTGTGGAGGTGAAAGCCAACGACGGGGCTACGGCTTCGCTGAACAGACTGCTGAATGACGACAAATATAATGACGTGAAATATGGCATCAAACTGGGCTACAGGAACATCGGATTCAACGGTAAATTCTATACATTTCCATATTTTCTGACCTTTCTGCTGCGAAGATTCGTGGCAGAGAGCAAACGCAGCTGTTAGTGGAATTAGCAAAGCCGTATGGCGGCATGAGGCTTTCTGGTGTGTATAGTCTGTTTCTGTCGTGCCATATATTATGATGAAATGTGGCGCCGGGCATGTAAACGGGCAGTCTGTGGTGCCGCATTAATCGTTTAACAGGTAAAAACATATCCGCATGAGCGACATTTCATTTACATGCAAATATCATTCGCCACTGGGAGAGATAACCCTGGCATGCCGCGACGACAGGCTTACGGGGCTGTGGTTTGACGGACAGAAGCACTACGGCAGCACGCTGACCGGTAGGACCGAAGAGGCAGACGTGCCCGTGTTGAGGCTTGCGGCGAGGTGGCTCGACGAATATTTCAGCGGCCATGAGCCGCAGTTCGTGCCGCCGCTGAGCCTTATGGGCACGCCGTTCAGCCGCCTTGTGTGGCTCAGGCTGACGGACATTCCATGCGGAACTACGCTGACATACAAGGAACTGACGCTGCGCATGGCTGCCTGCGGCGAGTGTGGCGCTGGGGCTGTGAGGGCCGTGGCGGCAGCGATAGGGCGCAATCCCGTGTCGCTCATAGTGCCCTGCCACCGCGTCATCGGTTCGGGCGGCAGCCTGACGGGATATGCCGGGGGCGTATGGCGCAAGGAGTGGCTGCTGCAGGCGGAGCGCTCTATGGCAGAAGGCAGACTGGTGTAGTGAGGCTGTTGCGGTTCGGCCGGACAGAGGCTTCATGTGGGGCGCATTGTAGGGTGTGTTGTTATGTGTGTCGGGATTACCATGAGGCAAAAATTCAGGCTGAACAATAACGCCGGATTTGGGCTGGGCTGACCGCTTGTCTTACGGGCGGTGGCGCAGCCCGTAAGGCTGTCAACGAAAAAGGCCGCCGTGACCCTTGCGGGCAGGCAGCCTCAGTTTAAAATAACATTATAAAATAAATTGTGATATGTTGTCGTCATGCCTTGCGGCATGCGTCCGGGTACACACTTTGGAACGGCATCGGCAGACTTAGAAGTTTACGCCGAAGTTGAGCGACAGACATCCGTTGTGCGACGTGTCGAATGTGTCGTGACAGATGTTAGACAGACCGATGTCGTATGTTATGTCGAAGTAGAACAGGTCGTAAGCCACGCCGCATCCCACGCGCAGACCTCCGTCAAAGCGCTGGAAGGCATCGTCGGAGAACGAGCTGAAGGCCTTGCGCTCGTCATAGTTCTTCATCTTGCCGCCCACGCCGCATGCCAGATATCCGCCGAACTGCGGCTGCACGGAGAAGTGGTCGGTGATGCTGTAGATGTACTTCAGCACTATTGGCACCTCTATGTAGTTGAGGTCGTAGGTCATCTTCTTCTTCTCGCCCATGTCGTTTATTATGTCCTTCTTTCCGCCCTTCTCGGTGTAGAAGAGTCCCGGCTCAAGGTAGAGCGGGATGTCGGCCGACAGCGGAATGCCCACCACTGCTCCTACGGTCAGGCCTGTCTGCGAGTCGCTGCCGTCGAGCGTTGGGTCGTCAGAGTTGACCGTTGAGAACGCCGGGCCTATGCGGAAACCGTAATACATGTTGCCCGTGCCCAGTCCGCTGTCGTGGCGTCCGTAAGAATATTCCAGTCTTCCGGTGCTCTCGTTGTAGTAGCGGCTGTGGCAATAATTCTGTGCCGATGCCGGCAGTGAGAGTGCTGTTGCTGCCAGTGCGGCTATGGCAAATCTCTTAATTGTTTTCGTGCTCATAAGTTTCTGAATATTGTTTACTTGGTGCAAAGAAACTAAAAAATGGCGAGATGTCAAAAGGAAAAGGCCTAAATTGCATAGGGAAACCCCTAATATGCGCCCTTGCGGCGCTGTCCTGTGTGCTTTTGGGGCGGCTGTATTTGCCGGCACGCGCAGCCGAAATAACCATTGGGCGGTTATTATTTTTATTTTTCATGACATTTATGTCTTTATTATTAATTTATTTATAAATTTGCAGAAAAATTTAAAAAACCATGGAAACATTACTTCCTTACGCACTGTTGTGCCTCACGTCAATCTTCACGCTTGCCAATCCTCTCGGCACGATGCCCGTGTTTCTTACCATGACCCAGGGCATGAGCGAGGAGCAGCGCCAGTCTATCGTAAAGCGCGCCACCATCACGGCGCTCATCATCCTCATCGTGTTCACCTTTGCCGGCCAGTTCATCTTCATGTTCTTCGGCATATCCACCAACGGCTTCCGCATAGCCGGCGGCGTGATAATCTTCAAGATAGGCTACGACATGCTGCAGGCACGCTACACGCACGTGAAACTCAACTCTGACGAGATAAAGACCTATGCCAACGACATATCGATAACGCCGCTGGGCATACCTATGCTCTGCGGTCCGGGCGCCATAGCCAACACCATCGTGCTGATGAGCGACGCCCATACAATAACGATGAAGAGCATACTGATAGGCTCGATAGTGTTTATCTACGTGCTTACATACTTCATCCTGCGCGGCCTCCACGCGCCTTGTGAGCGTGCTCGGCGAGACGGGCAACAACGTCATGATGCGCCTTATGGGCCTTCTGCTTATGGTCATCGCCGTTGAATGTTTCGTCGGCGGAATGAAACCTATACTTATAGATATAATAAGTCAGGGCGCGGCAGGTGCCTGACGTGATATCATATAATGCGGTATGACGCGTTGAATGCGGCAGTCGGGACAGGTGTCCGGGCTGCCGCATTTATTGTCTCAAAACGCTTCTTAGGCAGCATATAGCTCAGCCTGTTCGGCTTATTCCTGCCTTCGTCGTCAGTCTTTTGTAGGCTTCTTCTTGGCATATCAGCCGCGCCTGCGGAACGTCAAATGAAAATTCCGCTCGGTATTAAAGCAAAAATACCGGCCGGATTATAATAACAGATAGGGTGTAAAATACAGGCAGTATTCTGAATATAAGATATTGTGTTTGCGGTTTAATGTATGGCAGGGTGCCGCCGGATGTTTTCTTTGGCATGGTGTGTTATGCCTTAAAAATGTCATATGGCATGGCGCCGGCAAAGAGCATAGGGCCGGCTGAGGGCACGCTGGGGCTGAATGGATAGAAACAATGCGGCGGCTGACAGATTTTTTGCCTTGAAATTGTCTGCAAATTGTCTTGCTATGACGACTAATTTTAACTTTAAGGGCTGATTTTATAAAAGATTATTACATTTTTACAAAATATCTTTTGTTTTTATAAAATTTTGCTTATATTTGCTTTCGGAATGCTATAGCTTTTAAGAAACAACATGTATAACCTCTAAATCAAACGCATTATGAACAGAAATTTTATCTCCCTTATCATCGCTGTATTGTTTTCTTCGGCATCATTTGCCCAGCAGTATGAATATAAGCTGACCGGAATAACATCTAAGCACACTAACGACTATTACAAATACTTCTACGACGATGCCAACGGCCGTGTAGACAGTGCGGTGCAGTATCGCGAACTGGCAGGCTTTATCTACGACTATACGCTGAAATATATTTATGACGAAAACGGAAACGAGGTGCTCGAGAAGGGATACCAGAAGTTCTCGGGCGACGACTTCTATACATATTCTACGCAGGTGAGATACACTTATGACGAGAACGGACGCATCTTAAGCCGTGCCAACTATAACCTTAACCGCAAGAAGGGCGAGTTTGAACTTGGCGGTGTCTATGAGTATGTCTACGAAGGCGACAAGCTCGTTAAGCGCAACACCTACGTTGACGAGGCGCTGACGGAGAAATTCGAGGAGGTGATCTATACTTATGACGACAAGGGACGTCTGGACGAGGAGAATGTCTATTCGTCGTTCTTCGGCGATGAGATGACGTTTTCGAGCGGCACGAAGTATATTTATGACGACAAGGACCGTATGGTTGAGAAGATAAGCACCATTGGCGACTTCTTCACCGGCGCAAAGATGCCGGCCGGAGGCGAGGTGTGCACGTATGACGAAGCCGGCAACATTGTGGAATGGATGACATACAGCGAAGTGAAAGAGCAGCCGTCGAGCCGTGATGAATACACGCACGACCTGTCGCTCGAGACTGTCAACACGCTTTATCCCGTGGAGAACGAGTGGGACGGAACGGTTTATCTCAACTCGAAGAACGCCATACTCTCAAACATCGTTTATCAGACGGACAGAAACACGGGCGAGATGGCTGTGTATGACGAGCTTGTGATGGAATATGCTCCTGTGGCGTCTACCGGAATCAACGTGATACGTCCGGCTGTGAAGGACATGGTGCAGGCTGTTTATGCCGACGGCAGAGTGCGCCTGACGGGTGTGGCTGAAAACGAGCCTGTAAGAGTGTACAGCCAGACGGGCGTGCTGATGGACATGAAGAAATATAACTCGCAGGAGGGTATAAGCATCAGCAGCATGCCGGCAGGTGCATACATCATCTCTACAAGGCTGGGCTCTGTAAAGGTGTGGAACAGATAGGATTATATTAGCAAGATAGAAAATACAACGTCCGCAGATTCTGCCTGATGCAGACATCTGCGGACGTTGTTTTATTTCGGCCGGCTTCAGGGCCGTATGTGTTCTGTGTTATGCCGCCGCTTATTGCGGTGCCGTGGCATTATTGCTGTTGCTTTGCTGATTTGATGTGCTCCTGCGCGAAGTGCCACACCACGATGCCTGCCGTTACCGACACGTTGAGCGAGTGCTTCGTGCCGAATTGCGGTATCTCAAGGCATCCGTCGCTGGCGTCAACCACCTCCTGGCGCACGCCCTTCACCTCGTTGCCCAGCACGACGGCATAGCGTTGGCCGGCGTCGGGCACAAACTCGTTGAGCATGGTGCTGCCTTCACACTGCTCCACGGCCATCACCTTGCATCCCATGGCGTGAAGCTCGCTTACGGCTTCGGCAGCCGTCTTGAAGTAGCGCCACTCAACGCTGTCCTCAGCTCCGAGCGCCGTCTTGTGTATCTCTGCGTGGGGCGGACATGCCGTGATGCCGCAGAGCCATACAGCCTCTACGCGGAAAGCGTCGCACGAGCGGAACACCGAGCCTACGTTATACAGGCTCCTCACATCGTCGAGCACCACGATGAGCGGCATCTTCTCAGAACTCTTGAACTCGTCTACCGTCAGACGGTTCATCTCCGTAACCTTTAACTTGCGCATCGATTCAAATTGAGAATTGATAATTGAGAATTGAAAATTATGATTTGACCAAGAAGGCGGAAATTATGAATTGTGAATTAAGAATTATGAATTGTCAATTCAAATGAATTCTTCACTCTTCACTTTTAGTTTTTAACTTTGAACGCCAGCGCATACATTCTGATCTGCTTGACCATGGCCAGCAGACCGTTTGAGCGGGTGGGCGAGAGATGGTCTTTCAGACCGATGCGGTCGATGAAATAGAGGTCTGTGTCGAGAATCTCCTGCGGCGTGTGTCCGCTCAGCACGCGTATCAGCAGGGCGATGATGCCCTTGACGATAAGCGCGTCGCTCTCAGCCGTGAAATAAATCTTGCCGTCCTCATAGTCAGCCTGCAGCCACACGCGGCTCTGACAGCCGTCAATGAGGTTACTCTCCGTCTTATACTTGTCGTCGAGCGGCTTCTGTTCGTTGCCCAGGTCAATGAGCAACTGATATTTGTCCATCCAGTCGGTGAAGTCAGAAAACTCCTCTATCACCTCGTCCTGTGCTTCATTTATTGTCATAATATCCTTTGTTTTTTATGTGTTTGTAAACAGTTTATTATTTTATCTTATATCATGGCCATATTATCATGGCCATTTTAATTATCTGATATTTAAATACTTACACGTTATAATGACTTATTTGTCATCTTTCTCTTGGTCATTATTTGGCCATTTAAGTTTTCCGCGCTTCTTCAGTTCCTCAATGCCTAAGATGAACGCCTTGTCAATAAGCACGGAGTTCCTTTTATAATTGTTGCTTATTTCGTAATATGTGCCATAACCTTTACCACTTGCAGTAAGGATATTTTGGTCAACCATGTGTTGTATATAAACTCTTACCTGGCGTCTTGTAAGATGACCGTCAAGAAGTTTTACAAAGTCTCCCATTTTGGCTTTGTTATATTTTGTGAGGAATGGTATAATTATCGATGTAACCTGCGAAGTGTTCCAGTCGCTCTTTTTTGAATATTCTGCCGTATTTCCTGTAAATTCGTAGTAACTCCGGCATAATATGTAATGTATGCCATTGGTCTTTCCACGCTTTTCTATCAGGTTCCTGTCCATAAGTTGCTTTATTACAGCCTTGTCTAAAGCTGTAGTTTTTTCATTTCTTCTTATTTTGTCTAAAACAACAATTTCAAAGACAGACAATTTATTGTCTTCGGCAAGATTCTGCTGTACTGATTCTATGAAAAGGGCAAAGGCCTTGTCTTGGATTATGGCCGACAATATAAGTTCAACGTTGAATGCATCACTGCCTGAATAGTCAGGAGCTTCTTTTCCTTCAGACAATGTTCTGTAGAATATCTTGTCTATGCCCTGACCGGAACGCTCTACAATACCTGTTTTTGACAGGACATCTGCCAGCAGGCGGTTTCTAGGTGTGCTTGGTACGGTGAGGATGTTGTCAATAGTTACGCCATGAGGAAAACCTCCGGCATTAGTAACAATAAGTTTTTGCGGATATTGCTTAATCACGGTTTCACTGTGCCGGGTGTAGTCTCTGTGGGTTATCGCGTTGTTTATGGATTCGCGTATAACCTCCTCGTTGAAATAAGGAACATCAAAGATGTATGGTCCTTCTTTAATCTGGAACTTACCGTTGCGCAGGTCTATGTCGTGCCACAGCCTGTCTATCATTATAAAGAACGGCTGCGAATAGGATATCCTGTTGTCGAAGGTTATTTGCGATTCTGAATGGCGGTATTCAAGCATCACTGATGCCTGGGGATATACACGCTTGATAAAATCCTCTTTGCCGAGTAATATTACGGCGGCATTGGTTACTCCTTCATCAGTTATCAGTTGCAGGTCGCTCAGAATCTGTCTGTTGCTGAGTGTGAGAAATATCGGATTGTTCTGTTTTTTTGCATATTTTTCCTTAAGAACAGACAATGCGTCAGGATCTAATTCATCTAAAGTGGCATCACGACAAATCTGTTGTGAAAAGTCGGGCTCATTTTCCTGAATAATACTTAGATAAACTTCATCCGACATAGGTTTCAGTTCTTCGCCTACTCTCATTAGTGGAACGTCTTCAAACTTGAATACTGTTCCTGCCGGTCGTGACGGAACATCTATCACGAGAACACGGCCTTTTTTTTCGGCTTCATCTTCATACAGTTCGTATATTTTCGGTCTTATGCCTGTGTCGCGGTATATGTTTGCCTCCAGTTCGCCCGTGCTGTTTTCATTCTGTCTTGTTCCTACAACTTTATGCGGATACTTATCTTCCATGCCGATTACGAGCGAACCGCCTTTTTCGTTGCATAAGGCGGTAACATAACCCAATATGCAGCGGCGGCGTTCCGAAGGTTTCAGTCGCGAGCCTCCGTCATAGGCTACGTTTCCGTGTTCACCTTTCTTGAACTCCACTTTGTCTTCCGACTCTTTGCAGTATTTAAGTTGCTCTATCGACCACATAATATAAGCAGCAAATATTTTTTTATTTAGCATATAGGCTAATCACGTCATTTTACTTTAATTTCCGTCTTATGAAAGTGAAAAGTGAAAAACGAAAAGTGAAAAATCCAAATGCAAAGTTGTTTTATGTCAACAAGTCATTTGACTTTAACTCCCAAGAAGAAAAGCATTTGACTTTAACTCCTTTAACTACTTTAACTCCTTTAACTCCTAAATTTAATATTTCGGCTCCACCTTAACCAGCTTAAACAGCTTGTCGCTCGGTCTCACCTTGTCAGGCACGCGGAACGATACGCGGGTGCCCTTCTGCGCTGTCTCAACAGCATGAGTGTCGTCATGAATCTCCTCTACGGTTACATACATCACGCCCGTTGTAGGACCCGTTATAAGCATCTTGTCGCCTACTGAGAATTCGCACGCCTCGCACGTAAACTCTGCCACGCCGAGCTTAGAGAAATACTTGACTCCCTTGCCCACGTAAACCTTGCGCTCCGTGGCATTAGAGCCATAGTTCTTGTTCCATTCGCCAAGGCGCTGTCCCTGGTAGTAGCCGTCCCAGAATCCGCGGTTGAACACCGTTGCCAGGCGCTCGTCCCACTCGTCCTTCTTCTCCTCGGTGAATGTGTCGTCAAGCACACTCTGTATGGCCTCCTTGTAGCATTTCACCACGGTGTAGACATACTCAGCGCCGCGCGCACGGCCCTCAATCTTGAACACCCTTACGCCGGCTTTCATCATGCGGTCGATGAAGCGCACCGTCTTCAAGTCCTTCGGGCTCATTATATATTTGTTGTCAATCTCTAGCTCCGTGCCTGTCTCCTTGTCCGTCACGATGTACGAGCGGCGGCACAGCTGCATGCACTCTCCGCGATTTGCCGAGCGCGACGCGTTGTCAAGACTCAGATAGCACTTGCCGCTGATGGCCATGCACAGCGCGCCGTGGCAGAACATCTCTATGCGTATCTTCTTGCCCGACGGTCCGCAGATGTTCATCTGCTCAGCCTGCTCATGTATCTTTGCCACCTGCTCCATGTTCAGCTCGCGCGCCAGCACCACAACGTCGGCAAACTGAGAGTAGAACTTCAGCGCCTCGATGTTGCTTATGTTAAGCTGTGTAGACAGGTGCACCTCCTGGCCCACCTTCTGGCAGTAGGTCATCACGGCCACGTCGCTCGCTATTACGGCCGATATGCCGGCCTCCTTGGCGGCGTCGATAATCTGGTGCATCAGCTCTATGTCCTCGTCATAGATGATGGTGTTAACCGTCAGATATGTCTTTACGCCGTGTTCGTTGCATGTTGCTGCAATCTCGCGCAGGTCGTCAATGGTGAACGTGCTTGCCGAGTGAGCCCTCATGTTCAGCTTCTCGATGCCGAAATAAATCGAGTCGGCACCTGCCTGCAGTGCTGCCTGCAGGCTCTCGCGGCTGCCCACGGGCGCCATTATCTCATAGTCGGAAATGTTAGTGTCCATAACTTATTGTGAAATCTTGTTGTCAATACCCATTTGTCAAAGCCTTTCGGCCATTATAAAAAATGCCCGCCGTTAAAGGACGACGAGCCAACCTCAATGTTTTCACAACGGAATAATCCTTATTGTGATTTGCTTAAAATTCTGTCTGCAAAGATACTAATAAAATGCTAACGCTCAAACAGTTTTTCATATTTTTATCATATTTGCCCAAGAGCCTGTTTAACCTTTATCGGTCGCAAGCCGGTATATGGTTTGTTTCTGCGGGCAGATTGATGTTTTCATCTGTCTATTTTACATATTGCTGTCTTGCCGTCTGCTATTTAGCAGGCATAACGGTCTATGTCTAGAAAATAGCGGACGGCAAGATATTCAATATAAAACGGCAATAGGGCTATCTTAGCTTCATTCCTATAAAAATAAGAATTTCTCTCCCGATTATAAAAAACTTAATATTCAGTAAGGCATTAAATCAGATTATCTGTTTGTCAACGTGTAATGTATAGCAAACTATCTTGCCGTCGGCTTTTTTGACGGTATATTCAACTTCTCCATTAAGATTTAGCCCCTTTCGTTGTTCTTCCCATGTTATTTCTTTTACCGGACGGTTGTTTATGGCTATGATTATATCTCCAATTTCAATACCGGCCTTTTCTGCTATTCCGTCTTTGTATAATCCGTTCACTATCCATCCTTCATAAATATCCGTGCGGTCAAAAGTTGCCATATGGGTTACAGATGATTGCATGTACATTCCTTTATTCTTGTTGCGTTTCACCCACACTGAAGAGTTTTCCGGATCTAAGACAATATCGTATAACGACCATATTTTATTTCCAATCAGACCTAAATATGGCTTGCCGAATGACAAAGCGCCTTTTTCATTAACAGAATAATCTATTACGATGTCTTTAAGTGTATCTGTCATACAGAATTGCGCGGCTCTTATAATAAACTGGTCAGAACCGCCGCCAATGCCGCCGGCTTGTGTCCTGAAGTATGCTTTCGGTATGTCATCAATATTCAGAGAAGATGCTGCCTCGTTAGTAAGACTGATAGAGGATCCACATCCTAAATCCATTCTAAACCATCCTTCCAAGGTGTTCTTCTCGTCAATCTGAAGTTTGGCCTTTACATCAATACGGTTTTTCTCAAATCGTGCGTCAAGTTTTATATAGTTATCAAGCAAATCATCTTTAAACGGTTTTTTAAGCTGTTTTATGTATCCCTCGCTAAAATTGATTTCCAAAGGAGATGTCAGTAGGTGAGTGTTGCCTAACAAGCCGTCGGTATGTCTGCCGAGAATGTCACGCAGCTTAATTATAGGAGTAATCTTGTTTTGATATTCCATATCACCGCAGTGAATCTTGACGGGCTCGATGAATATCTCTACGCTTTGAGGTCCGCTGTTGCCTGCTCCCCCGATTTTGGCCCTGCCTTTTCTGCCGAAAGCATTTTGAAGATTATTTACTTTCAGATAATCTTGGTCTAAGTATAGAAAATCAGCCCCGGTGTCATAAATTAGGGTAACAGGTATGGTGTCATTAAGCGTACACTGAAAATACAGATGCCTGTCAAAGATAAATGGTATTGCCCCTTCAGGAATGGCCGCAATGCCTTTTAATGAGAAGAAAAACAGGAAGAGAGAAACAAAATAAAGATTTCTTTTCATAGGCTTAAATATTTAATTAGTATTGTATTAATCTGAGATAAGCTGTCTTTATTATGTGCCGACGTGGCGTCTTTCCGTTTTAGGCAGCCGGCACGTGTCAGTTCTCAGGCAGGCTTATTATGGCTCCGTTGAAGTTCTCCTTCACTCCCACTACTGTCTCGGCCTGTTCCACCATCTGGTTAAGCTCCTTGTTGGGCTTCACCAATGCCGCCATGCTCAGGAAAGTTCTGTAGTAAGCCTTCTCCATGTCGTGTTTGCCCACAAGTCCGTATGCCTGCGCAGTGTTGAATATCGTGGCCATGCTGTTGCGGTTGAGTTTAAGCGCCTCACGCCATGCGTATATTGCCGACCAGTATTTGCCCTGCTTGTAGTAGCCTTCGCCCAATGCGCGCTTTACTACAAACAGCACCGTATGGTCTGGCTCCATCAGTTCGATTGATTTTTCCAGATAGTCAATGCCCTCGGCTAAGCTGTCCATGTCGACACACACGATGCCGAGGCGGTAAAGGCATCCCGCATTTTGCATCTTGCTTTTTTCGGCTGCCTTGGTGAGCCATCTGCGTGCCATAGGGTTTTTGCCCGTCTGCATGTAGGCCATGCCGAGCGAGTAGACCGTGTTGTAGGTAGAGTCGCCCAGTTCGAGCAGCCTGTTGTACGCATTTATAGCCTTGCCGTAGTCGCGCATCAGGAAGTTTGCGTCGGCATATTCGCGCATCACGGGCAGACACGTTGAGTCTGTCTGCATATACTTTGCCGTAATGTCATAAGCCTTCTGTGGCGACGATATGTTGTCGTCGCTGTTGTATATGTGTGCCATGTATGCCGTCACGATGCCGTCCATAGGGCATCTGCTCAGCAATCTGTTGCCCCATTCTATCTGTTTTGCCGTGTTGTCCATGTATCTGTAGCAGTCAAACAGCCGGCGCATCGTCTCCACATTCAGACTGTCGGCGCCTTTCTTTGCCATACCTTCGAGTATTGCCGCGCATTTGCGGTATTCGCCGCGCATAAACAGGCAGTGCGCCATCTTGTCCTTTATAGCGTCTGAGCTGTCTGTCTGCAGCGCCTCGCCGTAATATCTCATGGCGTTGAACGTGTCGTTTATTTTCATGCAACTGTCGCCCAGCGCTTCTGTTGTGTTATTGTCGGCTCTGGCTGAGGCTGCCGTCAGGGCCATTAGCAATAGTATAAGACTGATGATTTTCATGGCAATAAAGTTTTTATTTTAGCGATATATTCTTTTCTTTATGCAGAAGGCAAATTTCTGTTCATGTTATGCAAATATAGCGAAAATATAAGAATGTAGTACAGAATACATCATTTTTAACTAAGTTATTTAGTTTATATTCATGGTCTTCATTGTTTGCCGTGTATTTTTCTTTGTCATGATATGCAGTTAAGCTTATTCTTGTAGCACTCAGCATGATAATTTTTTTCATGGCATTATGTCTGCATACTGATACTTTCTGTTAAGGCTGTGATGCAAATACAACTCATTGTAGAAAAGTCGTGGCAAACATATTTTCTAATCATGGAAGCGAAACTTTTATAGTACGGCAATAAATCAGAATACTTTTAAAAATGTGCTGCTCATACGTTGTCTGCATTAAAAATCTGTCAATGTTGACAGATTTTTAATGCAGTATTAGTGCAGACAAGTAAAAAAACTCTATATTTGCATTACTCGGCAGTAAGAAGTATTATGTACAATCGGTCTTTTCGATTTCTTGCTCAAAGAGAACAGTTTAGATATGTAAAATAGTAAGGAAATGGAATATTACAACGGCAAAACTCATAAGCATATCATTCTTTTTCCTCGTACAGCAATATCAAAAACATCAAGAATTTGCCATGCGTTATTTACTGTATATATGGTAAAAACTTATGACAAAAATATTTTTCAATCTAGAGAATGAAAGGTAAACGTATGTTAAGGAAACAATAATTGGAATATTATTTCATTAACATACATTTACAGATGAACCGACAAATGCCACTAAAATCAGCCATTTCTGGGCCTGAAACCATAAGTTTGAGCCTCAGAAATGACACCTTTTCATCCGTAACTGGGCCACTTTTTATGCGTAACTGGGCCGGTTATGTTTTTTAACACTTCCGCTTTTTACTATTATTTGCTGCAACTCCTTGTCAATCAGCGTCTTAACAAAACACTCCGTTTTTTGCCCTTTTCTGCTCCAAACCGCGGTATGGCGAAGAGCATGCGTGTTCTGAGAGCGTCAAACGGTCGGGAAAACATGAAGAAAGTTTACAAATTAGCTGCGCTATATTCATAAGATTTAATCTGAAAAACAGTTATAGTTTATTGCTTCATTAATAATATAATTGTTTATAACGCGGCTCGTAAGAAACATAGTTTTTATTTGTCGTTGCTCCCGCTTTTCACCATCTTTAAATAAGATAGTATTCGGCTCGGCAAAGCCAAGTTAAAAAACATAGTTTTTTATTTGTCATTGCTCTCGCTTTTCGCTATCTTTGTACATTAACTTAACTTGCAACTGATTTAATTGAAGATGAAACATATATTAGGACTAGACCTCGGCACCAACAGTATAGGCTGGGCTTTGGTGAAAGAGAGAGAAAACGAGAATGAACAATCCTCTATAACGAGGCTTGGAGTAAGAGAAATCTATCTTACTGCAGATGAACAGAGTAATTTTGAGAAAGGTAAGTCGATTACAACAAATGCCGACCGTACCCTTAAGCGTAGTATGCGTCGAAACTTGCAGCGGTATAAGCTTCGTCGTAACAGTCTCATAAGTCTGCTGAAAGACTATGGTTTTATAACGGCTGAAACTCTGTTGAACGAAAATGGTAACAGGACAACATTTGAAACTTATCGTCTTAGAGCCAAAGCTGTTACAGAAGAGATTTCGCTTGAAGAACTTGCGCGTGTCTTGCTTATGATAAACAAGAAGCGTGGCTATAAAAGCAGCCGTAAGGCAAAATCTAATGATGAAAGCGGACAGCTGA
This sequence comes from Xylanibacter sp., assembly GCF_057607445.1. Lineage (NCBI taxonomy): Bacteria > Pseudomonadati > Bacteroidota > Bacteroidia > Bacteroidales > Prevotellaceae > Xylanibacter > Xylanibacter sp. The sequence continues at coordinate 111,888 of NZ_DBLZAX010000006.1, read as the reverse complement.
TTGACGGTATGGAAGTTGCGAAAAAACTTTATGATGATAATCTTACTCCAGGGCAGTATGTTGTATCGCTTTTACGAAAGGGCAAGAATAATATACCTGATTTTTACCGTTCTGACCTTGTTGCTGAATTTGACAAGATATGGAACTTTCAGCGACAGTTTTATCCGGATGTGCTGACAGACAGTCTAAAAGAGGAACTGAAGGGTAAAGGCGACAAGGAGACTTGGGCTATCTGTTCAAAACCATTTGCCATAGAAGGCATAAAGCGCAATATCAAGGGATGGGAGCAGAAAAAAGAAGATTATGCATGGCGTGCTGAAAGCCTGCAACATAAAATAGACCTTGAAAGACTTGCAATAGTCTTGCAGAAAGTTAATGGACAGATAAAAAATTCGAGCGGATATCTCGGAGCTATAAGCGACCGCAGCAAAGAGTTGTTTTTTAATAAGCTTACTGTCGGGCAATATCAGATGGCCGAGCTTGATAAGAATCCTAATTTCAGTCTTAAAAATCAAGTGTTTTACCGTCAAGACTATCTTGATGAATTTGAACGTATCTGGGAGACTCAGTCTAAGTTTCATAAAGAGCTGACTCCTGAATTAAAACATCTTATACGCGACATTATCATTTTTTACCAGCGTCCGCTTAAATCCCAAAAGGGACTCATAAGCCTGTGTGAACTTGAAAACCGTGAGATTGAAATTGAAAGGGACGGCAAAAAGACTAAAAAGACAATAGGTCCGCGCGTATGCCCTAAGTCATCACCGATGTATCAGGAGTTCAGGATATGGCAGGCTATAAACAATCTTCAGGTGTCGGGCATGGTTGTTGCAGACAACCAAGTTGACCTGTTTGGCGAAACAGTCGGCAAAAAGTTTGGCAAACGCTTTCTCGAACAGGAAGAGAAAGAGATTCTATTCAAGGAACTCAACTTCAAAAGCAAATTGACGAAGAAAGAAATTCTTAAATTGCTCTTTGAAAACTACAAGGAACTTGACCTTAACTATAATGAGGTGAAGGGCAACACTACGATGGCTGCTTTGTTGGAGGCATGCAGCAAAATCATTGAAATGAGCGGGCACGGCGAGTATGATTTTTCTAAGATATCGGCTGATGAAGTAGAAAGTATAGTGTTCCCAATATTCAACGGACTTGGTTTCAATACAGACATATTCTCGTTTGACTCATCTGTTGAGGGCAAGGCTTTCGACAAGCAGCCGTCTTACATGTTTTGGCATTTGCTCTATTCATATGAGGGCGACAAGTCAAAGACTGGCAACGAAAGTCTCATAAGCAAAATATCCGAATGTTATGGATTTGACAAAGAGTATGCCGCCGTTATTGCCGGCATAAGACTCGAGCCTGATTACGGCAATCTTAGCGTAAGGGCAATGCACAAGATACTGCCTTACATGAAAGACGGCCTCGGATATAGCGACGCTTGCCAATACGCCGGTTACCGTCATTCAAAAAGGTCGTTGACAAAAGAAGAGATCGAAGCTAGACCGTTGAAAGACAAGATAGACCTTCTGCCACGCAACAGTCTGCGTAATCCTGTAGTTGAGAAAATCCTAAATCAGATGATTAACGTAGTGAATGCTGTTGTGGATGCTTACGGAAGACCCGACGAGATACGTGTAGAAATGGCACGCGAGCTGAAGAAAACCAAGGCTCAGCGTGAGGAGACCGTAAAAACGATAAGAAAAACTACTGCTGAAAATGAGAAATACAAGAAAGAACTTGAAGAAGAGTTCGGACTGAAAAACGTAAGCCGCAACGACATTGTTAGATACAGACTTTATCTTGAACTGAAGGACAACGGATTTAAGACTCTTTATTCGAACACTTATATACCACGTGAAAAATTGTTCAGCAAGGAATTTGACATTGAACATATCATACCTCAGGCTAAGCTGTTTGATGATTCTTTCTCGAACAAGACTCTTGAGGCAAGAAGCGTGAACCTGGATAAAGCCGACTCTACAGCTTATGATTATGTGAAAGTTAAATATGGAGAAGATGGACTTGAAAAATATAAGGAAAAGATAAATCAGCTATGTGAGAAAAAGATTATAAGCAAGACAAAGCTGAAGAGGCTTCTTACAACGGAAAAAGACATTCCCGATGGGTTTATTAACCGCGACTTGAGCAACACTCAATACATTGCCCGCAAGGCTTGTGAGATTCTTGAAGAAATCACAAGAAGAGTAGTGCCTACAACAGGTTCTGTTACCTCCAGATTGCGTGAAGACTGGCAGCTTGTTGACATGATGAAGGAACTTAACTGGGATAAATACGACAAACTTGGACTAACAGAGATAATAGAAGACAAAGACGGAAGGCGCATCAGGCATATTAAAGACTGGACAAAGCGTAACGACCAGCGTCACCATGCAATGGACGCGCTGACCATTGCGTTCACAAAACCAGCTTTCATACAATATCTTAACAACTTAAATGCCCGAAGCGACAAGGGTGGCAGTATATACGCAATAGAACGAAAGGAACTTTATCGTGACAACAAGGGCAAGCTTAGGTTTTATCCGCCTATGCCGCTTGATGAATTCCGTACCGAGGCAAAGCGTCATCTTGAGAACATTCTTGTGTCTATAAAAGCGAAAAATAAGGTGGTTACACGTAATGTGAACATCACTAAGGCGAAAAAAGCAGAAAAAGGAAAGCGTAAGAGAATACAACTCACACCACGAGGACAACTACATAACGAAACCATATACGGACGCATAAGACAATATGCAACGAAAGAGGAGAAAGTGAACGCATCATTTACCGAAGACAAGATAATGACTGTTGCGTGCAAGCGTTATCGTGAAGCGCTTCTTGTGCGGCTGAGGCAGCATGACGGTGACGCCAAGAAAGCCTTTACAGGCAAAAACAGCCTTGCAAAGACTCCTTTATATACCGATAGTCTGCATACTGAAACCGTACCTGAAAAAGTGAAGACCGTAATGCTTGCGCCTCTTTACACAAAACGTGAAGCAGTATCACCTGACTTGAAAATAGAAAAGGTTATAGACATTGGCATAAAACGGCTGCTCCAAAAAAGGCTTGAACAATATGGAGGAGACATGCAAAAGGCATTTTCCAACCTCGACGAAAATCCGATATGGCTTGATGAAGAAAAAGGAATATCCATTAAGCGTGTAACTATAAGCAGCGTGTCTAATGCTGAAGCACTGCATGATAAAAGAGACAACCGTGGACAGCTTATACTTGACAAAGATGGTAAGAAGCAGCCTACAGACTTTGTTCAAACAAGCGGCAACCACCATGTGGCCATATTCCGCGATGCAGACGGTAATCTTCAGGAGCACATGGTTTCGTTTTATGAGGCAACGGCGAGGGCAATACAGCATCTGCCCATAATAGATAAGGAATATAACAAAGACTTGGGCTGGCAGTTCTTGTTCACGATGAAGCAGAACGAATATTTTGTATTCCCGAACGAAGAGACAGGATTCAATCCGAAAGAGATCGACTTACTTAATCCGAAAAACTATGCCTTAATAAGTCATAATTTGTTTAGAGTGCAGAAATTATCTTCTAAAGATTATGTTTTCAGGCATCATTTGGAAACAAAAGTTGAATATAATAAAGAATTATTCGGCGTTACATGGAAACGCATAAATACATTAAGCAAAATAAAAGATATAGTAAAGGTTAGAATAAATCAGGTTGGAAAGATAGAAGATTTAGGTGAATATTAATTATAAAAATAATTTATGATAAAGCGCACACTATGTTTCACCAGTCCGGCTTATCTCTCGTTACGCGACGCGCAGCTCGTAATAAAGCTGCCTGAGGTGGAGAAGAGCGGCCTGCCGGACAGCATGAAGAGAGACAGCACAAGAACCATACCGGTGGAAGACATCGGTGTGGTTGTGCTCGACAACCGGCAAATAACGCTTACGCACGGACTGCTCGAGGCGCTGCTCGAAAACAACTGTGCCGTTGTAACCTGCGACTCGCGCGGCATGCCCGTGGGGCTTATGCTTCCGCTTTGCGGCAACACGCTGCAGAGCGAGCGCTTCAGCCGGCAGATAGAAGCGTCGCTGCCGCTGAAAAAGCAGCTATGGCAGCAGACCGTCAAGGCCAAGATTGACAACCAGGCGGCAGTGCTCGACAATATTTCGGGGATAGAAACAGGATGCATGAAGCGGTGGTCGGCCGACGTGCGCAGCGGCGACCCCGACAATCTTGAGGGGCGTGCCGCTGCTTATTACTGGAAACATATATTCAGGGATGTTTCAGGGCTGTCGGGCTTCACCCGTGGCCGCGACGGCATGCCGCCTAACAATCTTCTCAACTATGGCTATGCCATCCTGAGAGCCGTTATGGCCCGCTCGCTTGTGTCTGCCGGCTTGCTGCCCACGCTCGGCATACATCATCATAACCGTTACAACGCCTATTGTCTGGCAGACGACATCATGGAGCCTTACCGCCCCTATGTTGACAGACTTGTGTATGACATGGCGGCAGGACACGACACTGAAGAATATTCTGAACTGACGAAGCCGCTAAAGATGAAGCTGCTCTCCATACCTACGCTTGACGTTGTGATTGGCGGCCGGCGCAGTCCGCTAATGATTGCCGCCACGCAGACGGCAGCGTCGCTCTGCAAATGTTTCAGCGGCGAACTGCGCCGCATTGCTTATCCCGAACTCTAATAAGAGTATGGCGGCTGGGCATTGACGAAATATGTTTCTAATAATCTATACTATGGACCGATTCAGCGAATACCGGGTTATGTGGATACTTGTATTTTTCGACCTTCCCACCGACACCAAGAAAGACAAAAAGGCTTACGCGCTTTTTCGTAAGAACTTGCGCCGCGACGGGTTCACCATGTTTCAGTTTTCTATCTATGTACGCCATTGCGCCAGCATGGAGAATGCCGCAGTTCACATAAAGCGTGTAAAGTCGTTCCTTCCTGAATTTGGCAATGTGGGCATCCTCTGCATAACCGACAAGCAGTTTGGCAATATAGAGATATTTTATGGGCACAAACCTGTAGAGCCGAATGCTCCGGGGCAGCAGCTTGAGTTGTTCTGAGACGGATGTTTTTTATAACCTCTTACAAATAAAAAATCCCGTCGTAAGGCGGGATTTTCGTTTTATGCAAACATCATTTTTTATTTTCTGATTTTCTTTGTATTTGTCTATGCATCAGATATTTACGTATATCGTGATGTTTGTTACTATGCAAAGATAAGAATTTTAAAGCAAATCACAACTTTTCGGCGTCAGCATTTCCATGTCATAACGATGTTTGTTACTATGCAAAGATAAGAATTTTAAAGCAAATCACAACACAAGCGGTTTCTCTGTAATACTTACAGAGATGTTTGTTACTATGCAAAGATAAGAATTTTAAAGCAAATCACAACGACAGGTGACTTGGATATTTCCGAAGTTGGGATGTTTGTTACTATGCAAAGATAAGAATTTTAAAGCAAATCACAACAGCTTCTGAGGAACTTACCCGCAAGCATATGATGTTTGTTACTATGCAAAGATAAGAATTTTAAAGCAAATCACAACGCAGGATTTCTAAATGCAGATGGTGGCATAGATGTTTGTTACTATGCAAAGATAAGAATTTTAAAGCAAATCACAACAATATCACACCGGTTGTTCAATACGAAATAGATGTTTGTTACTATGCAAAGATAAGAATTTTAAAGCAAATCACAACCTCTGTGCGATGGATATATTTTCGGTGACCGATGTTTGTTACTATGCAAAGATAAGAATTTTAAAGCAAATCACAACCAACCTTAAGAACTCTCAGGAAGCCTTAAAGATGTTTGTTACTATGCAAAGATAAGAATTTTAAAGCAAATCACAACATTGTTGCGAGTTGGCCGTATGCTTCTGTGGATGTTTGTTACTATGCAAAGATAAGAATTTTAAAGCAAATCACAACGGGCGGTCGTGCTATGATATTGATGAGCGGATGTTTGTTACTATGCAAAGATAAGAATTTTAAAGCAAATTATTGATTTAATGATTAATATTGTTTGCAATAAAAATATCCGCAGCACCTCAATGGGAGAGGGCTGCGGATAGTAAATTTTCAGATGTCCATGCGGCCGCCGTTGGCGTGGCGGCCCGCCGTATGTGTCTGTATGGGCTACATTAAGTCCATGTCCTGATAAGTGTCGCTGCCGAAGTGGTCCGTCGCGTTGTCGTCGTCGAAGCCGTCGCTGTCTGTCATGCCGTCGTCAGTCATGTCATGGCTGTCGCTGCTGTCGTCATACGGTTCGATGTCTTCATAGCTGTAAATGTCGTCGTCTTCGTCTGCCGGTGATATGTAGGGCAGGTCGAAGTCGGTGTCGAGCTCCTCGGGTATTTCGTATCCTCCGTCTACAAGACTTTCGTAGTAGTCGTCCACCTGGTCGTTGGCGTCGAGTATTTCGCCCATGGCGGGGTCGTCGGCACACATGTCCATGAAAGCCTCTTCCTCGTCGGGCGTCATATTTCCGTCGAGCCATGCCGAAAACATGTTCTCGTCAAGGGTAAAGTTGCCGTAGTCATCCATGTCGCATTTCCTCCGTTCTTAGTGTCTTTAAAAATTGTTCTTTAGCCATCTTGTGCTTGTTGTAGAAGGTGTTCATGTTCATTCCCATCATCATGGCCGTCTCCTCGTTGGTGTGTCCGCATAGATATCGCAGCCTTATCAGCCTGCTGTATCTTCTGTTGGGCATCAGCCTCAGTATGGTTTCGGCGTCGTCGGCCTGAAGAGATGAGATGTCTAACTCTATAGATGCGGGAATGGTGTCGATTCTTACACCCTGGCCGTCAAATTTTTCAGAAATTTGTTCTGTCGGCATTTTTGTCCTGCGCTCATATCTCTTGTAGCAGTAGAAGAGGCACACGGCCTTTAGCCATGTGAAGAGCGTGCTCTGGTATCTGAACCCTTCGAGCTTGCATTGTCCGCCGGCTTTGTCGGGAGTCATTATGTGGACGTATATTTCGCTTATAAACTCCATGCACGACGAGCAGTCTGTGTGGTAGTTGTCGTACACAGACTTGAAGAGCGGATAGCATTTACGGTAAAAGAAGTCCCTTGTGACCCGGGCGTCGCGTTGCAGCAGTGCCCGGACCACTTCACGGTCAGTGATATTCATGTCTGCTTATGTTGTTCTTACTTCTTGCCGCCGATGAGAGACTTCAGCGAGAACGGCTTTTTCTGATAGATCATCAGTTCGGCCTTCTCATCGTAGCATTTTACGGTGAGTACGCCCGAGCGTTCTCCGTCTGTCTTGTTGGGGTCGGCGGTAAGCGTCAGCTTGTTGCCGTTTTTGGTGACGTCGACCCATTCCGGGAAGGTGTAGGTCCAGTCGTCGTAGTTGCAGTTTACCGTCACCTCGTGGTTGTCGCTCTTCTTGCCTGACGACTTAAATTCTACCGACGACACCGACAGGCTGAGCCTTACGGGGGCTTTGGCCACCTCGGGCGGAACGGCAGAGTCGGCTTTCTCGAGCACGACGGTCTCTTTTTTCGTCACGGTCCTTGTCTTTCGCGTTATCAGCTTGATGTTGCTCCTGCATATTGCAATCTGGTTGTCGCACATGGCCTTCTTGGTGCTTGAGTCGTAGGCCTTCTTGGCTGCGCTGAACTTTGCAATGGCCTGTTTCTGCGAGCTTACGGTCTGCTTCAGCTGCAGCTTCTGTCCCTGTGCAAACAGGCGGTCGCCGGCGGTCTGTGCGTTGGCCTGAAGAGACAACACGGCAATGACAACGGTTAAAAGAAGTTTGGCAATAGTACTCATAGTTCAAAAAAAGATTATGGATTATAACTTAATGCGTCTGTAATGTTCTTAACTCTGGTGTGGAATTCTTTGGCTATATCCTGCATGTCGCTGGCCTCAAAGTCTTTAGCCTTGGCTTCCAGTTCGGCCTTTGCCTTCAGCAGGGCGTCCTTGGCCTTGTCGCGGTTGAGGCTTATGTTCTTGGTGTCAGGCTTGTTCTCTGTTATCTTTTTGGCAATGGCCAGTGCCTCCATGTATTTCTTGTAGGCGTCGATATAGTGGCGTTCGTATCCCTCGTCGTGCCTGTCGCCCGTGGCGAGGCTCTTGTCGGCCGTGAGAGTGAGGGTTTCGGTCTTGGTGCGCAGCGAGTCGTTGGTGGCTTTTATCTCGAGAGCTATCTGCTCCTGCTCCACCTTCTTGTTGTGATATGACACGCCTCCTATGGCTATTATGGCAACCGCTATGGCTGCGCAGGCGGCAGCTATGGTTATTCTTGTCGACTTCTTGAGCTGTCGCTTCTTGCCGTCGAGGTTTTCTATCGCCACGCGCATCTGTGCCGCTGTCTGATAGCGCACGTTCTGGTCTTTGTCGGTGGCGCATTCTATTATCTTGCGCATGCCGCGGTCTTTGATCTGTGCGAGTGGAATTTTCTTGTGCAGCTGTTTCTCGAGCACTACGTGCGACTGTCCTTCAAACGGCACATGGCCCACGATGCACTGATAGAGCAGTATGCCCATGGCGTATATGTCGGTGGTCTGGTTCTGGTGTTTCAGGTCGCCTATGGCAAGCTCTGGCGCGGCATATTCAGCCTTACCCATGAAGGTTCCGGCAGTTGTCAGTCCGCGGTCGTTGGTGGTGAGCTTGTTCACCTGCTTCGCTATACCGAAGTCGATCAGCTTGATGTGTCCGTCCTCGGTCAGCATGATGTTCGACGGGTCGATGTCGCGGTGTACGTATCCAGCGTCGTGCAGCGCTATGAGTCCTGAAAGCACGTTGAGCATTATGGTTTTTGCAAAGTGTACGGAGTCTGCCTGAAACTCTTTTAGCAGCTTCTTGGCAAACGGATTCTCGTGGCCGTCGGCGTCGGTGCACTTGCCCTCAAAGATGCTCGACAGCGGAATGCCGTTAAGCAGCTCGCTGACAACGTGGTAGTGCTTGCGTGTCATCGTGCCGTGCTTAGTCTCGGTTTCGATGAATCCGAGCATCTCTATCAGGTTGTCGTTGCGCAGGCGTATTGATGCCTCGCGCCGTGCCCTCTCGATGGCGTGTGGCGGCAGGTCTTCATAAAGAAACTTTATGGCGACGGGGCGCGATATGTTGGTCGCGATGTCTATGCAGACGCCCTTCATCACCTTGCCCATGCCTCCTTCGCCTATTGGCGGATTGGCGGTGTCAACCTCAAAACATATGTTTTTTCTTTTCTCTTCTTCTCCCTGTAGTCTTATTTTTGCCATTTTTTTATTGTTGTTTTTTCAGTTCTTTGCTTGTAAAGGTGTTGTGTGTTAATAAACAGGCAGGCCGTACTTGTTCTCCTCGTCACTGTCGGTGGCAAGAAGTATTATCAGCCATATTGTGCCTATGAGCGGTATCAGCGATATGAAATACCACCATCCGCTGTGGTTAGTGTCGTGCAGGCGCCTGACAAGCACCGATAAGTATGGCACGGTGAGCAGCAGGATGCATAATACTGAACAGATAGATAATGATATCGTGCAGCCGTCGTAGCCTCCCAGCAGATAGCCTATGACGGAGAATATGGTGAGCGAAACGATCTGCACAATAAAGATGAAAAGCCAGAACCACCAGAATTCTGACCTCGATGCGCGCCCGCTGAAGGTGGCATATTTGTTTATGCATGATCTGACTGAATCTGTGAATGTCATGACAATATGTGTTATAATAAAAAAGTGCCGGAACCGCTTTGACCGCTACCTGAGGCGCAGCATGCAACGTGTTGCTGCTGCAGCCAGGTGTACGGGCAAATCCGGTTCTGACACAACGTTGATGAAATGTTATTGATTCTGCTGTGTGCTAAGTTCAGAAGGAGTGAACACTACGCTCATCTCGTTGCCTTCCATCTCGTAGACATACTGAAGTCCGATAGAATTGCGCGACAGTATCTTTACAAGTTTCTGCATTCCCGGCTCTGTCAGCTTCTTTGACAACGTGCTCTTCACCGAGTCTGCCGCAACGTTGCTGAAGCGGTCGTCGCTTATCTTTATCCTGTATGTGAAGAGGCTGTCGCCCTGCTTGTATTCACATTTTGTCAGCACGGTTCCGTTAGCAAGGTCTTTGCCCGGCTGTGAGTTTATCTCTTCAACAAAGTTCTGCAGCAGTTCAATGTCTTTGTTCTTTTGCTTGCAGCTTACGCACAAAGCCGCCGTCAGCACGGCTATGGCGGCAAATATGATTAGCTTTTTCATGTTGTGTGTGTTTTACAGGATATTAAACGTGGTGGTGTAAATTACGTCGCCCGACTCGATGACTTCCACCTTGTATTCACCGGCCTTCCAGAATCCTTCTTTAGGCGAGCCGAACTGTCCTAACTCTATCATCTGGTTCTTCTTCGACTTCTCGAGTGTTATGTTCATCTCCGAGGTTACTTTTTTTCCTGGCATGCAGATGGTCTTTCCGTTAGGTCTTGTAACCCTCAGCTGCAGGTCGAAGTCCTGTGCCTTCTCTCTCCATGGCGCAAACTCTATGCGTGCCTGTATGTATCTTGCGTTGAAGCTGCGCAGAGGCTGGTCGTAGGCCGTCTTCTCCACGCCGTCAGCATCGAGCAGGCGGAATGACATGTTGACAATCTTGTCGGTGAGCACGCTTGGCGGAAGGTCCTTGCGTGCCTCCTCTTCCAGTCTGTTCATTGATTCGCGCTCAGCCTTTAGAGCCGTCTGGTATTCGTTCTTAAAGTCGGTGTCTACATCCTCGAATCTTGAGAAGTAGCTTGAAAACACTGCCGTGAAGTCTTCGGTCTTTGCGGCATATACCTGTATGGCTATCTCAACCTTCTTGTCTTCAACGGTAAGCTTCACGGTCTTGTGCTTGCGGTTTACCTCGTTGGCAGCTATTATGCTGGGTATGCGCTTATACGACATCTCGTCAGCACCCACCTTGAATGCCTTTCTGTGGAAGGTGTAGAGTATGGGCGAGTTTTCGTCGAACGTTATCCAGTAGAGCACTCCCTCGCGGCGGAAGCATACACTGTTGTCAGACGTGTCGACAGAAGGTTCGTATTTCTTCTTCTGCAAATAGTTGTAAAGTTTTAGCTGTGCGTCTTTCTGAGCCGGAGTCAGATCGCCTGCCGATGCTGATGCCGTAAACGCTAAAAGCAGGCAGATAATGATTTTTAAAGTTTTCATCGTCTTATAGGTGTTATTGTTCTTATTCTTTTATATTATGGCTGTCCTTTCGTGGTTCATGTCGTACACTATCATGCGTATGTCAACATACGACGGCGTCGACGTCGACTTTCTAAGTGTTGACACAAACTGCCGCAGGACGTTGAGCATTTCGCTTGTTATCTGTTCTGATGAAAAGTTCTCGATGTATACGGCCAGGGTAACGGCGTCGTTGCCTACGGTTACGCTTTCTATTGTCAGTCCGTCGGCTATCCTCGTGGGGCACTCTCTTGCCGCTTGTCGCCATGCTGCCTGCCAGCCATAGCCTCCGGTCATGTTCTGCCGTTGCTCCACCTGCAGGCTCCATTTGCCGTCTGTGTTTGTGGCTGTGCCCAGCTTGCGGTTGTTCTTGTCGTAGAAGACGCATTTATACTGTGTGCCAGCCCTGTAAGAGTAAACCAGGCGGTGCCATCCCTGACTGTTGTCCACGGGGCGGCCTCCGGCTCCGTAGCATGCCGTTTCCGTAAGCTGGTTCTGCTTGTTGTACTTATATTTTACGGTGCTGTATCCGCTTGCCGTGTTTGCCGGCTTGCCGTCGGCGCCGTAATAAGATTCGCTGCTTAGCATGCGCATCCCGTTGTATGTGTATGTATACTTGTGTATCTTCTCGCTCTTGTCGGCAACGGCTTTACCGTTGATGTCAAAGTATGCCTTCGAGGTGATGTCGCCGGCTTCGTTGTATGTGAATCTGCACTCGCTCCATCCCTGTCTGCCGTTTATGCTCTTTCCGTATCCGTCATAGCACATTATCTTGGTCATGTTGCCCCGCTTGTCGTAGACGGTGCGGCCTTCAGCCGCGATGTTGTTGGCTACAACGGGCTTGCCGTCAATGCCGAATGAAATCTGATGGCTCACCTTGTTGGCGATTCTGTCGTACTGGTTGTAGTATTTGTGCACCTTCTCGTTGTCGCATCCTCGTGTGCCGTTCTGCGTGAAGAACACTTCCGAGGTCTTGTTTCCGCGCTCGTCGTATTCGCGCTTTATGACAGCAAGGTTCTGTCCGCTGATGTTTTTCAGCCTGCCGTCGGTTCCGTAGTATTCCTGTTGCACGCACATGTTGTTCGAGTTGTATTTCATCACCTCTTTGTGATATCCCCCGTCACACAGTGCCGGCCTGTTTCCGCTGCTGAAGTATGAGCGTTCGGTTACGTTGTCGCGTCCGTCATATTTGTATCTGATCTCATATTTCCCTGCGGCAAGCTTTCCGTTTGTGCCCATGGAGCGTTCGGCCGTTACGTTGCCTTTCTGGTCGAACTCCCACTCATAGTATGCCACTCCCGACACCGACATCAGTTTTCCGTCGGTGTTCTTGTGCCTTTCTGATATGCAGTTGCCCTGGCTGTCGTACTCGTATTCCACGCGTGAGCAGAAATTGTTGAGCACGCACGGACGGCCTTCGGTGTCGAGGAAGTAGCGCGCTGTCTCGTTTCCGTTGTCGTCATATTCATAGCACACCGTTGACGCTCCCTGTGATGTCATGGCCGGCTTGTCCTTGTCGTCGAAGTAAGAGAACTTCGTGCAGTTTCCGCGGGCGTCATATTCTTTGGTGAAATAGCAGAAGTGCATGTCTGAGAGCATTATGCGCTCCTTGGCCGCGCCCATGTAGGTGAGTCTTGCCAGGCGTCCCTGCTTGTCGTATCTTGCCTCCAGACCGGCGTATCCCAGTTTGGCAGGTGCGTATATCTTTCCGTTTTTGTCGAAGTAATATTCTGTGAGCATGTTGCCCAGCGAGTCGTATGTGCTTTTCTTGTGGGCAAAGTATGCCGTCTCTACGAGTTCGCCCGACGCGTCGAGCAGCTTGTGGTCGATAATGTTCCCCTTGTCGTCGTTGACAAATTTCTGTTTCGAATATGTGGCTTCGTCATCCGTGTCGTTGAAGTATGCCGCATTTCCTTTGGCATCGACATACGAAATGCCCGACAGGTATCCGTTGTCATCATACTCGTTGACATATCCGCTGACGCCTTTAACGTATGTCAGCCTGCCGTCTACTCCGAGATACTGTCTCTTCTTGCATGTGCCGTCGTCGTTGTATTCGTAGAGTATGCCCGCAAATGCGTCGTCCTTGCGTATCATCGGCTGGCCGTTTATGTCGGTGTATTTCTCTGATGTGCGGTTGCCCCATTTGTCGTAGGTCAGCAGCACCACCGGGCAGTTGTTGCCGTCGCTGCTCGGCTTTCCGTCCACCGTGAGGTAAACAATCTTAGACAGGTTGCCGTCATCGTCGTAGGTGAATTTCTTCACGCCGAGGCCGAATTGTGTGGCCTTGGGCTTGCCGTCTTTTCCAAGATAGTGTTCCTCTATTACGCGTCCTTCGTCATCAAGGACATATCTGCGGCCGAAGATGCCTTGTCCGTCGGGCACCCTGACATTGCCGAATCCGGCATATTCAACCTTCACGAGATGTCCTTCGTCATCGTATTCGAGAATGTACTTTGATATCTTTCCCTTTCCGTCGAGAGAAACATCGAATGCGCTTTGAAAGAGTTTCACCTGTGCGTTGAGCGTCATCTCGGTGCCGAGTTCGTCGTCCAGCTTGAAGGTGCAGGTCTTCATGTTGCTGTCGTAGTCTTTTACGTACAGCACCTTGCCGCTGCGGTCCATGAATTTCTCAGAGTCAACCTTTCCGCTTCCTTCGGTGTAGAGCAGCGTCATGTCAACTATGCGGTCTTTGTCTTCAGAGTCGTGATGGTCAACCAGCTTGCCCTTGCTGTTCACGTACGACACGCGGCGGAGCTTGTGTCTTGAATACTCGAAGCGGTACGACGCCTCGCGGTGAGACATTTCGCTGCTGCTCAGCCGGCCCACTCCTTCGGGTATGCCGTAGACTTCAACATAATCGCGATAGTATTTTACCTTTGTGCGGTAGTAGTCCCATGTGAAGAAGCCCACGAGCATCAGTATCACCGCGACGGCTGCTCCTCCGTAGATCAGCGGGCGCGGTATAGGGTCGGGGGCAATGGCTTTCTTCACGGCGGCCTTCATCTCCATGCACGACTGATAGCGTGCTTCGGGAATCTTTTGTGTGGCTTTGTCTACAACCTCCTGTATCTTGTTTGATATATAAGGATAATATTCTGCCATGCGCGGCATGTCTTCTCTCACCACCTTCTGCCTTATTTCCTGCGCCGTAAGCATGGTTGAGTCATACGGTGCGCGGCCTGTCAGCATGTGGTAAATCAGCACTCCGATTGAATATATGTCCGAACGGGTGTCTACGTTCCTGCCGTAAATCTGCTCGGGGCTCATGTATGTCGGTGTGCCCATTATGTATCTGCTGTCAGCCATGTTCGCCTCAGACACAATCTGGGCTATACCGAAGTCCATTATCTTAATATGCCCGTCTTCCTGTATGATTATGTTCGAGGGCTTGATGTCGCGGTGAACAATGCCTTTGGAGTGGGCATATTCAAACGCATCAAGTATCTCACATATCATGGGATAGGCTTTCTTTTCGACAATCAGACCGTTTTTCTTGTTGATGAAGTCTTCGAGCGTTATTCCTTTGACATATTCCATTATAAGGAACACGCCTTCAGGCGTTTCAACATAGTTGAGGAACTTCACAATGCCCTGATGGTCGAGCGAGCAGAGCAGTTCGGCCTCTTGCTTGAATCGTGCGCGGAGCGCGGGGTTACGGGCTATTTCAGGTTTCAAGGCCTTTATTGCCACCTGTTGGTCAATGTTTGTGTTTACAGCAAGATAAACACTGCCCATGCCGCCTGAGCCCAGGTGGCGCACAATTCTATAATTAAGTATGTCTGTCGGTATCATGTTGCTTCAATGAATGATTTTCAAGGTAGACGTCAGGTTTTTTTATGCCATGGCGCCGGAACTTACGGTCTGTCGCATTTCTGCGGCTTTTTCTTACGGTTTTCTCTTGATTCCGGCAGGTTTCCAAAAGGTGTCCTTTTATGTTGTGAAAGGTTATCTTTCAGAAGACGAAAGCCCATGTTCCGCAGGCTGAAATGATATCGTTTGAAACTATAACTGTCAGCTGCCAGTCAGGATAATTCCGCCGGCGGGTAATGTCTCCAAGAGTCTTATATATCAGTAATGGAAGGTTATCACACAAGGATGACGAATTTCCACACGACCATGGATATGATGGACAATATTGCCGCACCCCATCCGAGCCTGCGGTGGTCAGACTTGTATTTGTATATTTTTTCGCCGCTCACCATCTCCACCTTTCCTGTGGCTACCACCGTGCCAAGTATTATTCCTAAGAATCCGCCGAGAATGGCAAATATGTAGGCTGCTATCAGCCATCCCGTGGCATCCTTCTCTACATATTTAGCGTTTTCTTCATTGGGCTTGGATATGGTTGTCGTTTCCGACACGGTGTTGTCATCTTCCGTCGGCGTGTCTTCCGCGTCCTGTATGGCACGTGCACGCTTGTCGAGTTCTTCCACCACTTTGTTCCAGTCGAGATGTCCCTCAATCACTCCTGCGAGATAAATCTCCGGGGCAGGCCCGCTTGCGGGGATGTTTACCGAGGTCTTGCATACAGACTTGCGGTTTACGATAGTGCCGTTTGAGCTGCAGTCTGTAAACACATAATATTTTCCTCCGGTAAACTCCTTCAGCTCTATGTCAGCGTGGTGGCGGCTTATCTTTCGTGCCGAGTCGTTCACTATGATGTCGCACATCTCGCGGCCTACGGATATCTTCACCGGCATGTTGCGCGATGATATGTTGCTTACGTTGGTGCCGTTGCTCAGTGCCGACATAAACTCGTAGCAGCTTTGGTAGCGCTGCATCATGTTCTTGGCCGTAGCCTTGTCGAGCACCTTCTGCAGCACGTCGGATATGCCCTTCTTGTATTTGGAGAGCTTCGGAAATTCGTCGTTTATTATCGAGTCTTTCGTCTCAAACTCGTTGGAGAGCGTGTTGAAGGCATGGTGTCCTGTGAGCATATAGAAGAACACGCAGCCTACGGCATATATGTCCGAACGGTAGTTTATGGAGTAGCCGGCAGCCTGCTCCGGACTCATATATCCGTTTGTGCCGAGTATAGAGCCCGGTATGGTGTTGCCGTTATTGTTGTCAAGATCCTTGGCTATGCCGAAGTCCAGCAGGCAGATGCTGCCGTCAGGGCGCACCATGATGTTCGACGGCTTGATGTCGCGGTGCACGATGTGTGAGTCGTGTACGCACTGCAGCGCGTCGAGTATTTTCATCATCATCTCCACAGCCTGCTGTTCTGGTATGGGGCCATGCCTTGTTACATACTGTTCGATGTTCAGTCCTTCAACAAGTTCCATGACGATATAGTAGCACTGTGTGTGCTCGTCGCGGAAGGCCGAATAGAGCTTTACGATAGAGGGATGGTCTATTCTTACAAGGAACTTCACCTCCTTTTCTATTCTGTCTATTATCGACCAGTCGGTGGCAAATTCCGGGAGAATCTCCTTTATCGCCACTATGTTGCCCTTGGTGTCGCGTGCACGGAATATTCTCCCCATGCCTCCACGGGCAATAGGCTCGTCGTCAATGATATAGTTAGCAATTTGTCTCATCGAGATAATTATTTTTCGCCTTTTAGATTTTCATACACAATGCCATCTTTCTCTTTCCTGCCGGTGTCTCCGCTCTTTTCCTCGACAATCTTTTTCTTTATCTCTTCTGTCTTTGAGCTTCCTTTCTTGTCAGTTGCTTTTTGAGCTTCTTTCGTGATGGCTTTCTTTGTAGATATTTTGTTGTCTGTAACCTTTGGCTTTACGGTCTTGACGGGCTCGCTTTCCTTTACGGTTATCACCTTCTTCACCTCCTTTGTGCTATTCGTAGTCTCGGGTGCTGAAGGTTCAGCGTTCTCAGCTTTCGGCTGCGGCTTTGCCTGTGTCTGTGTCTTCTTCATTATTACCTCGGGCTTTGTCTGCGGCTTGCTGTCCTTGTTCAGGTACCAGTAGATGCCTCCGCCGGCTATTGCCACCATCAGCAGGCCTATTATGGAGTAAAGCAGCGTGTGGCTTTTCTTTGCGCGTGTTGAGGTGTAGCCGTTGGGCTGCATGCTGCCGCGCTTGCCTCCTCCGCCTGGAAACTCCACGAGCTGCACCGTTATGTTGTCTACTCCTCCTGCATCGTTGGCCTGGCTCACCAGCATGTCTGCACGCTCCTTCAGCGGCAGGTCATAGCGTGTTACGGTGTTGAGTATGGCATTGTTGCTGACCATGCCGCTGAGGCCGTCGGAACACAGCACAAACACACCGCCCGGCTCTGGTGTTATAGGCATCTGTCCTATCACGGGAGGTGTCATGTTCTCAAGTCCGAGGGCATTGGTTATCTGGTTTTTGTCCTGATGATGCTCGGCGTCTTCCTTGCTTATCTGTCCTGAGTCGACGAGCGCCTGGACATACGACTGGTCTTTGGTTATCTGATGTATGTTGCGGTTGGCCACGTAGTATATGCGGCTGTCTCCCACAGAGCCGTAGTAAACCTGTCCGTCCCTGATGATGATCATCACGCATGTAGCCCCCATGCCGCTTAGTCCGTCGTTCTGCGAAGCCCTGCGCAGTATGGCCTGGTTGGCGGCAATGATAGAGCTGTTGATAGCCTCTTCGGCTGTGGCGAATGTGTTGTCGGTCAGGATGTCCTGTATCACGGCCACGGCGAGCTGCGATGCCACGTCGCCGGCCTTCTGTCCGCCCATGCCGTCGCATACTACAACGACTCTTCCGTTTGGAGAGTCGAACGTGGTCATGCTGTCTTCATTAACGCTGCGCACCCTGCCCGTGTCGGTGCAGTTGGCTATTATATAGTTTTCCATGATATTATCCTATTTGTGGTATTGCTATGAAAATGAACACGGTGCTGCCCAGGCGTATTATGTCGTAGTTCTTCAGTTCGCCTTCGTCAGAAAGCTCCTTGTTGACGAAGGTTCCGTTGCTCGACTGCTCGTCGCGGTATTTGAACTTGTTGTCCACGTTTCTGTAAAGGAGCGACATGTGGCGGCCCGACATCTGCTTGTCTTCCGGCACGCAGATGTCGCATGAGCGGTCGCGTCCGATAAAGTTCTTGCCCTCATAAATGTTGTATGACTTGCCCAGCGGATCGCGGTTGTAGGTTACCAGAAATCCTACCAGCTTGCGTCCCTGTGCCGTGGGCACGCCTTTGGGCTGTCTGATTATGGTGCCGTTCACGGGTCTTTGTGCCGACTGCTGCTGTCCGGGGAAGCGTGTCTCGCCGGCAGCGTCCATTCCGCCCATCACAGGCGAACCCATTGCCCCCTGCTGCGGCATTCCTGCAGGAGGGGCAACGCGTGTTCTGTATGCTGAGTCAGGAGCCTGGTCGAACGGAGGCATTCCGAAATCTTGTTTTGAGTTAAACTGTGTGCTGTTGCCGTCTTTAGGGCACAACGGACATTCGTCACCATAGATGTTAGAGTCGTATATATGTCCGTTTGGACAAGTTTTCTTAGGCATATTCTTAATTGTTTTTATTGTTTGACTATCTGTGTTATTTCTCTATTTATCCAAGAAACTCCTCATTCTCCATCATGGAGTCGAGCGATTCGCTGTTCTCGTCGGCCTCGGCATCAGCATTGTTTTCGGCCAGGTCGCTGTCGTATTCAATGTTGTCAGGCTCGCCGTATGTTTCGGCTTGTGCCATTGCAGGATCGTCCACTTCGGGAGTGTATGTGCTGTCGTCAGTATAAGTATCGTTCTCGGCTATATATTCTTCAGGCTGTTCGTCGGCAGCATATATGTCGTTTTCGGCTATGTCTTCGTTGAATCCGTCGTCTATACGGCTTTCAGGGTTGGGCAAACCTTCCATTTCGGCTGAATATCTGTCGTTTTCTGCCAGATACTGGTTAGAGTTATATCCGTCTACCAGTCCGTTAGGGTTGTAGTCAGGATTGTTCTCTGCGAAGTCGCCGTGGTATGCCTCGCCGGTCTTCTCGTCTTCAAAGTTGTTGTATATAGGCTCCTGGTTCTGTGCTATATAGTTTTCATTTGCTTGATGCTGTTCATCGTATCCGTTTATCTCCTGTGGGGTGAATCGCTCGTTGGTTACCTGAGCCGTTTCGTGTCCCATGTGTATGTTGTCCGATTCGCTGAGCTGCATGAACTCGTCCTGGTCGAAGCGGTTGTTTCCGTTTGAGTCTACGGCGAGCAGGTCAGCCACGCCGTCGCCGTCGCCGTCGGCTATTGCGAATTTATGGCCGTTGATGGTGCCTTCCTCGATAGAGCCTATCTTTGTGTCGCCTACATAGAAGTTTGTGGTTTCGTCCCATGTTACGTTCGGCTCTTCTGCCGCCTGTGCCTCCTCATGATACACTTCTGCCGCCGGTTTCTCCACTATCACCACGTGTTCTGTCGTTGTGTGCGTAGCGGTGTGAGTCTCCTGGGTTTCTTGTGTTTCAGCTTCCTTATATTCGCTTCCTGCCTCGGCTCCGCCTATTATGTCTTCAGTTGTAAGCGTCTCGTCTGCCGTCTGTCCTTCAGGCTGTCCTGCCGCATAGGCTGCTCCGCCGGCCACTGCCGCTCCTCCTAAGAAGGCTGCTCCGCCAACAGCTATTCTCTTTGCTGCATTGCTCTTCTGGATGGCTTTATCCTCATAATCCTCAACGTTCATTCCTGGGTTAGTTCCGTTAGTATTCATAATCTTACAGTTTAATGGTTATTTTTTTTCGTTTTCTGTTCTCAGAGGCTTCAGCCCTTAGCCGGCCTTGCCTTTATATTAGTATAGATTTGTTTAGGATGACTTTCTTACGGTTAACTCAAATTTTTTTTCAGGCGGGCGTCGTTCATTATAGGAGATATAGACTGAAAGCCTGCGCATATATTTATTTTTATGTATGCCTATTTGGTTATTTTTATCACGTAGGTTTCAGGGCTGTCGTCGCATACGAGGGCATAGAAGCCGGGTGAGAGATAGGTGAACGATATGCTGCTAATGCCGCCCGACATGTCGGTTGTCGACGGGTCAATGCAGTTGGTCTTTCTTGTCTTGGTGGTGTAGCCCTGGCTCTTTGTGCCGTTTTTCAGTTCCACGTTGTCGAGGGCTATCAGGTACCAGCTGCCCTGAAACTTGGCGCCGGCAGCCTTGAAGGTGGTAACGATGCCTTCGGGAAAGGGATACACCTTCTTGTCCACATAGGCCGTGACGCCGTCTTCGGTCATTGTCCTTGCCCTTGATATGGCAAACTCGTTTACGTAGACTCTGCCGGGCTTGTATGTCTCGTCGTCTTCACCGGTGTATGCTGTCCTGTATTCCGTTACGTCGGCTGCTAGTATCTTCTCTTTCGAGCCGTCCTCGTGCAGCAGCGTTACATATTGGTCGTCGGCCTTAGCGCCATAATGCTGAACTGTCATTATGCCGTCCTTGGATGTTCCGTCCTTCATCACTATCGTGTTGACAAATCCTGCCTGACCGAAGAGCGGCTGCGAGAGCGAGCGTGCCACCTTGCGTATCTCGCGTATGTTGCCCATGCCCAGCTCTACCGTTGCCGAACTGGTCTTTACAGCCAGCGTCTGTCCTATCTTCTGCGACACTATGGTTCCGCGGTAAGTCTTTCCTGCCGCCGTCTCCACCTCGTCGTCAACGCCCGTGGCCTCTTCAGCCTCAGGAGCCTTGCGCCTGATTTCCTGTATGTCGTTCCATTTTATGCTGAATGTTGTCGGCACGGCCTGCAGGTAAGTGTCGGTCTGCGCGTTGCCCTTTTCGGTCTTCACCACGTCGGTGTAGGTGTAGTTTCCTGTTGTTATGCTGTGCATCATCAGATAGCGCCCGTCGGCGTTCCCCTGCAGAGCCTTTGTTTCCATGGCCCAGCGCTTCCATTCGCGCGGAAGTTTTTCGTATCTTACATATTTGTCTTTCTTCGACTTTATTTCGCCGTCGCTGACCACCAGCAGTGCTTCTGTTGCCTCCACGGTGATGTCCTTGCCGGGTCTCTGAACCACGATGTTGCCCGTAATCTTTGAGCCGTTTTTCATTATCAGGGTGGTTTCCTGCTGTGCGTATGCAGGAATTATGATGGTCAACAGGAGAACAACTGCTGATGCAGTCTTGTATATAGTTGTCCGCATTATTGTTAAAAACGTTTTTATTATTCTGTGTTTTATCTGCTTTCTGCCGGCAGCTGTTGCTGTAATCCTTAATGCCGGTCGGTATTTATGTCAGCCATCCGGCCTTTGGCTTATTGCCCATGCTGCCGGATGTGTTTATTGTCAGTTTATTACAGGCATGTTGTCCGTGCGTGCATTCACGTTGGCCGATGCCTTGGTCTGCCCTGCGTTGCCTTTAGCCTTTACGGCTTTGCCTGCGCTCTGCTTTCTGCTGCTGCGCCTGCGGGTGCTTGCGTCGTTGTCGCCGGCAGCGGCTTTGGTGCCTATGGGTATCGACATCTCCGTGGGGGCAACCTTGTTGGTGGAGTCTTTGTTCCATTCGCCCTTGCCTTGCTCTACATATTCCTTAGGTGCAGCAGGAGCAGCTTCGGGTGCCGGCGCCAGTCCGGCAGACATGAGCCATACTGCAGCAATGATGACAACAACCAGCAGTGAGGCTGCCGCAATAATTGTCTTGCGCATTGTTACGTAAGGGTCCTTTACCAGGTTCCAGTCGAAGTTCCAGCGGTCTCCGAGCCTTATCTTGTCGTTTCTTGTTACGGGTATGGATGTTCCTTTCAGCATTCTCCTTTCGTTGATGAAGGTGCCGTTGCTGCTTGTGTCGCTTATGGTCATCTTGCCAAGCAGGTTGAACGAGATGACCATGTGGTGTCTGCTCACGTTGTCCCTTTCGTCGGGTATGACAATGTCGCAGTCGTTGCCGCGTCCTACTGTTATTTTCTTCATGCGTTATGTCTATCTTTTTTATTTCTTGTTCTTTATCTGCCTTATCTGCTCTGACAGAGCGTCCTTTATGCGCCGCATGTAGCTGTACTGGTATGTTGAGTCTTTCTTCATGTCGACAACTATTGCTGTAAGGTTGTCGTGGTTTTCGCCGTTCTGTATGCCTATGGCGTTGACTCTTTCTGTCAGATAGCGCAGGGTTTCGTCGGGACGCTTTGAGGCGTTGAACATCTTTATGATCTTAGGTTCGGGCTCACAGTTCCATATGCCGTCGGAGCAGAGTATGAACCTGTCGCCGGCCCTGTAGGGTATCTTCTCCACCTGGACAGCAGCCTGCGGCCTTATGCCCAGGGCCTTTGTTATTATGTTGGAGAAGCTCGACAGGCGCGCCTGCTCTTCGGTCATCAGATTTTTCGCAACCATCTCGAACACCTTTGAGTGGTCGAAGGTTCTGAATATCTTTTTTCCGCCTCTCAGCTGGTAGATGCGGCTGTCGCCTATGTGTGTCAGATATGCCGCCTCGGGCGTTATGGCCACAACCGTCGTCGTGGTGCCCATGCCGCGCAGCGGCGGGTCGTTGAGCGCGCGCCTGTAGATGGCTGCGTTGGCGTTGGCAACGGCGCTGCTCACGGCCTCGGGGCCAATCTTCTCTGCCGGCACTTCGGCCAGGGTCTGCACTATTTCCGTGGCCGCTATGCGCGATGCCGTCTGTCCGCC
Organism: Xylanibacter sp.; assembly: GCF_057607445.1. Taxonomy (NCBI): domain Bacteria; kingdom Pseudomonadati; phylum Bacteroidota; class Bacteroidia; order Bacteroidales; family Prevotellaceae; genus Xylanibacter; species Xylanibacter sp. The sequence goes on along the minus strand of NZ_DBLZAX010000006.1, from coordinate 89,209 downwards.
GTTCATGCCGCCCATGCCGTCGCATACGGTCAGGATGACAGCCCTGCCGCTGACCATGCCGCCGTATGAGTCCTGGTTTTCTTCGCGTCCGCCTATGCCGGAGCGTCCGTATGCCTCGCATGTGTCTGTTGAGGCTATGAGTTTTATTTCTTCAAGGCCGATTATAGATGTAGGATGGTTATCGTTCATTGTCAAGCGATATATGTTTCTGTATGATGGTTTACGGGCGTGTGGCCGGCGTGTCAGAACATGCCCGATATGACGGTGCGTGAGGAGTCGTCGCTGCTGCCCGATGGTGAGTAGAAGTTGTCCTGTATGTCAGCCTCGGGTTGGGCGTCTGCTGCCGTTGCGGCGCTTGCAGCCGCCATGCCTGTCTCCTCAAAGCCTTCGTCCTCAAAGAGGCCGGCCTCCTCCACGTTGAATGTCTTTACGAGCAGCTTGTAGTGTCTGCCTATGCTTATGACGTCGTTCTCGTTTACGGTCAGAGTGTTATATCTGGCGTCGGTGCCGTTCACTTCGGTTCCGTTGGCCGAGTTGTAGTCTGTTATGGTCATGTTGAAGCGCGCGGGGTTACCCTCCTTGCGTATGTAGAGTATGGCGTGCTCGGGCGACACGGTCTTCTCCCTTAGGCACACGTCGCATCCGGCAGCCTGCCCTATGGCGTTGCGTCCGAGATAGAGCGGGAACATCTCGCCAAGCAGTCCGTGGGATATGGAGAAGAGACAGCCCACTATCACGCGGTTCTGCATGGTTATCTGCCGGGTGTCTCTGTCGGCCACGGCTGCGCCTGACGCGCTTTGTGCCTGGAAGCCCTGTCCCTGCGCGCCGGCTATGCACGTGCGGTTGTCGTCGTTGCCCGAACGTGTGTAGAGGCTGCTGAACGCTGCCTCGTCATACTCGCTGCTTCCGGGGTTGTCGTAGTCGACGCCCGGTACTATTGTCTTGTTCTGTGACATAATCTATCGTTGTTCAGTGTTTACACCATTTGAAACCTCATCAGGGTTTCGCCCATCTTTATCATGTCGCCCGTCTTCAGGCTGTAAGCCTTGCCCTTGGGTATGGCATGCCCGTTGACGTATACGGGGTTTTCTGTCTTCACGGATGTTATCTGGTAGACAATCTGCCCTGCGGGCGTTTTCACGGTACGCATGCCTGCATGTATGCGGCTCATGGCTATGTCGGGTGTTATCTTTATCTGTGCGGTGCTGTCAGAGCTCTTGCGTCCCAGGTTGTAGTAGTTGCCGTGGGGCAGGCTAATAGTGCCGAAGCTCATGCCCTGGAAGCTCACCTGCAGTATGCCCTTGCTCTTCTGCTGCAGCTCGGGTATGAGCCTTGTCTTCAGACCGCCGTTGAGGCCCTCTACCACCACCGTCTTGTCTCCCTGTCCGTTGATGACCGACGTGGGCAGTCCCTGGGGCTCGCCTCCTGCCGTAACTGGGGCGCCTGATGCCGGCGCTGCCATGGTCTTCTCAGAGTGCTGCTCCTGCAGTATCACGCTGAACGGCACCTTATATGAGCATTTGGGACAGCAGAATGTTTCGGGCGGACGGCGCTGAAGCTCGAATCGCCGGCCGCAGTATGGACATTTTATTATCATTGTTGCTATAGTTGTTTTTATTTTACGTAAACGACCACCATGCTGTCGTCGAATTTACCCCACATCTGTGGATGCTGCTGGCCTTCAGTGTCGCTGATTACTCTCGGGTTGACATAGTTGAACAGCTCGCGCGCCGTAACCTTCCTGTCACCGTTCTTGTCGGCGGCGCCCCTGAAGGCCTCGAGTATGCGGCTGATGAAGAATGAGTTGGTCATGTCGGGACTTTCCCACGAAACCTCGTTGGCGCGGCTCGACGTGTAGAGCATCACGCTTGTCTTCTGCGTGCTGCGCTGCGGCGTCCTGCCGCCGTTGCTGTTCTTCAGCGTTAGTCCTCCCGAATAGCATGCCATGGCCAGAATCACCTTGCGGCGGGCCTTGGCCGACTTCATGATGTTCTGTATCTCGTTGTATGTTATGAGACTCGAGGCGTCTTTGGTCTCGTAGGTGGTAAGTCCGCCCTGCACGCCGTGGCCGCTGTAGACGAAGATTATCTCGTCGTTGGGCGTAGACTTGGCAAACTCCGACTTGAGCACTCTCAGTATGTGGTCGCGCGTGGCGTTAGAGTTGAGCAGCATGAACACGCTGCTGCCGTTGTATTTGTAGAAGAAGCGCGACACGGCACGGGCGTCGCCCACCGAGCAGGGCAGGGGCGGGGCCACCTGCGGATACTTGTACTCGCCTATGCCGACCGACACCACGTAGGTCTTCTGCGGAAATGCCGCTGCTGCCAGCAGGAGCATCAGCGACAGCGATATCAGCTTAATCATGCTTGTGTGTTTCATAATATGATGTCTTTTTAAGGTTGTTATTTTCCCTTGAACTTGCACTTGCAGCTGCTGTTGGGGCATTTGCCCTCGGCCAGGATGTTCTCATAGAGCTTTGTGCCGAAGTGGTAGCCGCACTTGGGGCAGCAGTATTTCTTCCTGAAAAAGCGCTCGTTCTGGTCCTTGCGCTGTATGAGGCTGCGGTTCTTCACGTCAACTATGATCCACGAGAAGCCTATGGCTATGATGCTGCCTGCCACCTTGATGGCGGCGCTGGCGGTGGTGTCGCCCGCAAAATCCTTGGGCAGAAGCATCGTCAGCAGTATGGCAAAGATACTTCCCAGCGACAGCGACGCCATTCTCATCATCATTATGTTCGACGTCTTGGCCTCTAGCGACATCTTGTTGCGGTTGTAGGTCTCGTAGATGTTGCGCAGCTCGCTTATGTCCACGGCGTCGTCGGTCTTGGGCGGCTGCTGCGCCATAAGCTCCTTTATGCGGAAGGTGTGTCTTGCCCCGAGGCGCACAAGCGTGTTGAGGCTCACCGGAACCTCGCCCGTAAGCCGCTTGAAGCTGCCGCTGGCCGACATTATCCATGTGCCGTTGGTCGAGTTGTTGTCTCTAAGGGTCATTTTGCCGGTGGCCTCGTCAAGATGAAACAAGGCATGCTCGCGGCTTATGCTTGGTTCGGTCAGTTTAAATGGCTGATTACCAAATTTACCGATTAAGATATCCATATCTGTTTAAAATATATTTGCTGTAGATATAATTTGTTTCTTTACTGTTCTGTGACTTTTTGTAAAAATGCCTTCGGGACGTATGCTGTCACTATCGTGCCGAAGCCATTGATGGTTACCCCCACGCGGGTTTGCCTTTTTACGCGGCAGACAAAGCCGCTGAATCCGGTAAACTTACCGCTTATTATCTTCACCTTGTCCCCCTTGGATATGTCGCTCTCAGTGTCGGAGATGAACATCTTGTTCTCGTCTTCAGTTTCATACCATTTGAGGAAAGACTCCATCTGGTCGTCGGGAACTATGAGCGGTTTTATTCCGCTTTTGCCTATCGGACAGCCGTTTTCGTCTTTGTTGGGGATATAATAGTGATGAAGAAAACTGAGCCCGGGGCTTCCCACGTATTTTCTTATCATTCTCTCGGTGGTGTGTACAAACAGAAAGTTGGGTATCAACGATTCTGTTATCAGCTTGCGCTTGCCGCCTATTATGCGCATTTTGTTGGTTACGGGCAGGAACACTTCTATGTTTTCCGCCTCAAGTATGTCTTTGGCTTTTCTCTCCTGTCCGTATGCAGCCCTCATCAGGAACCACACAGCCTCCTGGTCGGGCTTGTCGGGCGGGTCGGCACTTTGTCTCCGGACACTACGGGGGGACACCCCTTTAGCTGATTTACACGTTCTGGGGGACACATCGGAGGCAAATCCGGTGTTTGAGGTTTGCCCGCCTCGCCGGGTGTTCTCATTAGACAACGAGCACATTTTGTCTTAGCGTATTGCGGTTAAGCGCTAAATACATAATTAAAAGACACACCCGTCAGGAAATGTTTGCTCAATTCTCAGATAACAAAGCTTATGCCTGTAAATATCTTTAAGTTAGTAACAAGTTGCAGGTAAATGTCTTTAATATGCAAAATAAGTAAATTGTATACCTTATCCGGTGTTAGCCTGATGGGCCTTGCACTTGAGGCCCCGACCACATTCTGTCACCAGCAGGACCTTATGCCCGCCGTTATCAGTGAACTGTGTTCAGCTTCACCGGAGGTAACAGATATATTAGTTCGTCGACAAAATTAAATAAAAATATAAATATAAACAAAAGATAACGCAAAATAATGAAAATTTTTTTAACCAAAATCGGTTATTAGTATTCGGTCTGTATTTTTTATATTGAGCTGATTTTGGTTAGATTTTTCATAGGCGCTTTTTATTTCATAGTTTAAATGAGGCGTGGAGATGGCGGTAAAAACTTATGACAAAAATATTTTTCAATCTAGGAAATAAAAAGTAAATGTATGTTAATGAAGTGACAATAAGAACGTCGTTTCATTAACATACGTTTGCGAACAAACAGACAAATGCCACTAAAATCACTCATTTCTGGGCCTGAAACTATAGGTTTGAGCCTCAGAAATGGCACCTTTTCATCTGTAACTGGGCCACTTTTTATGCGTAAGTGGGCCGGTTATGTTTTTTAACACTTCTGTTTTTCTCTCTTATTTGCTGCAACTCCCTGTCAGTCAGCGTTTTAACAAAACGCCCCGTTTTTTGTCCTTTTCTGCCCCAAACCGCGGTATGGCGAAGAGCATGCGTGTTCTGAGAGCGTCAAACGGTCGGGAAAACATGAAGAATGTTTACAAATAAGTGCTGCTGTCAGGGGTAGGGGAATCTTGTAAGTGAGATGCCGGAAAAAGTCATACGCCCTGTGATGTCAGAGATAAAGCTCACATTCTTTTCTTATTGAGCATACTTTCTTCAGCATTATGTTTGCTGCAGAGAGGAGCAGTCTGTTCACCTTTCTTGCGCCGTGAGGACATACGGCGGCGCAGCGCATGCATGATATGCAGGCCTTCTTGTCCACCTTTGCAGGGTTGTCCGCGCTGATAGCGCCTGTCGGGCATTTTGAGGCGCACAGGCCGCAGCTTGTGCATTGGGCTGTGGGGCGGGGCACGAAGCCTACGTTTCCGGCCTTCTTGTATGGTCTGTTGCCGGGTATTGCAGGCGTGGCAGAGTAGTTGCTGTTCAGCTTGGCGGCTATCTGTTCGGCAAATTTGTTAAGTGCGGTATAATCGTCCTGGTCGGGGCGGTTGGCGGCATATCGGCGGACAATAGAGTGTTCGGCTATTGCAGCCACGGCTGCTACGATGCTGAATCCTGCCTTCACAGCGCAGTCTTGCAGTTCGGCCAAAGTGTCCTCATAGGCACGGTTGCCGTATACGCATACTATTACGGCCCTTGCGCCGTTGCCGCTGATCTGCGTTATGCGTTCAGCTGCCGGTGCAGGCACGCGTCCGCCATACGACGGCACGGCTATCACGGCCACGTCGTCGCCGTTGAGAGCAACGCCCTTAAAGTCGGCCTTGCGGTCGGTAAGGTCAATGTTTACTATGTCGTTGCCGAGCTTTGCGGCAATAAATCCAGCCACCTTTTCGGTTCCGCCCGTCGGGCTGAAGCATATTTTATATATTTTCATTATTCTTTGTCTGATGTTTGTTTTGTTGCAAATATAATAATTTTAATGCAAAGTCAGATGAAAAAACTTTGCCGTTTTTTATTTGTCGTTGCTCTCGCCTTTGGCTATCTTTAGATAAGATAGTGTGCGGCTCGGCAGTGCCAAATCAAAAAACTTTGCCGTTTTTATTTGCCGTTGCTCTCGCCTTTGGCTATCTTTAGATAAGATAGGATGCGGCTCGGCAGTGCCAAATGAAAAAAACTTTGTTGTTTTTTATTTGTCGTTGCTCTCGCCTTTGGCTATCTTTGTAGCAGAAATGGTTTAGATTATGAAATACACAACAGATAAACGATATTCGGAGCAGGGAACGGAAGGGAGATGTGCGGTGTCGTCTCGCAATAAGATTATTTGTCTTTTGCTCTTTGTCGTAGGACTGCTCATGCTCGGCGGAGGCGTCTACGGGCTTGTGTCGCTGTCGAAGGCTTCAGGCGCTTTGGGCTATGCCACGGGCGTGATAGACAAGCTCAGCTATAAGAGAGAATACCGGCACCGGAAGAGGCGTACGCACTGGGAGATGCGCATAAGCTACGAGACAGAGCGCTACGGCAAGACGTATATATCGGAGAAGTGCTATCTGCCATTCTGTAGTGAAGGCGACAGCATTGGGGTGCTGTATAATCCGGATAACCCCTACGACGTGCGCATTCCGGGCAATGAGCGCTGCATATGGTTTACGCTGCTGAGCGTAGGGCTGTTGTGTATGTCGGGGGTGTGGCTGATGCTCAGGCCGCAGCGGCAAAAAGAGCGGCATGCTTAGCGCCATATAATAAAATAAATGTTCTTTATATATTGCATTATGTCCGTTTTGCTATGCCATATAATGACTGAGCAAAACGGACATAATCATGATTTTGTTTTGATTGGGGTTGATGTCTTGTTCTATTTTTTGCCTTTCAGCATCTTCAGCGCAGCCGTTAGTGCCGAGTCGGTCTTGCCCAGTGCGTCGCTTTCGGTATATTCTATGCAGACGTCAGGCTGTATGCCGGTGTTGATAATATCTGAGCCGTCGGGATTGGTGAAGCGGCATTCTGCTATCAGCGACGAGTACCCGTGCCCCCAGTTGCAGAATTTAGGACTGCTTATCACGCCCGCTGTCGGCGTGCCTACAATCTTGCCGAGCGACAGGTTCTTCATTGTTGCGGCAAAGTCTTCGGCTGCCGATGCCGTAAATCCGTCAACAAGAATTATAACGGGGGCGGTTATTCTCAACGAGTCGGGCGTGTTGTTCTTCATCACGAACCAGCCTTCCTGAACGGGCTGCATGGCCACGCCGTTATAGTAGTCGGCCAGTTGGCTGACATTTTTGCCGTACATCTCGTAAGCCGTGTTAGCCACTCTTGTCATAATCTTTAAGCCGTCGAATATGTTAGTGTTTCTGTCGGCGATATGTCTTATTATGTTGTGCCATGACTCGTCTGTTCCTCCTCGGTTTCCGCGTATGTCGAATATCACGCCTTTGGCAGACAAGAAATCAGAGAGGTTATTCTCAAAAGCGCTTTTTATTGTGCCGGGCAACGTGAACGTGCTCATCTTCATATACATGATGTTGCCTGGCAGCTTCTTTATGCGGCATTTTGCCGTGTCGCGTCTGATGCTCCAGTCGTCAGTGTCGTCGTAGTTCCTTATGCTTGTCATGAGTTTTGTGTTTATGGTCTTGCCCTTAGGAGTCGTTATCTCAATATGAAATTCCGCGCCTTCCTTGCCTGTAAGGAATATGTCGAGAGCCTTTCTCTTTCTCCATTCCATGTTGGGAGCCGAAACATACGGATAGACATGCCTTTGCAGATATTCGTCGAGCGTCAGGCCGTCCACCTTCTTAATCTCGCTGCCAACAGGCAACAGCGGTTTTAGCTGCCTTGTAGTGTTGGTTATCAGCAGTTTGTCTCCAGCCCATGTAAGTATCAGCGGCACCCTGTAGCGTATGATGTTGCTGTCGTTAAATCGCGTGTGTCCCTCGTCGAAGTGAGCCATGAACTGCGTCATTAAGTCCGAAAACTCCTGTTCGCTTTCGGCATTCAAGACCTTAGTAAGATAGCATCTGTAAAGGCTGTCAGGATTAGTCTCCTTGAATTTCTCAGGAAATGCAAAGTTGTTGCTTATTTCTTTCCATATCGAAGAAAGTATATATATTCTTTCGCTCAGAGTAGTGTCCGCCTTGGCCGTGTATGGCATGATGCACATTAAGGCCAAAGCCGCAATAATTATTCTCCTGATCATGTTACGATGTTTTTGCTGAATGTATAGAGTTAAGTTGACTATGCAAATCTTCAGTATGAATTATGCTGACTAATATGTGAAACTTGCAGCCTTAAAACATCCCCGTTTTAACCGCCACAAGAGTAATCATAATTGGCTGACGCCGAACTTTGTTTTTCCATTCTCAATTCTCCATTCTCAATTGGCAAATGCCCCTTCACGCCTCGATGTTGTATTTCTGAATCTTGTTATATAGCGTCTTGCGGTCGATGGCGAGCAGCTGGGCCGTCTTGGTCTTGTTGCCGCCGGTGGCGCGCAGGGCGTCTATTATGCGCTGTCGTTCGGTCTGCTCGTCGTGCAGGGCTGTTGGCTCCTGTCTCATGGGGCGCGTCATGGCCTTCGACAGCTCCTCGGTGCCGATGTATGAGCCGCGCGTAAGCAGGGTGGCACGCTTCACCACGTTGTTAAGCTCGCGCAGGTTGCCCGGCCAGCTGTATCGCGCAAGCATCTCCGACGCCTTGTCGTCGAATCCCGCCACGTTGCGCCCCAGCTCCTCGTTGGCCTGACTGACAAAGAGGTCGGCAAACAGAAACAGGTCGGCGCCGCGGTCTTTAAGTTCGGGCATATATATGGTGAACTCGTTGATGCGGTGATAAAGGTCTTCGCGGAACTTTCCGTCGGCCACGAGTTGCGCCAGGTTGCCGTTGGTGGCGCACACCAGCCGTATGTCTACGCTTATCTCCTTTGGCGAGCCTAACGGGCGCACCTTGCGCTCCTGAAGGGCACGCAGCAACTGCACCTGCACGTCGTAGGTCAGGTTGCCCACCTCGTCGAGGAACAGCGTTCCGCCGTTGGCCTCCTCAAAGGCTCCGCGCTTGTCGGTCGTGGCGCCTGTGAAGGCTCCCTTGGTGTATCCGAAGAACTCAGATGCCGCCACGTCCTTGGGTATGGCTCCGCAGTCGAGCGCAAAGAAGGGCTTGTCGGCGCGGCTGCTCTGGCTGTGAATGCGGCGCGCCACATACTCCTTGCCCGTGCCGCTGGCTCCGAGAATGAGCACCGACATGGGCGTTGGCGCAACGAGGTTGACATATTCGTAGAGCTGGCGCGAGGCCTCGCTCGTGCCTTCTATGTATTTCTTGGCGGCCGTGTGCGTCTTCTGTTCTGCCGCCGCGTTGTTGTCGTGGGCTGCTTGTGTTGTCGCTGTCGTTGGCGTGGCGCCTGCCGTGGCGCCTGCTGCGGCATTGTGGCTGTCGAGCGCGTCGTTTATCTTTTGCAGCAGGATATCGGGCTGCACGGGTTTGGCTATATAGTCGCACGCTCCCGACTTCATGGCCAGCACGGCGTTCTGCACTTCGGCATAGCTCGTCATCACGATGAATGGCGTCTGCATATTCTTCTTGCGCAGCCAGTTGAGCAGAAACAGACCGTCGTGGTCGGGCAGACGGAGGTCAGACAGTATGAGGTCGAAGCCCGTACTGTCGGTCACGGCCCGTGCCGCGGCGCTTACGGAGCTTGCTCTCTCAACCGTGAAACCCTTTTTGCGCAGCCATGTCTGCATCATGGTTGCGTATGTAAGGTCGTCTTCAACTATAAGGATACTTGCCATGTAGGTCAGAATGTTGTTATGATAACAACTGCGTGTCGTCGTGCAAAATTAGCTTTTTTATTATACATGGCGCAATAAACCGTTGTTTTTTATTGCTTTTTAAAACTTTGAGATTAATGTCTGCGGCTTTCAGATATATTGATTTTTGATTATTCGACTGCTATTTGTGCTTTGCGTTGCGTGCCTCGCCACAAAAAATGTTATATTAGCGGAACATAATCAGCAAGTGATTGAAAATCAGAAAATATTAATATCATGAAAATCAAGATTACATTACTGTTTGTTGTCATTGCCGTGCTTCAGCCGCTGAGGCTTTTCGCGGCAGATAAAGGCAATGCAGGCAAGCCCCGCGTGATAGTGCTTACGGACATTGAGAACGAGCCAGACGACGCAATGTCGATGGTGCGCTTCCTGACATACTCTAACCAGTGGGACGTTGAAGGACTTGTTGCCACAACGTCGGTGCATCAGAAGAAGGAGACGGCAGCATGGCGCATACGCGAGATTGTGACGGCATACGGCAAGGTGAGAGACAATCTGCTGAAGCACGAGAAGGGCTATCCTTCGGCCGGCTATCTGCTGTCGGTGATAAAGGAGGGACGCCCCGACTACGGCATGCATGCCGTGGGCAAGGGCATGGACTCTGAAGGATCCGAACTGATAATCAAGGCCGTAGACCGCAGCGACAGCCGTCCGGTGTGGGTGCTTGTGTGGGGCGGCCCCAACTGTCTGGCGCAGGCACTGTGGAAGGTTAAGGCCACGCGCAGCGAGAGCGAGCTTAAGGCTTTTGTGTCGAAGCTCCGTGTGTATGCCATTTCAGACCAGGACGACAGCGGCGTGTGGATAAGAAAGACGTTCAAGGACCTGTTCTATATCGTCAGTCCGGGCTTCCATCGCCTTGGCGGATACCATTACGCCACATGGAGCGGCATCAGCGGCGACAAGTTTCACGGCCGCTTTGCCGGGGCCGACATCAGCATAGTTGACAATCCGTGGCTCGACGAGCACATACGCAGCAAGGGCGAGCTGGGCAAGCAGTATCCCTACATGAAGTTTCTGATGGAGGGCGACTCGCCCACGTTTATGTATCTCATTGACAACGGACTGGGCTGTGCCGAGCATCCCGACTGGGGCAGCTGGGGCGGACGCTACGAGCTGTATCAGCCGCGCACGGAGCGCTGGTTTATTGAGCCTGAGACAAGGCCGATATGGACCGACGCGCAAGACGAGGTGATGGGCTGCGACGGCTCATGGCACACAAGCAACAAGGCCACGATATGGCGCTGGCGCGAGGCTTATCAGAACGACTTTGCAGCACGCATGGACTGGACCGTGAAGGACTACGGCGAGGCCAACCATCCGCCTGTGCCTGCACTGGCATGCGCGGCAGAGATGACAGCCGCCACGGGAGACACCATAAGACTGAGCGCAGCAGGCACAACTGACCCCGACGGCGACAGCCTTTCGTACAGCTGGTTCTACTATCCCGAGCCGGGAACCTTCAACGTGGCTACGGCGCGCACAGGCAGTCCGCTAAAGATAGTGGGCCACGACAGCCGCGACGCCTACTTTATAGTGCCCAAGGGCGGCCGTCTCGGCACGATGCACATCATACTGGCCGTTACCGACAGCGGCACGCCGCGCCTTACGCGCTATGCCCGTGTAATAGTGAATGTTGTTAAATGACGTTACTGAAAATAAATACTGTTTCAAATGAAAAGAATATTTCTAGCTTTGAGCCTGCCGTTGATAATATTGCTGTGCGGCACTCCGTTCCAGGCTGTGGCTCAGGATGACAGAACAAGAGTTATCGTGACGAGCGACGGCGAGATAGACGATGAATGCTCTTTGGTGCGTTTCCTGTTGTATTCAAACGAATGGGACATTGAGGGTATCATAACATCAAGCTCGCAATATCACTGGCATGGCCACAAATGGGCCGGTGACGACTGGATGGAGCCTACGCTGAATGCATATGCCGAGGTCTATCCCAATCTGCTGAAGCACGACAGGAGATATCCTTCACCTGAATTTTTGCGCAGCCGTACTTATCTTGGCAATGTAGAGACTGAAGGTGAAATGGACAAAGTTACTAAAGGCTCACAGCGTATTGTTGAGGTGCTGCTCGACAATGCCGACAAGCGCCCGGTGTGGATACAGGCATGGGGAGGCACGAACACCATAGCCCGTGCGCTGAAGACCATAGAGGAGACTTATCCTGAGCGCATGGCCGAGGTGGCAGACAAGATGAGGCTCTTCCTTATATGGGAGCAGGACAGCACATATCAGGCTTATATACGTCCTCATTGGAAGAAATACAACATAAAGACAATCATATCTGACCAGTTTGAGGCCATCGCCTACCGTTGGAAAATGGTTCAGCCTGATTATATGCAGAAGTATTATGAAGGCGCATGGATGAAGGAAAACATATTGCAGAATCATGGTGCCTTGTGTGGTTCGTATAAGGCTCATGACAATGGCGACTTCCGTTCAGAGGGCGACTCTCCGGCTTTCCTGCATACAATAAATGTCGGACTGCGTAATCTGGAGAATCCCTCATGGGGCGGATGGGGTGGCCGTTACGTGCTGGTGCGCGAGAACACATGGCTTGACCCTGTGCCTGTTGAAGGATATAAGTATCCTGAAGGCCGCTGGTATGGCGATAACGGCTGGGGGCGATGCAGTCTTCGTCCAGGCAGCACTGCCACCGACGAACAGCGCAGCGCTTACTTTAAGCCGATGTGGAGATGGAGCATTGCAATGCAGAACGATTTTGCGGCCCGTGCCGACTGGTGCGTCAAGTCTTATGCAGATGCCAACCATCAGCCTGTGGTTGTGCTGGCGCATAGTGCCGACATAAAGGCCAAGCCGGGCAGCAAGGTCAGTCTTAGCGCTGCGGGCACTTCCGATCCCGACGGCGACAGCCTCACCTTCAGCTGGTGGCAGTATGCCGAGGCCGGCACATATCCGGCTTCTGTTGATATATCAGACAGCGGGTCTGTCAATGTAATGCTGACAGTTCCTGCCGATGCAAAGTCCGGGCAGACCATACACGTGGTGTGTGAGGTTACCGACAACGGCACGCCGCGCCTTACGCGCTACGCCCGTGTGGTTGTTACAGTGAAATAAAAAACATTAAATACAACTTAATATTATATGCAGAAATTTTCAATATTGTTATGCTCCTTGTTGCTTGCGGCTTCGGCATGGGCAGGCAGCAAGGCCGATCCGGGCAAGCAGGCCATAGTGCTCGAGGAGTTTGTGTTCATGAAGTCTCCCACGCGCGACTGTCACGCATCGTCTATAATGGAACTGTCTGACGGTACTCTGCTATGCACATGGTTCGGAGGCACGCGCGAGCGCGCCAAGGACGTAAAGATATGGCTGGCACGCAAGCCCAAGGGCGGCACGTGGCAGGAGCCTGTGGCCATAGCCGACGGCGAAGGCGGCACGGTGTTCAATCCGGTGCTGGTGCAGCTCAAGGGAGGCGACATACAGATATATTATCTCTGTCCGACGATAGACGAGGGCCGCGTGATAACCTCTTCTGACAACGGCCTCACGTGGAGCCGCCCCGTGGCCCTGCCCAAAGGCTTCGTAGGTCCTGTGGTCAACAAGCCCGTGTATCTCGACGACGGCACCATCGTGGCAGGAGCCAGCCTGCAGGACGCACCCGGCAAGCGCATACACGTGGAGCGTAGCACCGACAACGGCCGCACATGGACCAAGACGCCGGCGCTGAGCGATCCTGCCGGAACAAAGTATAAGCTCATTCAGCCCACCTTCCTCGTACACTCGCAGAAGCGCCTGCAGCTGCTGGCACGCCCCAACGGCAGCGGACCCGACACGAGGATAGCGCAGACATGGTCGGACGACGGCGGACTGACATGGGGCCCGATAACTGACACCACGCTGCCCAACAACAACTCGGCCATAGACGCCGTTACGCTGAAGGACGGCCGCCATCTGCTTGTCTACAACCACTCTACGCGCAACGACACCATAGGCGGGCGCAAGGGCAGGGGCATACTGACCGTGGCCATGACGCGCAACGGCATCGACTGGGAGGCTGCCGCCGTGCTTGAATACCGCACCGGCGCAGTGCAGTATTCGTATCCGGCAGTGATACAGACGAGCGACGGACTGGTGCATATCACCTACTCATGGCACCGCAAGCGCATAAAGCACGTGGTGATAGACCCCTCAAAGCTCGTTACCTATCCCATCGTAGACGGCGTGTGGCCCAAGGACAAGATGCCGTGGACAAAGAGCACCGAGACCGAGAGCGTGGCCCAAGGCACAGAGGTGCTGCAGTGATGCGCAGAGCCTGCACTGTAGCTTTTATATAAGGTTAAAACAAGTCTTACTGAACCATGAAGAAACTTATATTTTCTGTTGCAGCTACCCTCGTGCCGGCATTGTGCATGGCCGACGGCCTTAAGGCTTTCCCCACGGCCGAGGGCTATGGCAAGTTTACCGTAGGCGGCCGCGGAGGCGACGTCTACGAAGTTACCAACCTCAACGACTCGGGCGAGGGCAGCCTGCGCCATGCCGTTGAGGCCGAGGGACCGCGCACGGTGGTGTTCCGCGTGTCGGGCACCATCGACCTGAAGAAAAAGCTCACAATACGCAACCCCTACATAACCATAGCCGGACAGACCGCTCCCGGCGACGGCATCTGCATAAAGCGCTATCCGCTGAGCATAGCCGCCGACGAGGTGATAATACGCTATATACGTGTGCGCCTGGGCAACGAGAGTGGCGGCAGCGACGACGCCTTAAGCTGCCGCGGCCGCAAGAACATCATACTCGACCACGTGTCGGCAAGCTGGAGCATCGACGAGACAATGTCGGTGTATCACTGCAAGAACGTAACCATACAGTGGTGCATGATCACCGAGAGCCTCTTCGGTTCCAACCACGTTAAGGGCAGCCACGGCTTCGGCGGCATATGGGGCTCCGACCTCAGCACATATCATCACAACCTGATAGCCCATCACTCGAGCCGCAACCCGCGCTGGGCGTCGGGAGGCGGGCGCAACGACTATCGCAACAACGTTGTCTACAACTGGGGCTACAACAGCAGCTACGGCGGCGAGAGGCAGCAGAAGGGCAACCCAGAGTTCAGCTCGATAATGGTGAACATGGTGGGCAACTACTATAAGCCCGGTCCGGCCACGCGCGGCGGCAGGGTGTCTTACCGTATAGTAAACCCCGGCGGCCGCGGCGACGACGATTACGGTCTGTGGTATGTAGAGGGCAACGTGGTAGAGGGCAACGGCGCTGTTACGCGCGACAACTGGAACGGCGGAGTGCAGCCGCAGGGCGGCAGCAGCGTGCTCGACAGGATAAGGCTCGGCAAGTCCTGGGATGCCATGAAGATAGATGAGCAGACGCCACACGAGGCATACGAGGCAGTGCTCGACAGGGCGGGATGCTCGCTGCCCGTGCGCGACGCGGTAGACCGTCGCATAGTGGCAGAGGTGCGCTCTGGCACGGCCACATTCGGCGGCAAGAGCTACAGCAGCAGGAAAGACGCGGGCGATGACCATGTGCCCACGGGCATAATAGACTCGCAGCATGATGTGGGCGGATGGCCCGAGCTTAAGAGCGCCGCCGCCCCTGCCGACTCCGACCATGACGGCATGCCCGACGCATGGGAGCGTGAGCACGGCCTCGACCCTGCCAA
Source organism: Xylanibacter sp. (assembly GCF_057607445.1). Taxonomy (NCBI): domain Bacteria; kingdom Pseudomonadati; phylum Bacteroidota; class Bacteroidia; order Bacteroidales; family Prevotellaceae; genus Xylanibacter; species Xylanibacter sp. Next base: position 74,109 of record NZ_DBLZAX010000006.1, on the reverse strand, counting down.
TCCTGCCGACCGCAACGTCCTTGGCAGCAACGGATACACTAATCTTGAGAACTATCTAAACAGCATTGCGCCCTGACGTTCATGCCTGTGGCAAGCCTGCGCGCTGCCATGGGCCATTGCTCAGGCACGATGCGCCGTGTAAATAAAAGCCTGGCGGCAATGCCTGTCGTGTGGTTTGATGACGGCCTGAAGTGTATGCACATCTGATAAAGAGAAACTTTTCCGGCCAAATCATAATCACTTATCTTGGCTTAAAACTAATGTTCGCAGCTTTTAGACATATGTTTTTTTGATCCTTTTCAGCCGTCATGGCGTCTTGCATCAGCCTGCAAATCAAAAACACGCCGAAAATCGTAACTATTTTATACGTTTTTCCTTTCAGTCTAAATATTTCATGTGTTTTGTATGACTGTACATTAAGCAAATCGCATTCATTTACTTTCATACTGTTAGTGGCCCGTTTACGACCCGTAAGTGGGCCACTTTTCATGCAAAACCGGCCCACTTTTTGGTCGTAAGTCATAGGCTTTTTGTTGTCAACTAAAGCGGAGATATAATACAAAGAATTGTCAAGCCGAAAAAACTGCCAATACAGACAATTTTGAACCTCTGAAAGACAAGCACTTCACCCGAAAGCTGTCAGTAAAGATATTAGCATGCAGAGCCTGCACAAGCTTGGAACTTTTCGTGATTCTTTTGCTTGTGACATACACTTTAGCGCAAATATCAGGAATGATATGAATAATTTGTTTATGGGTCTGTATGGCAAGATACGGCTAATGAAAATGGCACTCGTTGAAACTGTCAACGAGTGCCATTTTGAGTATGGATATTTAGTAGGCCATGATAACATGGCTGTTATTTTTCGGGCACGTAGAATTTATCCATCAACGGAAGCACCATTGCCGGATTTTTGCGGAACTGCTTTCCTTTTATCTCTTTTTTATCTACCATTTCTACCAGCTTAGGAAACTCCTTGAAATATAGTTTCATGGCTTTCTTCATAACTAAAAAGATTCCTTTTATGCCGAGCCAATAAGCTTTGGCTATCTCATCTCCTTTCTTTAGATAGTAATATCGCCAAACATAATTGACTTTGGTACTATTATTGTTCACTGTATAATCAGTGGTTAGTGTTTTATATCCTTTGACGTTCTTTCCTTCGTAAATTAGCTGTAGGAATACTGGCTTCTTAAAAGGCTTTGGATCCTTGCTAAATAGATTGGGTATACTATTTTGTGCTTTTACCGATTCGTAAATTAAGGGTAAGGAGTCATTGAGAGTTGACGTGTAAACTATTCTTTTCACTTCTTCTGATGTGTATTTACGGGCTTTACCTTTGTAGGTATCGCTTATTTTTATGTCATATACCGGTGAAATTAGGTGTGATGTGGAAGGAATCGAGATGTAACCTTCAATTACCGTGCCGTCTGTCAGCGTGCAGGTTACTTTGTAGTCGTCAGGATTGTTGCGTGCTGTCGTTGGCAGCGCCATGAATAGTAGTGAAAGTATTAAGATAAGTTTATTCATTGTGTTTTTATTTTAAGGTCGTTTACAATAAGGTTATTGAACACAGATAAACAAATTTTGCAAGTTATAGTTGTTAGACCATGCTTGTAAAATTTGGCTTGTAGATTACTGCTGATCAGTATAAAAGTTCGTCGCTTGCCAAATGTGCTTTGAACTATGCATGCCGAATGCATAGATAGTATTTTCTTTCAATACTTAACTGATGGTTTTCTCTTAATTCTGCCAATTTGAACCTGTAATGTAAGACATGGCTATTTTATCAATGTAATATTTGTTCGTCGCTCCGTTTGCATCTATAGAGCGAGACAAAATTCCTATATCAGTTTAAATATTACTCACAACCGGTTCCGTTTGTTCATTGTCGTTACATAAACATTTTGCAAATGCAGAAAAAGCCTCAATACAATTTAGACGTAGTTTTTTTCGTGCACCTCCTTTTTTAGTTAAGAAATTATATCCATAGCCAAAAATACGATTTTTTTTCTGATTTTGTATATAAATATCAATATTTTATAGAAAATGAAACGAAAATAATATGAATATCATTATTTTCATTTTTCTTATTTGTTGCATAGAAAGAAGTTGCTATTGTTCTGACGGAGAGGAAATGGCTATTGCGCTTGCGTTATTGCGCACATTTGTGGCAAAAGAATGAAGGTGCGTCAGAATGTATCATAGCATACATATTTTGATGCACCTTTCTTTATTGTTTATGTCGTAAAGATGTTCCTGCCGTATGTCGTCGTTGGCGTTTATGCCTGCGCCGTGCGCTCATGTAGGCAGGATAAAAAGTTATTTTTCGTTCAGCACTTTGTCAAATTGCTTGGCGAAGAATTAGAAATATAGGCCAGATGAGAATAAAAGTTAGGACTTATAATACATCATAATAAGTTAAATAGCTTATTTTTTACTTTTATAAGCTAATTAACTTATAATATTTTGCCGATATAGATATTATTCATACCTTTGCATTAAATAATAGTTAACGTATTAAATCTATGTATGCAGCCATCTCTGCCGATATAGTTTCTTCCACATCTTTATGTATCGAAGAAACCATTGCCTTGAAGCAAAGGATAGAAGATTTATTTTCTGTCCTCGAAAACAGATTTCCGGGATTTTGGGGAAGGATAATAAAAGGAGATTACATAGAGTGCCTTTTGCCTTCGGCCAAGGACAGCTTTAGGGTAGCTCTAATTATTAAGAGTTGCATTAAGTCTTTTCCTGTTGCAGAATCAAAAAAGAAAAAATTGTTCCAAACATACGGAATACGTATAGCTGTGGGAATAGGTGATATGCGTATTGTAGATAAGGAACACGGCATCATGGATGGAGAGGCAATTTATTTATCAGGCCGGACATTAAGCGGAATGGGCGCTCTAAACAAAAACGGTACATTCATTATTGAACCTGCTGACAAGCAACTTAAACCAGCGTTACAAACGGTCGGAATGCTGACCGATGCCTTGCTCAATAATACTACAAGACGGCAGAGTGAGGTTGTTTATTATAAACTTTTGTCTAAAAGTGAGCAGGAAATAGCAGATATATTAGGTGTAAAGCAGTCAGGAATAAATCAGCATTCAACTTCAGCCAAATGGTATTGCATAGAAGAGGCATTGGATTATTTTGAACAACTAAATTTTGAAAATATATGAACAGCTGGTTGTTGTTAAGTCTATTGACGGCTCATGTAATTGGAGATTTCTATCTGCAAAGCGACAAATATTGTAAGAGGAAAGAAGTATCAAAACTTAAAAGCTCCTTTCTATATATTCATGCAATAATCATGGGGCTGCTTTCATGGGTATTTGTTCCAACCATTGGTTTTTGGCTTTATGCGTTGCTCATAGTTGTAACACATTTTTTGATTGATGCAGTGAAATCATATATGGGCAAAGGACTGTGGCAATTTTTAATAGACCAGATTGTACATATCTTAGTTTTGTGTTTTATTGCACACCAATATGTATTGCAGTGCCATTTGCCAATTCAATGTTTAAACTTTCGTGACAATATATCCATTCCGATATTTATATTCGCCGTATTATGCTGTCTGAAACCTACAAATATTCTGATAAAACTGATATTGGAACGGTATAAAATAGGAGAAACCGAATCTTGCGAAAATATGAAAAATGCAGGGGCACTCATTGGAAATTTAGAAAGAATCTTGACATTGGTATTTGTTCTAATCGGCCAATATGAAGCTGTTGGATTTATCATAGCTGCAAAATCTTTACTTCGATTTAAGGACACAGATACAGCCAAGACAGAATATGTGTTAGCTGGGACCTTGTTGAGTTTTGGCATTGCCACATTGTCGGGCTTAATGGTGAAACAATTATCGTTAGTATTCTAATTCTGCATAATGAGAGATTTAACAGACAAGGAGAAATATATTGTAAAAGGATTGTTTGACAGAAAAACAAATCCAATTTAGGCGAATTGCGTAAATAAGACTGTTACGAGATAATCTTGATTGTTTTGCATTGCGCTATGAATTAGCCACAAGAAAATCATCAGGTTTTATATAAAAAAAGAAGGTGCGTCAGAATGTATTTTAGCATACATATTCTGATGCACCTTCCTTTATTGTTTATGTCGTAAAGATGTTCCTGCCGCGTGTTGTCGTTGGCGTTTATGCCTGCGCCGTGCGCTCATGTAGGCAGGACAAAGAGTTATTTCTCTTTCAGCACTTTGTCAAATTGCTTGGCGAAGAACATTATCTGATAGTCTATCGAGTTGTGCCAGTAGTCGCCCGTGTGGCCGCCGGGGCGCACGTAGAAGTCGTGCTTCACGTTGAGTTCGCGCAGGCGCTTGTGCGTCTGAAGGTTCACGGGATAGAAGAAGTCGCTGTAGCCGCAGTCGATGATGATGTTCTGGCGCGAGCCGAGCAGGCGGTCGAGCGAATAGTATACGGAGTGAGACTTCCACACTGTCTCGTTCTGAAACTTGTTGCCCAGCACCTTCTCTATCTGCCAGCAGTTGGGATACTGGCAGATGTCCATGCATCCGCTCGTGGTGCCTATGTTGCCGAACACGTCGGGATGCTGCAGTCCGTTCCACATGGCTCCGTGTCCGCCCATGCTCAGGCCCGTTATGGCTCTCAGCTCGCGGCGCGCATAGGTGGGGTAGTGGGCGTCGATATACTCGGGCAGTTCCTTTGATATGAACGTCTCAAACTGCATCGACGGGTCGACGGGCGAGTCGACATACCAGCTGTTCTGTCCGTCGGGGCAGACGATGATGGTGCGGTAGGTGTCGGCCAGGCGCGCCACGTCGGTTATTCCCGGCCATGTGGTGCTGTTGCCGCTGTAGCCGTGCAGCAGGTAAATCACGGGATATTTGGCCTCGCCTGCGGCGTCGGGCGTGTATACTATGGTGCTGAGGCTGCGCTTCATCTTCTGGCTGTACACGCTCAGCGTGTCAACCTTTGCAGCGCGTGCCGCCGTTGCGGCCAGCATTATTATCAGCGCCGTCAGTATTGTTCTTGTAATGTTTGTCATGTTGTTATGCTTATTTTTCATTGTCTTTTTCGTCAAGCCGCCTTACAGCCTCCTCAAAGGCAGTTCTGAAGAAGTTGCCCTGGGCTATGAGGTTGCCTATGCGCTCGGCGTTCATCTTCATGCAGGCATACTGTCCCTGTGTGATGTTGGGCAGAATGGTGTCGAGCTCTTTCAGCGAGTCGACGCACAGACCTATGCCGTGCTTGCTTACAAACGGCGCCAGGGCGGCCTGCTTCCATATTATCACGGGCAGCGAGCAGCGCAGATAGAGCGACGTCTTGTGCGGATTGTTTATCTTGAGATATTCGCCCCAGTCGCCCGTGCATCCGTCTTCAGAGGCTCCGTCCCACACCAGGCCGAAGTGGCCACGCGCCGTGGCTATAAGCTCGTCTGACTTTACGAAGCCCATCAGCTCAAACTTGTCGGCGCCCTTCGCCTTGCCAATCTCGAAGCCGTTGCCGTAGAGCCTCACCTTGAACGAGCTTATGTGCTCGCCCCAGCGGTAGAGGAAGGTGTTCTTGCGGTGGCTCAGCGCTCCGGCATACACTATGGTGCGTGTGTCTTCGCTGCTGTTGTTCTTTGCCGCCTGCGTGTCCGACAGATAGTCGAATATGCCCAGCGTGCCCACCATGGCGCGGCATCCGTGGCTCTCGAGCCACTGCTTCATGCTGTCGTTGTGGGCTATTATGTAGTCGGCGTGGTTGAGCCGGCATATCTCCTTCTCGGGCGTGAGCGCCTTGCGGCGGAAGCTGCCCAGGTCGTGTATTATCACAACTACGCGCGCTCCCCTCATGTGGGCCATGCGGCACACCAGCGTGAAGTATTTTTTCAGCGGATACTGCAGCAGCAGCGTGTCGCCGCGTTTCAGGCTGAAGGGCGACTTTATCACTCCGGCGAGCGTCAGGAAGAAGTGCGCCAGCTTGTTGTTGTATGTGGTCTGCCTGAGTCCGGCGTTGCCGAGGCCCATGCTGTCCATAATCTTCTCTATGTCAGTCTTGGCCTTGTTGCCCGCGCTGCCCAGACCTTTGTAGTTGCGCGAAAGATACTTACAGTTATTTAATTCATAATTCATAATTCACAAATCATAATTGGCTGATGCCGAACTTTGTTTCACAATTCTGAATTCATAATATGGGGCAGAGAAATTTTCTTAAGTATTAATTATTAATTCTTACTTCTTAATTTCCCATTTCCTTTTCTGCCAGCTTGAGAGCCTCGGCCACGGTGTCGTCCATGTCGAAGTAGGCATACTGCCCGAGGCGGCCTCCGAATATCACGTTGCCCATGCTGCGCGCCATCTGGCGGTATTCGGCCGCTATGGCGTTGTTGCGCTCGTTGTTGACGGGATAATACGGCTCGAGGCCCTCGCTCCATGTTGCGGGATACTCGTAGGTTATCACCGTCTTGGGCTGAGTGCCGTATTCAAAGTGCTTATGCTCAATGATGCGGGTGTAGGGCACGTCGGCCGAGGTGTAGTTTACCACGGCGTTGCCCTGGAAGTTGGGCGTGTCTATCACCTTGGTGTCGAACTTCAGGCTGCGGTATTCGAGCCTTCCGGCGCGGTAGTCGAAGTATTTGTCAATGCGTCCGGTGAACACTATCTTGTCTGCCAGTGAGCAAAGCTCGTCGCGGCGGCTGAAGAAGTCGAGCTGCAGTATGGTCTCCGTGCCCTCCAGCAGGGCGTCGATGAGCCTGTTGTATCCGCCCTCTGGAATGCCCTGATACGGGTCGTTGAAGTAGTTGTTGTCGAAAGTCATGCGCACCGGCACACGCTTTATTATCTCCGCCGGCAGCTCGCGTGCAGGCCGTCCCCACTGTTTCTCGGTGTATCCCTTTATCAGCGTCTCGTAGATGTCGCGTCCGCATAGCTTCAGCGCCTGCTCCTCAAAGTTGGCAGGACACTCTATCGAGGCATACTCGGCGCGCTGCTTCTTGAGCATCTCCTCGGCCTCGGCAGGCGTGCGCGTGCCCCACAGCTGATAAAAAGTGTTCATGTTGAAGGGCAGGTTGTACAGCCTGCCGTTGAAGTTGGCCACGGGCGAGTTGGTGAAGCGGTTCATCTCAACCAGCCGTGTAACATATTTCCACACTTCCTTCTTGTCCGTGTGGAATATGTGAGCGCCGTATTTATGCACGTTGATGCCCTCAATGCTCTCGCAGCGGATGTTGCCTCCGGTGCTGTCGCGCCTGTCTATCACGAGGCACTTGCGTCCAGCCTTGCGCGCCTCGTGGGCAAACACAGCCCCGAAAAGGCCGGCTCCGACAATAAGGTAATCGTATTTTTTCATAGTAACAAGTGTTTTTTATGTGCCAGCATGCTGCCGCCAGTGCTGCGGCGTGCGCCTTTCAGCGTTTTTTCTGCTTGCCGGTTATCTTTCTGAAAGCTTTCTTGAATTTGCCCGTTACGGCCCGCTTGTGCTCAAACTCGTCGAGCTTCTTTATCACCAGCGCCACGGTCTTGTCGGCGTCGATGCCTCTTATTTGGGCGTAGCGCCTTATCACATAGTCCATGAGCCGCTTGTCGTGTGTGAGCCGTTTCAGGTTTTCGGCACAGTCGTCCTCCGTCGGCTGTATGAACTTTGAGCGGTTGGTGTCTATCAGCCAGAAGCTGAAGCCGCCGTCGGCAGTCCTCTCATACAGGATGTTCGTAAGGTTCAGGTCGCCGTGCATCACCCCTTTTTCGTGCAGCTGTGCCAGCAGATGAGCCAGCGCGTCGGCCGCGTCGCGGTCAAAGTCGTCGCGTCTGAGCAGGCCGGTGAGCGGCGGCAGCATGCACGACTCCGACACAAAGTAGCAGTCGGACATCAGTATGCCGTTGCCAAGCTCAAGATATGCCACTTCGCGGGGCGTGTTGAATCCCCTCTCGCGCAGCATGGCGGCAAAGAGATATGCCCTTGCGGCCTTGCTCTTCTTGAAGAACGAGTAGGCCACGCGCTGCACGGGGTTGGGCCGCTTGTAGTGTTTCACCACGAGCGTGCGGCCGTCAACGCAGAACGACTTCACCGTATTGCGCCCCTTGTAGAGCGTAGTGCCCCCCTGACTGAACGTCTGAGGCAGGCTGCCCACAAAGCCGCTGAGCGCGCTGAAGCCGCTGCCTACCGTCATGGTCATTATCTTTTCCTTGCTCATGGGCGGCTCAGAGGTTAATGTTCTCGTAGTGCTTAAACCACTCGATGAAGTTCTTTATGCCCTCGTGCAGCGCAACCTTCGGCTTGTAGCCTATCTCGGTTTCGAGCTTTGTGGTGTCGGCCCAGGTGCGGCTTACGTCGCCCGGCTGCATGGGCAGTAGTATCTTTTCGGCTTTGCGGCCCAGGTTTGTCTCTATTTCGGCTATGAAGTCGGTAAGGCTTACGGGGCTTCCAAGGCCTATGTTATACACCTTGTAGGGCAGTCCGTTTGCCGTTCCCGTTCCGTCGGGCGTCTTGTCGAGCACCATGATGGTGCCGTTGGCAATGTCGTCGATGTAGGTAAAGTCGCGCATCATGTCGCCGTTGTTGAACACCTTGATAGGCTTGCCGCCGCTAATGGCTCTTGCAAACAGCATGGGGGCCATGTCGGGGCGTCCGGCGGGGCCGTATACGGTGAAATAGCGCAGGCCGGTGCAGGCTATGCCGTAGAGCTTGCAGTAGGCGTGGGCCATCAGTTCGTTGCTCTTCTTGCTTGCTGCATAGAGGCTTACGGGACTTATCACGACGTCGTCTTCGGAGAAAGGCACCTTGCTGTTCATGCCGTAGACTGAGCTCGACGAGGCATAGACGAGATGCTCCACGTTGAAGTTGCGGCAGCACTCGAGTATGTTCAGAAAGCCAATCCAGTTGCTGTGCATGTAGGCGTAGGGGTTCTCTATCGAGTAGCGCACGCCTGCCTGTGCCGCCAGATGTATTATCTTGTCAAACTTAACCTGGTCGAACAGCATGTCGAGGGCGCCCTTGTCCTCGATGTCGAGGCGCAGAAACGTGTAGTTGGCCCATTTGGTGCTCACCGTGCGGTGGCCCATGCGCAGGCTGGCGTCGGCCTCTATCCCTGTCCGGCGCAGGCGGTAGAACTTCAGCTCGGGCGAGTAGTAGTCGTTGATGTTGTCGATTCCCACCACCTCGTCGCCTCTTTCGGCCAGCATTTCGGCGCAGCGGCTGCCAATGAATCCGGCCGCGCCGGTTACGAGTATCTTCATCTTCTGTTGATTTTTATCTGTTCGGGAGCCTGACTCCTTGCTCCGTTGTCATTCAGTTGTTGTCCTTCTTCTCGAGATAATCAGTTATCTTTCTTGCCACTACGCTCCAGTCGAAGTCGCGTATGGTGCGCAGTCCTGCCTCGCCATACTTCCTTCTCAGCTCCTCGCTCTGGTAAAGCTCCTTGATGTGGCGTCTGAAACAGAAGCGCCAGCGTGCCGAGCGTATGCCGTTCTCCTTGTCGCGCAGCAGGTCGAGCGTGCCGGCCTTGGTGGCTATCACGGGCACGGCGCACGCCATGGCCTCGGCCACGGTGTTGTTCCATCCGGTGTAGCGCGGGTTCTCGGCCGACACAAAGCAGTCGGCACGGTTGAACAGCTCCCAGTTGCGGTCGAAAGGATGGCCTACGACAAACTCGAAGGGGCACTTGCACGTAAACTCCTTTATGCGGCGTGCGGCGCCTTCGTCAACCGGCGTGTCATAGAGGAGCAGCTTTATGTTGTAGCCCTGCGCATAGAGCTTTTCGCACGCGCTCACTACGTAGTGGGTGCCTTTAACGCGCTCCACGATGCGTCCGTATGCCATGACGACGAACGGGCGGTCTTTCACCTCATAGCTCTCCTTGGGCTTATAGTTGGCAACGGTTACGCCGCCGATGGCCTTGAACGACTCGCGGCCGAACTTCTTGAGGTCGTACTCGTATACGTTAGACGAGCATGCGAACACCTCAACCTCGGGATTTTTCATCAGCTTGGCCACGTTGTCGCTCTTTCTGACATGATAGAATATCTTGTGGCGCGCATCAGACTCAAGCACCATGGGCATCATCTTCACCGTGGTGGTCCACAGGGCGTCGAGCTTTGTGCCTTTAATCTTGTCGAAGGTGCTCATCTCGCCCTTGAAGTCGAACCAGTCGGGGCCTTTGCCGTCGGGTGTGAACACTATGAAGCGGTGGCCCTGCTCGACAAAGATGTTGCCGAGCTCGAGAAAGCGCTTAACGCCGCCGTAGAGCTTTGTGTGGGGCAGTAATACTCCTAATATCATATATGGTTGTTGTTAATTCGGATGAAATTTTATATTACATTTTGCCGTGCTGCCGGCATTCTGTGTATCGCATTGATATTCAACGACTTGCGATATGCCGTCTTTTGGCTTGCAATATGTGGCCTTTCAGCCTGCAATATGTGGTCTTTCGCAATGCGATATGTGGTCTTTTGTATTTCAGTCTGCCGGCAGGCCTGTTTTGTATGGTGCCGGCAGGGCTGCGGGCTTATTGTCTCTTGTCGTTGTCCCAGAACTTCCACAGCGGTCCGAAGTCCTTTGTCAGCATCCACCACAGAGCCTTCAGGCGTCCGCGCAGGATGTTGGCCTTCAGATGGCCGTCGTGCCTGTAGGCGTCAGTAAGGCGGCTGTCGAAGTCGTGTCCTTTGTATGTGAAGATGCGCCTGAAGGTGGAGTTTGTCATGCCCCACTTGAGCAGAAACTGCATCTGTCCCATGTTCTTGCGTATGCGGGTGGTAGATTTTGTCTCGAAGTGATACACGCGGCTTGCCGATATGCCCTTCATCATCCTTATGCCGCAGAGATACAGCTTGGCGGTGAAGTCGGGGTCGCTGTACATTCCGGGCGAAAGCTCTATGCTGTAGCCGCCCACGAGGTCCCATATGTCGCGGTGAACGATGTTCGGCGGCAGCGTTGCGCCCATCCAGTCGTTCATCTTGTATGTGCGGAACTCGTTGAGCAGGTCTTGCTCCCTGAATGTCTCAGGCGTGTCGCCATAGTCGGCGTTTATTATCGAGTCGCCCTTTGTGCGGGGCTGTATTGTCGTCGACGACAGGAAAAACCGGTTGTCGGGCAGCGCCTTTATCTCGTCATACAGCGCCTTGTCCCATTCAGGCAGCGCATACATGTCGTCGTTGATGAAGAGCATATAGTCGGTCTTCACCTTGCTGCGCATCATGTTCATGGCCAGGCACACGCCCACGTTGGTCTGCGAGTGGGTGTAGTCGAGGCCCTGCTGCCTCACCCATTCGAGCGTGCCGTCGCTTCCGTCGTTGACGTGTACTATAATCTGGTGCCTGTATGTAGAGTTCTTCCTTATGCTGTCCACGCATATCTTAAGGAAGGGCAGGTTGTTCCATGTGGGTATGAGTATGGAGAATATTTCGCCGTTCATAGTCGTTACGTTATTTTGCAGGGCTTCGGCGGCGGCATTGCTTATATCCGCCCGTGCCTTTGCTTTGTTTGTATTATATGGTTATAGCCCCTTTGGCGTGTCCTTGCCGTCAGATGCCGAGCACGTCTCTGTAGACGTTCATCACCTGCTGGGCCACGTTGTTGCCCTCAAACCGCGTTATATACTGGCGGCTTGCGGCTATGCGCTCCTCGCGTCCGGGTGCTCCCTTGACAACCTGCTTTATGGCTTCGGCCATGGCATAGACGTCGTCGGGGTCGACATATATGGTGCCGTTGCCGCCTGCCTCCTCAAGACAGCTGCCCGTGCATGCCACAACGGGCAGTCCGCTCTGTATGGCCTCGATGACCGGAACGCCGAAGCCCTCGTAACGTGAGGGGTAGACGCACGCCTCGGCCATCTGATAAATGGCGGGCAGGTCTTCGTTGGGCACGTTGTGAAGTATCTTCACGCGGCTTTCGAGAGCGTTCTCCCTGATATACGCCTTCACCTTTTCGGTGTATGAGGTGGCCTTGCCCACTATCACCAGACTTATGTCCTCGGGCAGCATCCTCAGTGCCTTCACTGCCAGCAGCACGTTCTTGCGCTCCTCGATGGTGCCCACGTTGACGATGTAGCGTTCGGGCAGCATGTAGCCCGTGTGCACCTCGTGCATCTTCTTCTCGCCTTCGCGCATCTTGTAGCGCGAGCCGCAGCTCTGATATATAACGTCTATCTTCTCGGGGTTTACGCCTCCGTAGAGCATTATGTCGCGCTTGGTGCATTCGCTGATGGCTATTATGCGGTCGGCCTCGGCGCAGGTCTTTCTGAACTTCCACGCATAAATCTTGGTGTCGGGCCAGTTGTACCATTCAGGATGACGCATGAAGATGATGTCGTGAATGGTAACCACGGTCTTTATGCCGGCCTTCTTTATGCCTATGGGCAGCTCGCCCGAGAGTCCGTGATAGAGTTTTACGCCGTCGGCGCAGAGGTCGTCCACCATTGAGTGCATGCGCCACCATGCCTTCTGCAGGCCCGAAAGGCTCCTGCGGGGATACACGAATCTTACGCCTGCCGACTCTCTTACCTGGCTTCTCAGCGCGCTGTCGCCCTTGTCGGGGGCGTATAGGTTGAGCTTTATGTCGGGCGTTATAACCTCCGAGAGGTCGTTGATCAGTGTGCGGGCGTAGCTTCCCAGTCCGGTGCGGTTACATACAATGCGCTTGGCGTCGTATCCTATAATCATATTTTACATATTTTGTTGCGGGCTGCATTCTGCCTGGCCGCCGTGCCGGCTTGCGCCGTCTTGCCGTTCCAGGGCACTTTGCCGCATGCTTGCCGCTGTTGTGCAGCGTGGCGTGTGCCGGCCCATTAATGTTATATGTTTCACGTGTGACAGGCTTTCGGCCTACTTTCTCACCACGTGTCCGTTTTCAATTTTGAACTCCTTGTCAAACTCCTCCCTCGTGCGTTTCCAGCGGTTGTGGCTCCACAGATAGAAGCGCGGCTCGCGCCTTATGGTCTGCTCGAGCATGACAAAGAACTTTTTGGTTATCTCAAACTCAGGCATTTCGCCGGGCTTGTCGGTCATGAGCTTGAAGGTGTAGATATATTTTCCGCGTTCGGGGCGTTCAACGTCGATGTAGAACACGGCGTTGTTCATCTTGCGCATTATGCGCTCGGCGCCCGTGAACACAGGTGTGTCGTGGTTGAGGAACGGCAGCCACAGGTGGATGTTGCGGTAGCGGGGCGCCTGGTCGGCAATGTAGCCGAAGAGATTCATGAGGTTCTGGCTGCGGAACGACACGAGATATCTCAGTATGTCCTTCTTGGGGACGCACACTCCGCCCATGCTCTGGCGCATGTTGATGAACAGGCGGTCGAAGAGCTGGCTGCGCAGGGGGTGGTATATCAGTCCGATTACGGCCTCGGGATGCTTCTTTATGACAAGGCCTGTGGCCGAGAGCAGCTCCCAGTTGCCGTAATGTCCGAGTATGCCGGCGCAGGTCTGGCCTCTGTCGAAGCACTCCTCAATCTTGTCGATGCCCCTGAACTCTATGCGGCTGAGCAGCTCCTGACGGCTGACGGACATGAGCTTGACGGTCTCTACGAAGTAGTCGCAGAACCACTTGTAGAATCCGCGCTCTATGCTGATGCACTCCTCGAGGCTCTTCTCGGGGAATGCCGATGTTATGTTGCGTCTGACGATGTCGCGGCGGTAGCGCACTATGTGGTAGAGAACGAGGTTGGCGATGTCTGATATCACATAGAGGGCCCTGTAAGGCAACTTTGACACCAGATAGAAAATGCCGTAGATTATGTTATATAAAAACTCTTTCATTCCTCTTTCTCCGGTTAGTTGATTACAGTGTCTGCATGTCGTTCAGCTTCTTGTAGTAGCCGTCGATGGCGAGCAGCTCCTCGTGGGTGCCGCGCTCAACGATCTCTCCCTCGTGTATGACGCATATCTCGTCGGCGTTCTTGATGGTCGACAGGCGGTGGGCAATGGCCACCGTGGTGCGCGTCTTCATCAGATGCTCGAGCGCGTCCTGCACCAGTCGCTCGCTCTCGGTGTCGAGAGCCGACGTAGCCTCGTCTAGGATGAGTATCGGCGGGTTCTTCAGTATGGCGCGGGCTATGCTCACGCGCTGGCGCTGTCCGCCCGAGAGGCGTCCGCCTCGGTCGCCTATGTTGGTGTCGTAACCGTGTTCCGACTCCATGATGAAGTCGTGAGCGTTGGCTATCCTTGCGGCGTTCTCTATCTGCTCCTGCGTGGCGTTGTCAACGCCGAACGATATGTTGTTGCGGAAACTGTCGTTAAACAATATGGCCTCCTGGTTTACGTTGCCTATGAGCGAGCGCAGGTCGTGCAGTCCCATGTCCTTCACGTTCACTCCGTCGATGAGCACCTCGCCCTCCTGCACGTCGTAGTAGCGCGGTATGAGGTCTACGAGCGTCGACTTGCCGCCGCCGCTCTGGCCTACGAGCGCCACGGTCTTGCCCTTCTCTATGGTGAGGTTGATGTTGCGCAGAACCCACTTCTGGTCGTACTTGAACGACACGTTGCGAAACTCTATCTTGCTCTTGAAGTCGGTTATGTGCACCGGATGCTCAGGCTCCTTGATGTTGCTCTCGGCCATGAGTATCTTGTCCACGCGCTCCATCGAGGCGAGACCCTTGGGTATGTTGTAGCCCGCTTTCGAGAATTCTTTCAGCGGATTGATTATGCTGTAGAGTATAACGAGATAGTAGATGAATGTGGGGCCGCTCAGAGTCATGTTGTTTAGCACCAATACACCGCCGAACCAGAGCACTATGACAATCATCACCGTGCCGAGAAACTCGCTCATCGGGTGGGCCATCTGCTGGCGGGTGTTCACGCGGCGTATGTTCTCGCGGTATTCAGAGTTAATCTTGTCGAAGCGGCGGTTCATCTTCTCCTCGGCGCAGAAGGCCTTTATGATGCGCAGTCCGCCAAGCGTCTCCTCCACCTGGCTCATCGTGTCGCTCCACAGCGACTGCGCCTTTATCGACTTCTGCTTCAGCTTGCGGCCCACAAAGCCCATGAACCAGCCCATGATGGGCACTATGACGAGCGTGAAGAGCGTCAGCTGCCAGCTGATGACGAGCAGCGTGGCAAAATAGAACACTATCAGTATAGGGTTCTTGAAGAGCATGTCGAGGCTCGACATTATGGAGTTCTCAATCTCCTGCACGTCGCCGCTCATGCGCGCTATGATGTCGCCCTTGCGCTCCTCGGAGAAGAATCCGAGCGGCAGCGACGTAATCTTGCGGTAGAGCTGGTTGCGTATGTCGCGCACCACGCCTGTGCGTATAGGAATTATCGTAGCCGACGAAAGGAAATAGGCACCCGTCTTCAGAAACGTCATGAAGGCCAGAAACAGGCCTATGACGAGCAGCGTTGTGGTGGCGCCCATGCTCCCGATCATCTCGTAGATATAATAATTGGCGTTGTTTATCAGCACATCTTTCATGTTGCCGCTGCCCCAGTCCATCAGTCCGGCAGGCACGCTGGCCGCCTGAGTCTTGAAAAGTATCTGCAGGATTGGTATTATGGCCATGAAAGAAAAGATGTTCAATACCGCCGAAAGGATATTAAACACCACCGTCAGTACCAGGTATTTTTTGTAGGGAGGTACAAAACGGCGCAATACTTGTAAAAATTCTTTCATCTATCCGTGGGTTGTTCTTTTTATGGAATTTAGGTTTATTCCGGTTGCAAAGATAGTGTTTTTGTGCAAGAAAACAAAATATGGCGGCCGTTTTAGTTCATTATGGGGCTGTCTGAGGGGCCGCAAAGGCGATATGGGGGCTGTTTGAGGGGCTAATCCATGCCGGTTGTCATACTGCCGGAGCATGGCGGAAGGCACGCCGCTGCCGGCTTTTCCGTGTCCTGTCAGCGCCTTGCAGCATGAAGGACTGGTGCCGTTAGTTACAGTTTCGTGCCCCTGTCGTGCGGCTTGTCGTGCGGCGCTTCGGGGCGGAATGTATCGGGCTGTATAACACATTGATACACAGTGCGTTGCAAAAGGCCATGTTTCAGGCTCTAAAAGGTGGCCTTTTAGGCTGCAAAAGACGGTCTTTCGGACGGCGAAAGGTGCCCTTTCAGAACATGAAAGGCGGCCTCTTGATGATAAGAGTGCCGCCTTTCTCTTCAAAGTTAATATTATCGTGCTTCCAATTAGTCGGTTTTATGCCTCGCCGCCGTCTGCGAGCACGCCTTTGAGCGTTGCGCTCGAGCTGTCGGTTATCCTTACCCTTACGGTCTGGCCGATGTGGCAGTTGCCCTTGTCGAACACCACCACCTTGTTCTGTCCGGTGCGTCCGAAGAGCTGTTCGCGGCTGCGCTTGCTGAAGCCCTCTATCAGCACGTCGAACTCCTTGCCTACGTCCTTGGCGTTCGACTCTGCCGACAGCTTGGTCTGCAGCTCTATCATCTCTGCCAGGCGGCGCAGCTTAACCTCCTCAGATACGTCGTCGGGCAGGTGCTTCGATGCGTATGTGCCGGGGCGCTCGCTGTATTTGAACATGAAGGCAGAGTCGTAGCCCACCTCGCGCATCAGCGAGAGCGACATCTGGTGGTCTTCCTCAGTCTCGCTGTGGTAGCCCACGAATATGTCGGTAGATATGGCGCAGTCGGGTATTATGCGGCGAATGGCCCTCACGCGGTCCATATACCACTCTCTTGTATATTTGCGGTTCATCAGCTTCAGTATGCGGTCTGATCCGCTCTGCACGGGCAGATGTATGTGATGGCAGATGTTGGGCATCTCGGCTATCACGCGCAGCGTGTCGTCGCTCATGTCCTTCGGGTGGCTCGTGGTGAAGCGTATGCGCATGTCGGGCACGGCCTCTGCCACCATGCGCAGCAGTGCCGGGAACGCCACTTTATCGCTCTTTGCGTCGGCTTTGCCGTCGTTACCCTCGCTGTTTACTTTTTCATTTTTACTTTTTAATTCTCCTAAGTAGGAGTTAACGTTCTGTCCGAGCAACGTAACTTCCTTGTATCCGTGTTCGTGCAGGTCGCGCACCTCGCGCAGAATGCTCTCCACGTCGCGGCTGCGTTCGCGTCCGCGGGTGTAAGGCACGATGCAGTAGTGGCAGAAGTTGTTGCATCCGCGCATGATGCTCACGAATCCGCCCACGTGCGGTCCGCATATTCTCTGCGGCATTACGTCGCGGTAAGTCTCTGTGGTAGACAGCTCGATGTTCATCGCCTTGTGTCCCGTCTCGGCCTGAGCTATTAGGTCGGGCAGGGTGAGATAGGCGTCGGGGCCGGCCACGAGGTCGGCATGATGGTTCTCGAGCAGGTCTTCCTTCACTCTCTCGGCCATGCATCCCAGCACTCCGATAATCATTCTTCTGCCCTTGCGCGTCATGGCGTGCAGGGTGTCGAGGCGGTTGAGCACTTTCTGTTCGGCATTGTCGCGCACGCTGCACGTGTTCAGAAACACGGCGTCGGCTTCGTCAACGCTTTCGCACAGTTCATATCCGGCCATCTTCATCACCGAGGCCACAACCTCGCTGTCGGCCACGTTCATCTGGCAGCCGTAGGTTTCTATAAATAGTTTCTTCATCTTCGTTGTTATTGGTGTTTTAGGGTAATGGGAGCAATGGGACGTATGAGAATTATACTTTGCCGGCTGATGCCGCCGCGCAGGGCTTGCGGCTGTCGTCGCCGGGCGTCCGCTCACTCTCTTTCATCGCCCAGTATTATCTTTGTTATCTCGGCCATGAGGCGCGCGTTGTCGGCGTCGCTCATCTTCGAGTCTTTTATCAGTATGGCTATGGCCACCTGTCTGCCGTCGGGCATGGTCACCACTCCGGCGTCGTTGTCGGCCATCTTGGTGCCGTCAGCCATGCGGAATCCCGTGCCGGTCTTGTGTGCCAGCGTCATTCCTTGGCTCAGTCCGGCCTTTATCTTGTCGGCTCCCGTGGTGGTTGCGGCCAGCGCCTGCTTTATGCAGCGGTCGTATTCGCCGCTGAGCAGCTTGCCGTCGTATAGCTTACGGAGCAGCCACACCACCGACTCGGGCTTGCTCCAGTTGGCATAGCTGTTTATCGGTGCTTCATACATCGTGGCCTCCGTCTCCGACAGATGGCAGTCTTTTATGCCCATGGCGTGTATCTCGCGGTCAACGCTGTCTATGCCTCCGGCCATGGCTATCAGTATGTCGGCGGCGTTGTTGTCGCTCTCGGCTATGGCGTAGCGTATCAGCTGCGGCAGCGTTATGCTGAACCTGCCGTCGGGATGCAGCTTCATCAGCGGACTGTATGTGTCCTTGCGCATCTGCTCAGGCGTTATGTTGAGCGTCGTGTCCACCGCTGCGCCCCTGCGCTCCATGTCTTTCAGCAGGGCAACGGCCACGTGGAGCTTGAACACGCTCATCAGCGGATACAGTCTTTCGTTGTTCATGCTGTGCATGGCGTTGCCTTCCATCCATGCCACGCCTATCTCGGCATCCTTGCCTTCAGCGAGTTTCTTTATGGCAGCAAGCTTCTTCTGCCCTTCGTATTGCGGCATTTCAGCCGTCACGGCAGCGCCTTCCGCCGTGCTTTCACAGCCACTTTCGCGGCAGGCAGCCTGCGTTCCGGCGCAGCACATAAGACATAGCGCAGCTGCGGCTGCCCTCATCGTTATCTCTTTAAGCATTGTCTTTGATCCTATGTTATGTCGCCTTTTCCGGCCGTATGCACCAATGCGTGCAGCAGCCGGCTGCCTTTGGCGCTTATTTCGTTACTGAAGTTATCTTGTTGCGCGTGCCTCTCATGTTGGTGAGGAAAGCCTTTGCCGAACCGAACTTCAGGAACATGTCGAGCCTTACGGGTATGTGGTTGGCGTCGTCGGTTACGAAGAAGCGCGCTATCTCGCGCCATTCGCCCTTGTCCTTCTCGGTGTACGACAGTTCGAGGCAGCGGTATTTCACGCCGTTGTCGGCCTTCACGGTCTTGCGTCCCATGAATTTCAGCTTCGCTGGGTTAAGTCCGTTGCCGTCGGCAATGGGGAAGTCAACCACGTAACCCTTCTTCCAGTTGGCCGGGTCGAAGCTGCGCGCCCTGAGAAATATGTTCATCATGTCGTAGACACACTCGCCGGGAGTCACCGTGCGCTTCTCCACCTTGCCGTCCTTGTGCAGCCGGCTCTGTGTTATCTTGCACTTTCCGCCCGGATAGCTGTACCACACTTGGTCTACGGTGTAGCGTTTTCCTTCGAGCGCTCCCTTGCGGTAGTAGAGCGGTGCGAGGTTGGTTGTTGAATAGCAGAGCAGCGTGTCGCGCATCACGAACATCTTGTCCATCTTGCTGTTGCCCCTTGTGGTGAGGCTGGCGCGGTAGGCCTGCTGCCCGTTATACTTGCTTTGCACTATCGACATCGAGGCGGTGCCTACTCTTACCCATACAAACTTCCAGTTGTAGTACAGGTTGTATGACAAGAACTCGCCCGACTTGAAGGCTGTGTTTCTGAAGCTACACTGCGCCATGGCTGCCACGGCAGTTGCAATCAGCATTATTGCCAGTGTGAGTGTTCTTAGATGTTTCATGATATGTGCATTTTTGTTTGTGTCCTGTTCTTTCCGTGCCGGCCGGCGGCTTGCTGTCAGCGTGCCTGTCGTGCGTGCCGTCAGTTGCCCGGATATGGTATGCCCATGCTCTTGGCCCGGTCGAGGTTACGCTTCTTTA
Source organism: Xylanibacter sp. (assembly GCF_057607445.1). Lineage (NCBI taxonomy): Bacteria > Pseudomonadati > Bacteroidota > Bacteroidia > Bacteroidales > Prevotellaceae > Xylanibacter > Xylanibacter sp. The sequence goes on along the minus strand of NZ_DBLZAX010000006.1, from coordinate 54,523 downwards.
TGGTCTTTTCCTGTTCGGGTTTCTGCTTTGTTATCTCCATGGGTTTTTGCTTTTCGAGGCTCCGTGCCGTTGGATTCCACGTCAGGTTGAGGTCCCATTTAGCCTTACATTCTATCTTTTCGGGATAGTAGTAGGTGGTTTCGGCCTGGCGGTCGGCGGCATATTCGCCCGTGTCCCACTTGCCGTTCTTGTTCGAGTCGATAAACATCCTGGCGTAATATGTGCCCGGCTTTACGTAGAAGAACGACGCGTTGCCGTCGGTTGTGGTCGTTTCTTTCACCACTTCGTCAGAGTTGTTGAGCATCTGTACCACCACCGTGGTGTCGGCCATGCCCGTTATGTTGAACATAAGCGTGGCAAAGGCGTCTTCGGTCTGTATCTTGAAGCCTGTCTTGAACGGTGCGGTGGTTTTGCCGTAGATGTCGGTGAAGGCCATGGTGTCGGTCTCCAGACTGTATTCCGTGCCCGGCCGCCACTCTCCGAGCAGCTCGTAGATGCGGTTGGTGCCTGCCTTCTGCCGCAGCACGAACGGCGATTTATACCACAGCGTGTCGTGCTTCGAGTAGAGATGTATGCAAGCCGTGTCCACTTTCTGCAGCGGTGTGGGCATCTCGATGGTTATGTTCTGGTCGGGCGCAGGCTCTGACTGCACGTTGTATTTGGGCTCGAGCGCCTCGGCGGGCATCTCCGTCTGGTATTCCTTGCCGCGCTTCTTGGCTTTCTCCTGTGCCTTCTGCCACTCTTCAAACTGCTCTTTCTTCTGCTTCATGCGCTTCTCGTAAGGCTCCTTCGACAGCACGTCGAGCGTGTCGGTCTGCATCTGCAGCACTCCAAGCGTGTCGGTGGCGAGATATTTCAGCTCCATTCTGAGCGTGTCCTGGTTGACGAGCGTGGTGTCCTTCAGCCAGTAGGTGATGGTGTCCTGCTTCTCTGTCGTCTCAATGATGAAGGCGTCCTGCTCGTTGAAGTTGAGTCCCTTGATCTCCGGCAGCTGCTTGTTGCCGTAGCTGAAGTAGAGCGTGAAGCGGTTGGCATAGGCTCTTTCGCTCTTCAGCAGGTATCGGTCGGTCTGCTCTTCGGTGAAGGCTCGCAGCACGATGTCGTCGGGCAGGAAGTGGGTGTAGGGCACCCGGCGTATTGAGTCGATGCGGAGCGAGTCGCGCCAGATGGTGTCCTGCCTTATGTCGGGCTTGAAGGTTGGCTCTATTATGTCGTGATTGAATGCCAGCTGTTCGCTCTTCTGATTGAAGATATAGTTGTTGTCGGCGTCAGAGAGCGCGTATATGCGGTATTTTCCGGTGGCAATGCCTTTGATGATAAACTTGCCGCGGCTGTCGGTTCTCGACACTCTGAGCATGGGCTGGCGTGTGAATATGCTGTCGCTCAGGTCGCTGTAGAGGCCTACGAGGATGCCTTTTATGGGCTCGAGGTTCTGCGCGTTGAGCACGTATCCTGCCACTTCGAGCGTGTCGATGTGGTCGCCTGTCGAGAAAGTGTAGGTGTAGTTGCCCAGCGGATTGCTCTCGTTGTTGTCGCTGATGGCGTCGGAGAAGTCGACGGTGTAGGTGGTGTTGGGCTTGAGCGAGTCTTTAATCTCCACCACGATGCGCTTTCCGGCGGCCTTGATTTCGGGCGTCTCGATCTGCGGAGGCGATATGACGACCTTCTCGGTGGGGTTGTCCACCTGGATATATTCGTCGAAGTTGATGCCTATCTTGCGCGTCTTGACGTTTATGCTCTTGTCGGCGGGCGAGCTGCCGGTTATTCTCGGCGGCGTCTCGTCATACCATCCGCCGTCTGGCTGTCCCATCCTGGCGCACGACGTGATTATCACGGCGGCCATGAACGTCAGCAGGGCCAGTGCGCCTTTCTTCAGGCGTGCTGCTCTGTGGCGTGCCTCGGCGGCGTGTGCGCTGCCGTTTGTGGTGCTGCGCCGTCTGCTGTTGCGCTGTGTGTCAGTGTTCATCGTCTTCGGTGTTAAATCTCAGCATTTGTTCTATGATGTCGCGGCTGTTGCTAAGTCGTGGCACCTTGTGCTGTCCGCCCAGCTTGCCCTTCGACTTGAGCCAGTCGTTGAACAGGCCCGTGCGCGCCTTCACGATGTCGAGGTGCTGAAGGGTTATGTCCTTGTAGCGCTTTGCCTCGTAGTCGCTGTTTATCTCCTGCAGCTTCTTGTCGAGCAGTGATGCAAAGCGGCCGAGGTCGTCGGGCTCTCTTGAGAACTCGATGAGCCACTGGTGGCGGCACTTGGCGTTGCCGTCCATGAACACCGGGGCGGCTGTGTATTCGAGCACCTCGGCACCCGTCTCGCGGCAGGCGTGGGCAAGGCCCTGCTCGGCGTTGTCGACGATTAGCTCCTCGCCGAAGGCGTTGATGAAGCTCTTGGTGCGTCCGGTGATTATGAACTTGTAGGGATTGGTTGACGTAAACTTGACGGTGTCGCCTATGATGTAGCGCCACAGTCCGCACGACGTTGATATGACCATGGCATAGTTTACGCCTGTCTTTACGCCTGTTATGGGCACTACGGTGGGATTTTCGGCTCCGAACTCGTCCATCGGGATGAACTCGTAGAACACTCCGTAGTCGAGCATCAGCAGCATCGACGGGTCAGAGGGGTCGCTCTGCAGGCCGAAGAAGCCCTCGCTGGCGTTGTAGGTCTCCATGTAGTGCATGCCGGGCGAGGTGATGAGCTGCTCATACTGCTTGCGGTAGGGCGTGAAGGCCACGCCTCCGTGGAAGAACACTTCAAGGTTGGGCCACACCTCCTCGAGGTGAGTCTTGCCCGTAAGCTCCATCACGCGTGTCAGCACGGAGAGCATCCACGAGGGCACGCCGCTCAGGTTGGTCACGTTCTTGTTCATCGTCTCGCGGGCTATGCGGTCGCGCTTCACCTCAAAGTCAGACAGCAGCGCCGTCTGCTTGCACGGCACTCTGACCAGGTTTGCCAGCGGACTGATGTTCTCTATCAGTATGGCGCTGAGGTCGCCCACAAGGCTGTTGCGCAGGTTATAGTTGGGCGAGTGGCTTCCGCCCAGTATGAGGCTCTTGCCGTCGAACAGCCGGCTCTTGGGGTTGTTGCGCAGATAAAGGGCCACGGCGTCCTTGCCGCCCTGATAGTGAAGGTTCTGCAGACCGTCGTGACTTACGGGTATGAACTTGCTCTTGTCGTTAGTCGTGCCCGACGACTTGGCATACCACTTTACCGTTCCGGGCCAGAGCACGTCGCTCTCGCCGTGGCGCATGCGGTCGATGTCATTCTTCAGTTCCTCATAAGTGTTCAGCGGCACGTTAGCCGCAAAGTCCTCGTATGACTTCATATTGCCGAATATGTGCTTTCTGCCGTATTCGGTGTCCTTGGCACGGCCCGTCAGATATGCCAGCACCTCGTTCTGAAGTGCCCCGGCCTCGTTGATGTGCCGCTCAAGCTCCTTCTGCCGCGGCAGAAACAACTTGCCAATTATGCTAGTAATGCTCATCTTCTAAGAGGTATTTTTAAGCTGCAAAGTTAGTCTAAACTTTTGTAATACGATAAGATTTTTAATATTCTTAACACGCGCGCACATCTTTACGCCGGGGCCTTGCAGACCGTGTGGCGTGCGTGCTGCCGCCGGCCGTTTTATGAAAGATGCCCTTTCGCCTTGCAAAAGGCCACCTTTCGCCGCCTGAAACATGCCCTTTTGCAGCCCGAAAAGCCACCTTTTGCATGGCTGGATATAACGCCCTGTCAGCCAGTATGTTACAAGCCGTCTTTCGCCTTGGCTGCACAGGCACCGTAAGCAGTGGCGGCACGGCATCAGAAACTGCCTCAAAAACCATGCCATGCCCATGCCACGGCGCAGCCCTTGCCCTGCCGCGGCGCAAAATAAACGGCCCGACATTGCTGGTTTTCAGAAAAAAATCATATATTTGCAGAAACATACCTTACACACATAACAAGCATAACTTATGAGTCATCCACTATGGTCTGATGAATACTGGCTGCTGCTCATGCAGCTCTATCAGCGCAAGCCGGCAGGCATAAAGCCCCTCTACTCGCGCGGAATGGTAGAGCTGAGCCTCGAGCTGCACATACCTCCACACTATCTTTACGAGCAGATGTTCAGTCTGCGCCGTGCCGCCACGCCCCGGCTCGGGCGACTCTGGGCCACATACGGCGATAACCCCAGGCGCCTGTCGCGCGACGTGAAAGTGCTGAGGAGCATGGCAGGATTCAGCAACGCAGCCCTGTTCTACGACGGAGTGGCCATGCACGAGTCGTTCGAGCGCGACTTCAGGCCCATGCCCTCATGCGGCCAGCTCATGCCGATGATGCTTATAATAATACTCGACCAGTACTTCCGACTGACGCCCGCCACGATGGTGCGCAACACGCCCGAGATAGCCGAGCTGTCGAAGCTCATGGGCATAAAGGCCGACGTGGTGGTGGAGGTGATGGAGACGTTTCAGACCTTCGATCCTTATCTCAACCGCAGCAAGGCCAAGCCGTCGCCGCTCACCGACGAGTGCCGCCGCGTATGGCAGCGCTACGGCAACGGCAACCCCGAAGAGCTGTCGTCGCTGGCAGCGCAGCTGAAGGCATATTTCGGCTGAAAACGATGCATACGGAGCAATCGCTAATATTCAGATATAAATACTAATTGAAGAAATGAGAATGACAATCAGGACAACGTTGATCAACGTTATGCTGCAGGTGGCGTGTGTGCTTGCGGCAGGAGCGCAGGTGCAGGAGCCCTGCGGAGTGTATGAGGCAGCCGACAAGGTGGACGGGCTAACCCGCCAAGGCTACATGGAGATAAACATAAAGGAGCCCGCCGTGCCCGATTTTTCGCAGACATTCGTCAAGGGCGCCACCCACAACTTCAGTCTTTTGCCTTCAGACTTCATGAAGAAGCCCTCACGCTATTTTGCCGGAAAGAAAGCCACGGGCTTCATCAAGTATCGCAGCAAGATACTTATCAGCAACACCGAAACCCTGATGCTGACCGACCCCGAGCCCGTGCAGGGCGGCTACAGGCTTAAGTGGGCAAGCGACATGGGCAAGACCGGCACCTGCACTATGACCATTGCAGCCGACGGCACGCTGTGGTTCACAGGCCTTGGCACCTTCGACAAGAGCATAGGTCCCGACAAGCTGGTGTTCGTAAGGCAGCCCGGGCAGACCGCAGCAAGGACATATCTGGCAGCCGGAAGCGACAAGCCGCAGCAAGGAGGCGGCACGCCTGCCGCAGACAAGCCCGCTACAGGACAGACCGCCAACGGCCCGAAGGGCGGAGAGACGTCGGCATCAGCCGTGGATAAAGAACAGACCACACTGCCCACCGACGGCACGCCTGCCTACAAGCCCGCTACCGACGCCGACGGAAACATAATGCTGCCGAGGGCAAGCAGCGGCACGCTGACAGGCAGATGGATAGGCGATGGCGGACTGATGATAAAGCTCAACTCGATTATTAAGTCATACAGATATTCCAATGCCGCATATCACGGATTTATAACCATGGAAGGACCGGGATACATCAGCGAGGGAATCGTCGCCGTGGTGAAGCACTCTGACACCTGCGTCGGCCTTTACAGCATACCGCTCGACACCGATGTCAGGCAGATTCACTACTCTGAAATACATCTTGGCCCCGCAGGCCGTGCCTCCACTTACCATCTCTGTGGAAGCGTTGAAGTGCGTTCGCAGTCATACAAACTGATGACCAACACCGCCATCTATAAGCTGAATCCCATAGACACACGCTATTACGGCATGTTCTCTACGGGCAACGAGGTGAGGCCCGTGCCCCTGAACTTCTACTTCAAGCAGTCATACGACGACGGCTACGGCAACGTGAAGCTGGGCTACGGCTGCATAACCTTGTCGTACAACATGGGCAGCTACATCGACAACGACTTCATCTATGACGCACAGATACAGGAAAACGGCAGCGTAAGGATAAAGTATCAGTGCGGCAGAACCGATAACAAATACTCTGCACTGCTGGTATGGAACAAGGGCAGAAAGTCGTGGTCGGTCACTCAGATTAGGCGTATTGAGGGCAGCAGCGACGACTGCTACATGATGAACAGCCCGCAGATAACGTTCAAGGACGATATCATGTAGGCATACGTCTTGTTGTCAGGCTGCGGCACATGGCTGCCGTGCTGGCGTAACAAATAAACAGAAGAGGCTGTCTCGGGTGTAATCCCTGACAGCCTCTCTTGCTTAATTTAACAGAATTAATGATGAAGCAAGTGCGGATGTCTTGCTGTGATTTATAGCTCCGCTATCTTTTTAATAAAAGCCTTGCCGTTTTTTATGAATATTCCACGCTCCGGACTGTCAACCTTTCTGCCCGAAATGTCGTATATGCTGCCGTTGCTGCCGTTGTCGGTCAACGTCTGGTCAATGCCCGAAGCCGAGCTTTCGTTTGTTATGTAGACCACGTCTCCAGCCTTGGTCTCTATGTCATAGAGCCAAGTCTCGGGCAGCCTGTTGTTCACGCTCGAGTTGTCAACGTCAACATATTCGTCTCCTGATATCTTCTTTACAGGCATAGAGTAGGTGTAGAACAGCGGATTGGGGTTTTCGCCTTCAGCCTCTTTCACCTCATGTGTGTCCGACTTGATCTTTACGGGCACCCTTAGTCTGAGGTTTCCGCCGAGCGTTGAGCGCAGACGGGCACTCATCAGCTTGCCGTCTTTCCACACCATGTCCTCAAGCACGAAGCCGCCTATGGCTCTCAGACCCTTAATTTCGCCGTCGGACCATTCGTCAGGAACAGCCGGCATTAGGTTTATAAAGCCGTCGTGGCTTTGCATAAGCATCTCTGCAATGCCCGCCGTACAGCCGAAGTTGCCGTCAATCTGGAATGGCGGATGTGCATCGAACATGTTTGGATAAGTGCCTCCGTCCTGTCCTTCGGTCCTGTCTGCCGGCACAAGCGACAGCTGGTCTTTAATCAGCTTGTAAGCATGCTTGCCGTCAAGACATCTTGCCCAAAGACAAACTTTCCATCCCATGCTCCATCCTGTCGACTCGTCTCCGCGGTACATCAGCGACACCTTTGATGCTCTGAACGCAGCCGGTGTGCGGTAGGGAGATATTGCCGTGCCGGGATACAGTGCCCACAGGTGTGACACGTGGCGGTGATGGTCGTCAGGGTTGTCCCAGTCGTCGCGCCATTCCTGCAGCTGTCCGTATTGTCCTATGCGCAGTGGCAGCATCTTGTCGCGCAGGCTCAGCAGCGATTTTGCGAAGTCTTCGTCAGTGGCAAGCGTCTCGGCAGCCCTTGCGGTGTTGGTCAGCAGGTCGCTTACGAGCTCGTTGTCCATGGTTATGCCAGCAAAGATGTTCTGTCCTTTATATGCTTTTGGTGAGTTTTCGGGTGAAACCGACGGGCAGACAACCATGAATTTGTCGCGGGGATCCTCTACCATGAAGTCGAGGAAGAACTCTGACGCTCCTTTCATTAGCGGATAAACCTCTTTCAGATAGTCGGTGTCTCCGCTGTAAAGATATCTGTTCCATAAGTGCTGGCAGAACCATGCGTTGGCCGTTGGCCACACTCCGCTGTAGGCTTTGTCCACGGCTCCTGTCATTCTCCACAGGTCTGTGTTGTGATGAAGCATCCATCCGTTGCATCCGTACATGTTCTTTGCCGTTTCGGCTCCTATCTCGCTGAGTTCCTTTATCATCTTTATCAGCGGCTCGTGAAGTTCCGGCAGGTTTGTCGATTCGGCCGGCCAGTAGTTCATCTCTGTGTTAATGTTCACCGTATAACGGCATTTCCATGCAGGGTTTGTGCTGCCGTTCCATTTGCCTTGCAGGTTGGCGGGCTGGCATCCAGGCTGTGATGAACATATAAGCAGGTATCTTCCGAACTGGAAATACAGTTCTACGAGCTGTGTGTCGTTGCCTTCAGCAAAGTCTTCAATGCGTTTGTCTGTAGTCTTCGACGGGTTGCTGTTCTCTCCTAGGTCAAGGCTTACTCTGTCAAACTGTTCCTTATAGTATTCTATATGTTCGGCTTTTGCCGTCTCATAGTCGCGTCCGGCATTCTTCATATATTCGTCAATACGCTTCTGAGGGTCGGCCGAGATATCCTTATAGTTCACAAAGTTGGTTGCCATGGCTATGTGGAAGGTCACGGCGTCGGCGTCTTTCACAATCAGCGCGGTGTCGTTCTGTGTCATTGCACCGCCTTCGTTGTCAATTTTTGCATTGACTATGAAGTTCAGTTTTCCGGGCACGTTGTTTGCGGCTTTTGCCGTGGTTCCGCTCAGTGCGAGTGTGTTTCCGCTTACAGAGCGGTCAACTTTCACGCCGTCAGGATAAAACAGGCTTGCTTTCAGGTTTATTGCGCCCTTCTTTGATGCCGTGACTCTGATGATGAGCATCTGGTCGGTGAACGACGTGAAGGCCTCTTCCGTGTAAGTTACGTCGCCCACTCTGTAGGTTACTGTCGACACAGCGTTGTCTATGCTGAGCTGTCTGCGCAGCGAAGAGTAGTCTTTATGGCCGTCGTATTCGATGCGCAGGCTTCCTGCCGGCTGGTATGATGCACCGAATCCGTAGTCTCTGTCGGCCAGAATTTGTGTCTCGGCCAGCGCCTGTGCCTCGTCGCTCTTGCCGCTGAAGACCAGCTGTCGCAGGTTATCAAGATACTTAGGTGTCTCAGCGTTGTAGTTTTTGTAGGGCGAGCCTTTTGATATAGTCTCCTCGTTGAGCTGATATTCCTCGCATACGGGATTGCCGTATACCATTGCCGCTATGCGTCCGTTGCCGAGCGGCAGGGCTTCGTTCCAGTTGCCGGCAGGCTTGTCGTACCATAGCTCCAGCGGTTCTCCGGCATAAGAGCCGAGCGCCATTGCCAGCGTTGTGATGATTGTTAATAGTTTTTTCATTATTGATAGATTTTAAAATAGATTGTTTGTTCGATGCAAAGGTATTGTTTGTGGCAATGCTTATGGTGGACAAATATTTTAAAAAGGTTCAAAATAGTCTTTTTGTCACGACGTAAACGGGGATTTTATGTTTTTTTCTTACTTTTGCAGTAGAATAATGATATTATGAGAAAAGCAAGTCTGGCAATCTTTTGTTTTTTGTTTATGACGTTATTGTGTGCGGCTTCCGACGTGCGTATTGTACATTTTGACAATGACGACGGGCTCGACCACAACATTGTTACGTGTATTATTCAGGACCGGGATGGGTATATATGGCTGAGCTCGCGCGACGGACTGAGCCGTTACGACGGCTACAGCTTTGTCAATTACAAGGCTCAGCCAGGTGACGGCTGTCCTCTTGAGTCGAACCGTATTGACCAGATTTGGGAGTTGCCAGACAATAATATACTCTGCATGTCGGGACACCGGACCCTCAACCTGGCGGGATGCAAGTATTATGTATTCAACCGCAAGACGGGCAAGTTTGAGGTTTACAGGGGCAAGAACCTGCCCGGAGGCTCATATTATGTGGCCGACGAGAATGTGATGAGGCGCATATCTTCTCTGAAAGAGTATGAAGGCCTGGAGACAAGGGTGATGTGCGAGGACAGGCAGGGAGGCTATTGGGTGCGCACCAACCGCGGCATAGACAGGGTTACGTTTGTGAAGGAGCCTCTGAAGAACACGAAGTTCAGCAATTTTGGCGAAGAAGTGGTCAGGGCCTTGCATCAGGACAGGGCCGGACGGGTGTGGATTGCCGACAAGAACGGCTTTGTGAGGATTGTCGACCGCAACCTGGGCAATGTCAGATATCTGTCTGCCGATGGCAGGATTACGCCTGCTGCGGCTGTATTCGGCCATAACGTGTATTGTATTTATGAAGACCGCCACGGGCAGATATGGCTCGGCACCAAGCCCGGCGGGCTGTTCAGGCTGCGCAGAAAAGGGCAGGGATGGGTGCTCGACCGCTATGTCAGCGGCGGCAGAAAGCCTTTTGGCATTAACTGCAATTCTGTGTATGCCATGGCTGAGGACAGATACGGACGCCTGTGGATAGGCACCTATGGCGGCGGACTGAATGTGGTGGAGAGGCCGGAGGCCGACATGCCGCGCTTTATCAATAAGGACAATGTGCTTTCAGGCTATCCGCGCGGGGCGCTCAAGGTGAGGTGTCTGATGATGACACGTAGCGGAGTGATGCTTGCCGGAACCGGCAGCGGGCTGTATACGTGCATGATTGACGGCAAGCCGCTGCGCCGGCTGAAGTTCTGGCGAAACGTGAGAAACCCTCATGACCCGTCGAGCCTGAGCAACAATGAGGTGATGGCGCTGGCACGCGACAGCAGGGGCAGGATTTATGTGGCCACTTATGGCGGCGGAACCAACAAGATTCTGTCGCGCAACCTGCTGAGCAACAACATACGCTTCAAGGCTTATACCACGGCTCAGGGTCTTGCCTCGGATGTCAATGTGTCGTTGGCAGCATGGCGTGGCGACAAGCTGTGGATAGTGTCAGAGGCCGGTCTGACGCTGTTTGACACTAACCGCGATGTTATGATTAACTATATGAGAGGCTTCTTCAGGGAGGGTTTTGCCTTCATGGAGACCATGCCGCTGTGTCTTGACAACGGCTACATGCTCTTCGGAACCACTCAGGGCGTGTTCGGCTTCAGCCCGTCTGACGTCGGCAAGAGCAATTTTGTGCCGCGTATTGTGTTCGGATGCGACGACTATGTTGAGCTTCCGGCCGACAAGAAGAACTTTACGATAGAGTTTTCGGCGCTCGACTATAATAAGAATGAGGATATATGGTATGCCTACCGCATGGACGGAGTGGACGGCGAGTGGATATACACCAAGTCGCATTCGGTAAGCTATGCGGGCATTCCGCCGGGAACGCACACCTTCAGGGTGCGCTCAACCAACGGCGACGGCATCTGGACTGACAATGAACGTACCGTGACGATACACCGTACCCCGGAACTTACGGAGACGCCCCTGGCATGGATGCTGTTTGGCGGGGCGCTGCTTGCAGCCCTGATAGTTATATATAAGGTGGCAAGATATATCAGCCGGCTGCGCAAGGAGGTGAACGAGATAACCACGGTTACTAATGAGAAGATTGAATATCTTAAGAACAAGGTGCATGAGCTTCTGACAGAAAGGCGCGACATGGACGTGGCCGAAGGTGAGGAAGCAGCCGCCGAAACCACAGACAGCCTGTTCAGAAACAAGGCCATGGGATTTATCAATGACAATATAGCCAACTCTGACCTGTCGATAGACGACTTCTGCAAGGCCATGGGCATGAGCCGCACTGTGCTCTATGTAAGGGTGAAGAAGGTTTTTGGTTCGTCGCCCAACAACTTTATACAGGAGATACGCATTAAGAAGGCTCTTGCTTTAATGAAAGATCCGGGCGTGAGCATATCGGAAGTGGCCTACAAGTGCGGATTCTCCGACCCGAAATACTTCAGCCGCTGCTTCAAGAAGACAATGGGCTGCAGCCCTACCGAATATATGAAGAGGGGCGAGACGGCAGAGCCGTAGCGTCTGGCTGAAAGGCGTGTTGCATGCCCCGGTCTTATAAAATCTGATAGGGCATAGTGCCGCATCTGTCTTAATCTTACAGGCAGATTGATGCTTGCGGCTGAAAGCATAATTCTCCCGATGAGATAAAAGGTGGCCTTTCAGCGTGCAATATGTGCCCTTTTGCATCGTAAAAGGTATCCTTTTGGCGGCTAAAAGACCACCTTTTGTAAGGCCATCCTTATCATACTGATAATCAGCTGGTTAGCCGCTGCGTCCGAGCGGCCCTGCATCATGCGTCGTGCAGGCGTGCCGTTATTGCCGGAATATCAGACTACGATACGTCAGAGCCTTGTTATGCATAAGTCAAGATAATAAAAACAGCCGGAGCATATCTCATTGATGATATGCCCCGGCCGTTTTAGTATAGGCGCAGCTTTATTACGGCGCTCAGTGCGTTATTTCATTATCTTTATCACCTTCACGGTGCCGTCGCCCATCTGTCGGCGTATGATGTTGATGCCCTTTACGGCCGATCCGAGCTTCATTCCCGATGTGTTGTATATGTCTTCCTTAACGGTTGTCTCGCTTCCGGCTCCGTTGATGCCTGTAGTGGTCTCGTATGTAGTGCCTTCGCTCAGGCTTCCGTATTCGTTGACAGCCTTTACGGTGAATTTGCCGCAGGTGCCTTCGGCAGGCTTGAAGCTTGTGTCTGTAGATATGCTTACCACCTTGTCGTCGGCGTCAGTTACCACGTAGCATATAGCATATGCCGACTCGTCCCAGCTCAGCGTGCTGCTTGCCGCGTCGTATCTCATGTTGGCAGGAGCGCTCACGGCCTCCATCAGCTTGCGCGGGTTCCATCCGTCAGTGCCTCTTGTTATGGCCTCGTATGTGTATGCGGCAGCCTCCTCGTCGGTAAGTGTAGCCTTGCATGTGCCCGTAACCTTCTGTCCGGTGTCGCCGTCAGTATATTCATATTCGGTGCGTCTGTTGCTCAGGTCAACAGGATTGCCGTCGGCATCCATGCTGTTGTATTCGGCAAACAGAGCCGGAATGGCTCCCATGTTGTTCCAACCCTCAGGCTTTATGCCTATCTTCATCGTAGTGTTGAGCCATACGGTCTTTGGAGCGTTGTGCCACGGGCGTCCAAGCGCCGTCTTGTTGTCGTTGGCAAGCTCGTTGCCGTCTATTGTGCAGTTGCTGAACACGTATCCGAACTTTGTTCCTTCCTTATGGCATGGTGCCACGATTACTGATCCGCTTCTGACGTTGTATAGCGTGCAGCCTTCGAGCAGGACGTCGCCTCCGCCGTAGAAGTAGTCTACCGCACCCTCAATCCAGCAGTCTTTCACGTAGTGGCGGTCGGCCATGTTTCTTGAAGAAGTCTGCCATGTGTCCTGATAAGAGCGGAACTTGCAGTTGTAGAACGTCATGCGGTCGTTGCGCGAATACATGGCCAGACCCATCGGTCCCGACTGGTTGTCAACGCCCCAGCTGTTATAGAAGGTTATGTTCTCAGTGTAGAAGTCGCTTGCATTCACCTCAACCACGCTGCTGTAGCCGTAGTTGTTTGACTGCGGATTGTTCGTAGACCATTCGTATCCTACGTCAGAGCTTCCTCCGTTGTTGATGGTATGCTTTATCACGGTCTTCTCCTTGTCCTGTCCTATAAGATGTATGAAAGGCTTGCTCTCAGGTATCAGCACGAGTTCGTCATACTCTCCGTTCTCAACAAATATGAGGTAAGGCACGCTGCTGTTGTCAGGAGCGGCGTCGATGGCCTCCTGAACCGAAGTGAAGTCGCCCGAGCCGTCGGCAGCCACCACGGCGTCGAACACTTTCTTCTCGGGTTGCGGGCGCTGCATTGTGGTAAACTTGAATGTCGTGCCTTCAAAGGCGTTGCCGTTGAGGTCGGTCAGTGCGCCCTTGGGTACAACCACCTCACACTCAGTGCCGTATCCCATGTCGGCATAGGCATAAGTTGCTGTCTTGCTTCCGAATACAGGTGTCATGGCCTTTCCGTTTATCGTTACGTCGCCTGAGCCTGCTTTCACCTTCTCGTTGAAGTGGAGCACCACGTTGCCTGATGCTGAGGCAACGTCAGAGCCGGCCTCGGGCGATGTGGCAACAAGCTTCGGTGCCTCATGGTCGTCCTTCTGTTCGTTGTCGGCATATACAACTATGTCGGCAAGATAGAATCCCTCTGTGTCGCTGTCCGACGGCTCGCCGGCCAGTCCGCTTTCGGTGTCGCCTATCCAGCGCACATACACCTGTCCGCTGAGGCCTTCGGGCAGTGTGCCCTCAAGCACCATCCACTGGCTGCTCTCGGTGCCGCTTCCCATGTCGATAGAGCTGAGGTCGGTGTAGTTTACGCCGTCGGTAGAGTATTGCATCTTCTGTATCTTGTGCACGCAGGCGTTGTCGAGAGCCGCCAGTGAGTGCACCTTGATGTTCTTATATCCATCCACTACAAACTTAGCCACAAGGTAGCGTGGGTTGTCCATGTCGGCCCTTTCGGTGTAGCGGCGTATGCAGTTGCGCTCAATGCCGCCGAAGGTGCGTGTGCTTGCGCCCCAGTTGGTTGTCTTTCCGTCGCCTTCATACAGCTGAAGGTTGCCTGTGTTGTCTGTCGTGAAGCTGTAGTCGCCGGGGCGGTTTCCGCGCGGCTCGCTTACGCTGAAGTCCCATCCTACGATGAACGGAACCACGTCGAACGTAGCCGTAAACGTCTTGTCGCCGTTCATCACCACAGTCTTTTGTGCGTCGCTGCTGCCGTCGTTCCAGTAGAGGAAAGACGTTACAGAGTTTGGCACCACCTTCATCGTAACGCTTGTTCCGCTTTCATACTTACCGTCAACGGGTTCCGGCGTGAGCGACACGTTGCCCCATTTGGCTCCGTCGCCGCTTTTGTTTATGTTGAGGGTGTATGTCTCAACCGAAGAATACACGGCTGTGATGTCCATGTCCTTCTCAATGTTGAACGTGTATGGGTTCTCTGTCGACAATATCTGTCCGTCTTTGTCCTGCCACTGTTTGAATCTGAATCCGTAGTTGGGCGTTGCCGTTATCGTAACTTCGCTTCCGGCCTCATAGTCAGCCTTTGCCGGAGTTACCGTTCCGGCGTTTTCCGGGCTGTTGGTAACGTTCATGTGTACGGCATTTGTGAGGTTCTTCAGCCATCTCGGGTCGCCTATCGGGCCTCCGTCTGTAGCTGCCGTAGCCATGGGCGACTCTGAGGTTATGCTGAAATCGCCGTTTTCAGGGTCAGGGAAAGGTATGTTCGTCAGTCCGAAGTCGGCCAGCGTATAGTCCGAAATCTCTGTGTCGGCCGCGCTTGCCTGGTTGTATGTTCCGTAGTCGGCTATCAGGTTTTTCTCTGCCAGCAGATATCCGCCCGTGGTGTTTAGTATGTTTGGCGTCTGTCCGTCAACGCCGGCTTTGTATATAATGTTGTTTCTGAATGTGTATTCAGAGAACAGTCCCACTTTGTTCCCAGTGTTGCAGATGGCATATTTTGATGCTTTCGACCATTTGTAGACTGTGTTGTTGCTGAATGTGAACAGCATGTCGATGTCTACATTCATTGAGTTGGGCGAGAAGAAGCTCTCTCCGCCTTTATAGTTATATAGTGTAGAGTTGGTTACGCTCACCTCTCTTACGCCGTGTTTCGGGTAGATAAAGTTGTATCCTCCGTCGCCGCAGTCGTGTATTATACATCTGTCCATCTCAATCTTGTCTATCACATGCCCCTCGTTGTTGGTGCGCAGGAAGCATCTGTTGATGGCCGACAGGTCACAGTTGCGCAGTGTGATGGTCTTTATGTCACCATAGGTGAGGTCCATGAAGTAGCTGTCGTTGGGTTTGATAACGAGCCCCTCCATAATAATTCCTCCTCCGGTTACAGACGCATCGCTTCCGCGGAACTTTTCTCCGAACACCACCTCGGCTCCTTCTGCAGCCTTCAGGGTGACAGTCTTGCCGTCTGGAAGATTGATGTCTCCGGTGTATGTTCCCTCTTCCATGAGCAGAACGTCACCGTCTTTTGCTCCTTCATACGTTGCCTTGAACGTAGAAGGGTCTACATTGATGTCTGTGGCGCTGCATATCAGCGGCACAAACAGAAATAATAATAATGCTTTTAGCTTCATGATAGATTTTTGATTTGATTATATTTTTTTAGTGCTCAAAGGTAGATATAATGCCCTTCATGGTGGTTCAAAATAATACTGAAAGGGTGGATAATCGTATATTGTAGCCTTGTTTGGTCCGATATTATGGCTGTTTGGGATTGTTTTCCGCTGTTTTTGCTGTTGTCATCATGTGCATGCCGTTGCCTGTCTTATGGCTTGCGGCTGTAGATGATATAGGATTGTCGTGACTGAGGCAGGTTAAAAAATATGGTTGCAGGGTTGCGTGCATAGTTGTTTTTAAGTAACTTTGCGCTTATGAACAAGATTATATTGCTGTCGGCAGTACTGTTCATGCTGCTTTCGTGCGGCAGGAAGAGTGAGGACAAGGAGGCGTTCAGGGTGGAGGTGATGAACAAGATCACGCCTGTGAAAGACCAGGGGAACAGTTCGCTCTGCTGGGTATATGCCATGCTGGCCACCATAGAGAGCGAGTGCCTGATGAAGGGCGACTCGGTCAATCTGTCGGCTGCCTATGTTGCGCGCAACCTTATGCGCCGGCAGGCTGAGAGATGCTATCTTACGCAAGGCCGGTCGGGCTTCACCACGCGCGGCGTGGCGCCCAGGCTGATACACATGATACTTGACTCGGGCCTGATGCCATACGACTCTTACCGCTCTGAATGCAACTTCAACGTGCTCTGCCGCAAGCTCGACTCGCTCTGCCGCAATGCCGTAGGGAGGCGCACGGGGCTCGACGCACTGATGAGGAGCACGGACAGCATGCTCGATGATGTAATTAATCCCGTGCCGCTGCACGTGTGGATGCTCGGGGCTGAGTACACTCCGCAGCAGTTTGCGCGCAGCGTGTGCCGCGACGATGAGTATCAGGCGCTGACCAGCTTTACGCATATGCCGTTTTATGAGGACGTGGTGCTCGACGTGCCCGACAACCGTTACGGCGACAAATTCTACAATGTGCCCATAGACACGATGATGAGCCGCATTGAGAGTGCGCTGCGCCGTGGCCACAGCGTGTGCTGGGAGGGCGACATAACTGAACCGGGATTCTCGTTTGAACGTGGCGTGGCACGTCTCCATGACAACCGTAGCATGGCGTCGCAGGATGAGCGTCAGCGGTCGTTCGAGACCTTCCGCACCACCGACGACCACTGCATGGAGCTGATAGGGATAGCCCGCGACAGGAAGGGAAACCGCTATTTTATATGCAAAAACTCGTGGGGCACAGGCAATCCTTACGGCGGACTGATGTTCATGTCTGTGGCATACGCAAGGCTTAAGACTGTTGCCGCGGTTGTGCCTGTGGACACTGCCGACCTGCGCCGCATCCGTTAGGCCTGTGGCATGCATCCTGCCGGGCGGCAGAGTCAGCCGTTTTACAGTTCTGTAAGCATCCTTCCGCATAGCGGTATGTATGCTTTCACGTTGTAAAAGGTATGTTTTTGCGTTGCGATACGTATGCTTTCGCGTTGTAAAAGCTATGCTTTTGCGTTGCAATATGTATGCTTTTGCATTGTAAAAGCTATGCTTTCATGCTGCGATATGTGCCCTTTTGCGGTGTAAAAGACGGCCTTTTGCAGTGCGGCTTGACATGGGGCGAAGAGCCGCCGGGGCGTGTGAGAGTGTAGATCAGTATGTTTATAACGATATATTTATTTTGTTTTTTATGAACGACAGAAAGTTTTTGAGTGATAACATTAAGGCAGTGATACTTGATTTTGACGGCACCGTGGGCAATTCGCGCGGTCTTATAGTGCGCACAATGCAGCAGACTATAAGGCGGCTGGGACTGCCGGAGAGAACCGAAGAAGAGTGTGCGTCGATGATTGGGCTGCCGCTGAAGGAGACATTCACGAGGATTATCGACATGGACGACGCCATGGGCGACCGCTGTGCCGAGGTGTACAGAGAGATATTCAAGGAGAACAACCGTCCGGGAGTGGTGAGCCTGTTCCCCAACGTGCGCGAGACGCTCGACGCAATACACCGCAGCGGCAGGATGATAACGCTGGCGAGCAGCCGCTCGAGGGCGTCGCTGCTGGGCTTTGTGGCCGACATGGAGCTTGGCGGATACATATCCTACGTGCTCGGTGCGGGCGATGTGCCCAACGCCAAGCCTGCCCCCGACATGGTGGTCCGCACGATGGAAGACCACGGACTGAGGCCCGACGAGTGTGTCGTGGTGGGCGATACGGCCTTCGACATAGGCATGGCTCATGGCGCCGGCGTGTGCGGTGTGGGCGTTACTTACGGCAACGGCAGCCGCGAAGAGCTCGAGGAGTGTGGCGCCGAGTTTGTGATTGATGATTTTTCGCAGCTTTGCGGCATCCTGAAAATCAACGGATGATGCCTCGGTGAGGCTGCATGTGGTGTGGTAAACAATAAAACAAGATAAAAGCATCGGCACGTGTCCCTGCGCGGGAGCTGTGCCGGTGCTTTTATCTTTGTTCTGAAAACGCGGCTGCTTCGGCTGCCGCTATTATATCTTCTTTAGACATCTGGCGTGGAGTGGCAGTGATGTCCGACAGGTCAAACTCGCTGTCAGCGCTGCTTCCGGCCTGCTTTTTCTCTTCAGGTTCAGGTTTTACGTCGTTCACGGGCTCGCTGCTTCTTGCCTTTTCGGGCTGCTTGCTGTCGCCGGCGGTGATGATGAAGTCTTCCTTCTGCTCGATGTCCGGAACCACCACTACGGGTTCTTCCTCCATCTTTGTGCGGTCGGCCTTGGCAGCAAACACGGCGTCGATGAACTGCGGCTTGCGCCTCAGGCTCTGCAGGGTCTGCTTGCTTGCCAGCTGCTGGCTCTCCTTCTTAGAGTATCCCTTGCCCGAACCGCCCTCGAGTCCTTCAACGATGGCCTGATAAACGAATATCGGGTTGTTGTTCTCGTCGCGTTTCTGCTCTATGAGCTTGAAGTCGAGCTTTACGCGGTTCTTCTGGCACCATTCAATGAGCTTGCTCTTGAAGTTGACCTCCTTGTAGGCCACCTTGTCGAGATTGATAAGCTGTGAGAGTATGCGTTTCTTCATGAAGCGCATGCATGCTTCGTATCCGCGGTCGAGATAGATGGCTCCCACGAGTGCCTCGAAGGCGTTTCCGTCCATGTAGCTGTTGTGTGACGAGGAATGTCCGTTTGACATTATGAGCTGGCTGATGCCAATCTCCTGTGCCAGTTTGTTGAGAGTTTCTCGCTGCACAATCTTGCTTCGGGTGTTGGTAAGGAATCCTTCGCGCTTGCCTTCGAAGTGTCTGAACACGATGTCGCCCACAATGGCGTCGAGAATGGCGTCGCCCAGGAACTCAAGCCGCTCGTTGTTTACGGGCCGTCCCTTCTCGTTGCGCTTGGCTATGCTCTTGTGGAGCAGTGCCTGCTTGTAGAGACTGATGTCGTGGGGATAAAAGCCGATGACGTTGAATAAAGAAGAATAAAGCTCCTTTTCCTTGCGGAAAGGGAGCTTCATTTTATCAATAAAGTTGTTAATCATCATATTTCTTGAAGATAACACAGGCATTGTGTCCGCCAAAGCCGAAAGTGTTGCTCATAGCGGCGCGCACGGTGCGCTTCTGTGCCTTGTTGAATGTGAAATTGAGATTATAGTCTATTTCTTCGTCCTTGTCGTCTTCTTCGTGGTTGATTGTAGGCGGTATGATGTCGTTCTGAACAGACAGAACGCTTACCATTGCCTCAACGGCTCCTGCTGCTCCGAGCAGGTGTCCGGTCATTGACTTGGTAGAGCTGATGTTGAGCTTGTAAGCTGCATCGCCGAATACCTCCTTAATGGCCTTAGCCTCTGAAATGTCGCCCACGTGTGTAGATGTTCCGTGAACGTTGATATAGTCTATGTCCTCCGGTTTCATGCCGGCGTCGTCGAGCGCTGCCTGCATAACGAGCTTTGCTCCGAGTCCTTCGGGGTGAGATGCTGTTATGTGGTATGCGTCTGCGCTTTCGCCTTCGCCCACCATTTCTGCATAAATCTTAGCTCCGCGAGCCTTTGCGTGCTCAAGTTCCTCGAGGATGAGGCATCCTGCGCCTTCGGCCATTACGAATCCGTCGCGGCTTGCGCTGAACGGACGTGATGCCCTCTGCGGGTCGTCGTTGCGTGTAGAAAGGGCGTGCATGGCGTTGAAACCGCCAACTCCGCATCCGCAGATAGCTGCTTCGGCACCTCCGCTCACGATGACGTCAGCCTTGCCCAGACGGATAAGGTTGAAGGCGTCGGCGATGGCGTTGGTTGAAGATGCGCAGGCAGATGTAGTGGCATAGTTGGGGCCGTGGAATCCGTAGTGGATTGATATCTGGCCGGCAGCGATGTCGCTGATCATCTTGGGGATGAAGAACGGGTTGAACTTAGGTCCGTTCTCCTTGTGCAGGGCGTTGTAAGACACTTCGTCCTCGAAGGTCTTGATACCGCCGATGCCTACGCCGAAGATTACTCCGATGCGGTTTTTGTTTACTGTCTCCAGGTCCATGGCGCTGTCTTTAACGGCCTGCATTGCGCTGACCATGGCCAGCTGTGTGTAGCGGTCGAGCTTGCGCGCTTCCTTGCGGTCGATCCAGTCGTTGATGTTGAGGCCTTTCACCTCGCATGCAAACTGGGTCTTGTACATGGAGCTGTCAAACAGTGTAATAGGAGCTGCGCCACTGACTCCGGCCAGCAGGTTGTTCCAAGTTTCCTCGGCTGAAAGACCTACCGGGGTTACAGCGCCCAGTCCTGTTACTACTACTCTTTTTAATTCCATTTAAATAATTATCGGAAATTATTATTTGGTGTTAGCCTCGATGTAGCTGATAGCGTCACCTACAGTGGCAATTGTTTCTGCTTTGTCGTCAGGAATAGAGATGTTGAATTCTTTCTCGAATTCCATGATGAGCTCTACAGTGTCAAGAGAATCTGCACCAAGGTCGTTTGTGAAGCTTGCTTCAGGCTTTACTTCTGTTTCATCAACACCAAGTTTGTCAACGATAATAGCTTTTACTTTTGATTCAATTTCTGACATGATTGTAATGTTTTAAAAATGTTTATAAATAAATTCCAATTCCAAAAATCGGTGCAAAGGAACGAATTTTTATTTAAGTGTGCAAATATTTTTGCAAAAAAAGAGCCCAAAGTTGCACACATGCCGTTATAGTGTGCAAGTTTTGTTGTCTTTTTACACCGTTTTTGTGTTGATTTTGTCGGTTTTGTTGGATTTTGTGCGCACACAGCGGGCATGTTGTATATAGACTGCTTACGGCCCAGTCGGCGGCATGCGGCATAAATGCCTGTATTACAGAGGGTTGCAAAAGGGCACCTTTTAGACGCTAAAAGGTGCCCTTTTGGAGGACGAAATGTGCTCTTTTGGAAGGCAAAAGGTCATGTTTTGCAAGACGGCCCTGCCGGGCGTATGCCAAGGCGGGCAGTGGTCGGTCTTCATGCCGGCCTGCAGTCGTCGCTTATCCGCAAATCGGGCGTTGTGATGCAGCCTGCTTTTGGCTTTATGTCGGGCTTGTTTCCGCTTGATTTTTCGCAGGCATAAAGGCCTTTGCCAGGAAGAAACGGGCGGAGATATGCCGATATAGCACGGAAAGACGGCTGGGCCGTGGATGCACACTACGGATAAAGCCGGATGATGCCTGCTGACCGTTTTCCGTTTATGCAGTGCTGCTTGCACGTGCCGCAGGCATGATTACGCCCTGCCTGCGGGGGCCGACTCGCGCCGCAGCGGATAGTTGCCGCGCAGCTCCTCGAAGCTTTCGGGCGATGCCTTCAGCCGCGAACTGTCGTCGAGCGGATTGTAGAGCTGCAGGCTCAGGTCGTCGGGGTCGGCGGCAGCAACGAAGTCCTGAGGCAGTTCGGGCGGACTGATGATGCACGGCACGCTGATGCCGAAGTGGCGGCATAGGCCGCTTATTACCATGTTGTCGGCGTTAGCCTTGCCGTCGGCGCTGTAGCCTGCTATGTGAGGCGTGGCTATCCATGCCCTGTCCATGAGCCTGAGGTTTATCTGCGGCTCGTGTTCCCAGGTGTCTATCACGGCATCTTTCACCTTATTATATATAAGGGCGTCGAGCAGCGCGTCGTTGTCTACCACGGCTCCGCGGCTCGTGTTTATTATGACGGGCTTGCGCCGCAGCCGGCCGAAGAAGTCGGCGTCGGCCATGTGCAGCGTGGGGTGGGGGCCGTCCTTTACGAGCGGCACGTGGAACGTTATCACGTCACACTGCTCCTCGATGTCCTTCATCGCAACAAACGTGCCTGCGTCGCCCCGTTCTTGCCGCGGCGGGTCACACACGAGCACGCGCATGCCCATGCCGGCTGCCACTTGCGCCACCTTCGACCCTACGTGTCCGCAGCCCACAATGCCTATCGTTGAGCTTTCGGGGCGCATGCCCTTATCTCTTTTGAGCAGTATCAGCACCGAGTGCAGATACTGGGCCACTGAGGCAGAGTTGCATCCCGGACAGCTCATCCATTCTATCCCGGCGCGCTCCAAGTAGGCTGCGTCTATGTGGTCGAAGCCTATGGTGGCCGTTGCCACGAACCTTACGCGGCTGCCGCTGAGCAGCTGCTCGTCGCATCGGGTGCGCGTCCTGACAATCAGGGCGTCGGCGTCGCGCACGTCGCCGGGTCCTATCTCGCTCCCCTTCAGATACACGGCGTCGCCTGTTATGCGGCTTATGGCGTCGCGTATGTAGGGAATCTTGTCGTCAATCACAATTTTCATAATAACAATGATTTATGCTCCGCGGTGCACGCAGCCATAGCGTTGTGCAGCCGCCGGCGTTCAAATACAAGTCCAAAGTTACGAAAAATATTCTGTTTTGTTGGCTGATTAAAAATAATTTATTAGCTTTGCATTTAATATAATAGCGCCGTCAGCGCTCCGGCCGGACATGCCGGCTATGCCTGCGGCACGTCAGCAGAAGTATTAACTAAAACAAGAGCAAATGGCATTTACCGAACTTTGTAACGAGATTTTCAGCCGGGCGATAAATGACTATCACCAGGCCGACGACGTTGACACCAAGGTGAACAACCCCTACGGAGAGGGCACGATAGAGAACAGCCTGTATATGAAGTGCTGGATAGACACCGTGCAGTGGCACCTTGAGGATATCATACGCGACCCGCAGATTGACCCGGCAGAGGCTCTGCTGCTGAAGCGCCGCATAGACCGCAGCAACCAGGACCGCACAGACCTCGTGGAGCAGATTGACAGCTGGCTCAGGGACAAGTATAAGGACGTGAAGGTAATGCCCGATGCACGCATAAACACCGAGAGCCCGGCATGGGCCATCGACCGCCTGTCGATACTCGCGCTGAAGATATACCACATGAAGGAGCAGACAGAGCGCGCCGACGCCGACCCTGAACACCGCGAAAGGTGCAGGGCCAAGCTGGATGTGCTGATGCAGCAGCAGGTTGACCTCGGGACAGCCATCGACCAGCTGCTCGACGACATCGAGGCCGGCAGAAAGTACATGAAGGTTTACAAGCAGATGAAAATGTATAACGACCCGGCCACAAACCCGGTGTTATACGCCAAAAATAATAAATGAGGACAGAGCACATACTCATAATGAGATTCTCGGCCATGGGAGACGTGGCCATGACCGTGCCCGTGGTCTATTCGCTCGCAAGGCAGTATCCCGACGTGAGGATAACCATGCTGAGCAAGCCCTTTGCGCGCCCGTTCTTCGAGCGCATGCCGTCCAACGTGAGCTTCATGGAGGCTGACATCAAGGATGAGTATGACGGAGTGAAAGGGCTCAACGCTCTCTACCGCCGACTCACGGCAAAGAACTTCACCGCCATAGCCGACTTCCACAGCGTGCTGCGCTCCGACTATCTGCGCATGCGCTTCAACATAGACCGCTATAAGGTGGCTCACATCGACAAGCACCGCAGCGGCCGCAGGCAGCTCGTGGCCATGTCGGACAAGAAACTCGTGCAGCAGCCGTCGCCGTTCAGCAACTATGCCGATGTGCTTGCACGCCTGGGCTACCCCATAAAGCTCGACTTCAAGTCGATATTCCCCGAAGGCGGAGGCGACATCAGCCTGCTGCCGGAGAGCATCAGGCGCAGCGGCGAGTTCACGGAGAAGTGGATTGGCATAGCCCCGTTTGCCGCCCACGAGGGCAAAGTGTATCCTCCGCGGCTCATGGAGCAGGTCATAAGGCTCCTGACAGAGCGCCATCCCGACTGCCGCATATTCCTCTTCGGCAAGGGACAGCGCGAGACAGAATACTTCGGTGAGTGGTGCTCAAAATACAAACAGTGTGAAAGCGTGGCCGAAAAGCTCGACGGCATAAGTCTCGAACTTGTCCTGATGAGCCATCTCGACCTCATGATTTCAATGGACAGCGCCAACATGCACATGGCATCGCTTACAGCCACGCCGGTGGTCAGCGTATGGGGCGCAACGCATCCCTTTGCCGGATTCATGGGCTGGGGACAGAGCATGGAGAACGCGGTGCAGATAGACTTGCCCTGCCGGCCATGCAGCATATTCGGAAACAAGCCCTGCATCAGAGGCGACTACTCGTGCCTCAAGAACATTTCGCCCGAACAGATAGCTGCAAGGGCTGAGTTCGTGATGTGCGGCAGAAAATAAACTATCAGTTAATATCTAATTTATTAATTAAAAAGTAAGCATTATGAAAAAGTACATTTGTGACACTTGCGGTTATGTATATGACCCCGAAGTAGGCGATCCTGATAACGGCATACAGCCCGGAACAGCATTTGAGGACCTTCCAGAAGATTGGGTTTGCCCTCTATGCGGAGTTGGTAAGGACGAATTCTCAGTAGAAGAAGACGATTAATTCACAGTCGGATATAAAAAGCGCGGAAAGCATCTGTTAAGGCTTTCCGCGCTTTTCTTGTTTCAAGACACGGCCCCGGCGGCAGCAGAAGCGTTGCCTCAAGGCGCTTGCAGGTCAGACAAAGTTGAAAAAATAGCTGAGCATACATGCTGCAACGACGAACGCTGCAAGCAGGCACATTACCGCAAACACGATCTTAGACATTCTCTTGCGGTTCTTGGCGGCCATCAGACTCTTTTTCTTAAATACCTCCGATTCGTCTGTGTGGTCATAGTCTTGTCTTTTGTTTCTTCCCATTTCTTTTATTAATTATTATTTTTTATTACATGCTATGTCGTCTTATAAAACTTGCCGGCATTCCGGCCGTAATTCAGGATATGTCATGATAGCGATTTCATTATGCTAAATCTTATTGCACAGACAATCCTTGCACAGAATATCCTAAAATAGTTTCTGTGTAATTAAAATAATAGTCAATATGCAGGAGGTTGTTTGTTATAGGCCAACGCCTATTTTCATTTCATTCAGATAATTTCGGGCTGCAAAATTATCATTTTTCTTTGGAATAATGAATAATAACGTCATTTTTTAAGTATCTTTGCGGTAAAGAAATAAAAAAACAGTTGTTTTATGGATAAATTATTGCTTTTAGTCCTGTCTTTTTTACTTTTTCAGTCTCCGCTTGAAGCACAGACAGCCCGTGATGAGATAAGAAACAATGTGTGTCTTTCGGCCAGCAACTATCTGGCTTATCCCGGTCCGTCTCAGAAAAAGCTGACGCCCGCCCCCAAAGGTTACAGTCCTTTTTATATAAGTCATTACGGCCGCCACGGCTCGCGCTATCTGATAAGTCCTGACGACTATGATGTCCCGGTGCGTGTCCTTGCCCGTGCCGACAGCCTCGGAAAGCTTACGCCGCTCGGAAAGGATGTGCTCAGACGCGTGAAGATGCTCCGCGACGAGGCAGCAGGCCGCCTGGGAGAGCTCACCGAGCTTGGAGCCGAGCAGCACAGGCAGATAGCCCGCCGCATGTATGAGCGCTTTCCCGAGGTGTTCAAGGGCAATGTCGTGGTAGATGCAAAGAGCACCGTGGTGATACGTTGCATCCTGTCGATGGAGAACGAGATGCAGCAGCTGCTCCTGATGAACCCCAAACTGACGATAAAGCACGACGCGAGCATGCACGACATGTATTATATGAAC
The DNA here is from genome assembly GCF_057607445.1 of Xylanibacter sp. Lineage (NCBI taxonomy): Bacteria > Pseudomonadati > Bacteroidota > Bacteroidia > Bacteroidales > Prevotellaceae > Xylanibacter > Xylanibacter sp. The sequence goes on along the minus strand of NZ_DBLZAX010000006.1, from coordinate 28,903 downwards.
CAGAGCGACCCTGAACTTTATGCGCAGAAGATGCCCCGCCGTGCCGAAGTTATGTGGAAAGAATATTGCAGCCGCCGCGTAAATCCTGAGCGGCTTATGCTAAGTCTGTTCAGCGACAGCGACTATGTAAAGTATGAAGTGGACGCTTCCGACCTCAACTATAAGCTCTTCTCGCTAGCGTCAAACCTGCAGAGCTCGGAGCTTCGCCACAAGATTACGCTCTACGACATATTCACCGACGACGAGCTCTACGCCAACTGGCAAATGGAGAACACGTGGTGGTATATCAACTACGGCGCATGTCCGCTCAACGGAGCCACTCAGCCCTTCTCGCAGCGCAACCTCCTGCGCAACATAATACATCAGGCCGATAGCTGCATAGCCCTCGACAGGCCCGGCGCAACGCTGCGCTTCGGCCACGAGACGATGGTGCTGCCGCTGACATGTCTGTTGGGAATCAACGGATACGACCGTCAGATATCAAGTCTCGACAGTCTTGAGAGCAAGGGATGGATCAACTATAAAGTGTTCCCGATGGGCGCCAACATACAGCTGGTGTTCTATCGCCGCAACCGCAACGACAAAGACGTGCTTGTAAAGGTGCTGCTCAACGAGAACGAGGCGACGCTCCCCGTAAAGACCGACTGCGCGCCTTATTATCGCTGGAGCGACTTTAAGAAATACTATCTTGACAAGCTCGACACGTATAAGAATTAGTGGCGGTGATGCAATATGTGCCCTTTCAGGTTGCAAAAGGCCACCTTTTAGCTCCTGATATGCCATCTTTTACAACCTAAAAGACGGCATATTGCAAATAGCTGGATAACAGCGTGTTACGCAGGCCTTGGCAGACTGCCCCGTATGGCCGTGCGGCAGGCTGTGATAAGCGCAGCCGGCACACCGCTTATGGTGAGCAGAACCTTTTGGGGCCGTAAGGAAAAATATTCAGTATTAATTACTCTTCTTCACGGAAAAATATTAATTTTGCAGCGTTATGGCACAAAATCTCATTCAGACACAGGCGCAGAAACAGGTTCAGACACAGCGCCTCACTCAGCAGCAGATGCTCGTGGTGCATCTGCTTGAAATGCCGTTGACAGAACTGGAGCACAGCGTGGCGGCCGAGATTGACGACAATCCAGCCCTTGAAGTTGCCGGGCCAGACGACGTTCAGCCTGCCGACGACATGCATGAGAGCGTTTCCGGTTCAGACGAAGACGACGACTTTGACACCGTCAACGAGCGTGAGGAGCGCGAGTCGGCGCTCGACCAGGCCCTTTCGGGCATCGGAATGGACGACGAGATGCCTGAGGCCGCGCAGTATGTGGCAAGCAACAACCAGAATGCTGACTATGAGGAGATAACCTACGGCGACCAGGTGTCGTTCTACGACAGGCTCAAGGAGCAGATGGTAGACGTGGAGCTCACGCCCCGCGAGCACGAGATAATGGAGTATCTCATCGGTTCGCTCGACGGCGACGGACTTCTGCGCAAGGACATTGCCACGCTGAGCGACGAGCTGGCCATATACCATAACATAGATGCAAGCGAGCATGAGATAGAGCATGTGCTGCATGTGCTGCAGACGTTCGACCCTGCCGGCATAGGTGCACGCAACCTGCGCGAGTGTCTCCTGCTGCAGATAAGGCGCAGGGACAAGTCGGAGATGCGCTCGATGATGGAGCGTGTGATAACAGAATGCTTCGACGAGTTCATGAACAAGCGCTGGGACAAGATAGCATCGCAGCTCGGCATCGACACCGACACCGTGAAGACGGTTCACAACGAACTGCTGAAGCTAAACCCGAAGCCAGGCTCTTCGCTCGGCGAGACCGAGGGACGCAACATCCAGCAGATAACTCCCGACTTTATAGTAGACACGGCCGACGACGGCACAGTGTCGTTCTATATCAACAGCGGCAACGTGCCCGACCTCTATGTGTCAGACTCCTTCACCGACATGGTGAAGAGTTACCAGAAAAACAAGAGCAAGATGAGCCGCAGCGAGAAGGAAGCCCTGCTCTACGCCAAGGAGAAGGTGGAGCGCGCCCAGGGCTTTATCGACGCCATAAAGCAGCGCCGCCACACGCTGTATGTCACCATGAAGGCCATAATAGACATACAGAAGGCATACTTTCAGGACGGCGACGAGAGCGACCTGAAGCCCATGATACTCAAGGATGTGGCCGACAAGACCGGCCTCGACATATCCACCATATCGCGCGTAAGCAACATGAAGTATGCCCAGACACGCTGGGGCACGTTCAAATTGCGCCACTTCTTCAGCGACAGCGTCAAGACAGAAAGCGGCGAGGAGATGTCGACGCGCAAGATAAAGGCCGCCCTTAAGGACATAATTGACAACGAAGACAAGCGCCGCCCGCTAAGCGACGACGCCATAAAGGATAAGATGAACGAGAGCGGATACCCCGTGGCACGCCGCACGATAGCAAAATATCGCGAGCAGCTGGGCATCCCCGTCGCCCGACTAAGAAAGAAATGAAAGAGAAAGAGATTATTTTTACGGCCAAGGTGCTGAGCGTTCTGTTCACGCCTTTCTATCTTCCGATATTAGGCCTTTTGATTCTTTTCATCTTCAGTTACCTCAGCCTGTTGCCCCTGACCTACAAGCTGTTCCTGCTGTTGATGTTCTATCTGTTCACGGTATTTCTTCCTACGGCCCTTATCCGTTTCTACCGGCGCTATCAGGGCTGGACGCTCATAGAGCTGGGCAGCCGCGAGAGACGCGCCATTCCTTATGTGATATCCATTTTTTCTTATCTTCTGTGCTATTACATAATGGCTGCCACCCATGTGCCCCACTTCATGGGGAGCATCCTTATAGCAGCCCTTGTGATACAGGTGGCCTGCGCCATCATAAATCTTTTCATCAAGATATCCACCCATACGGCAGCCATCGGCGGCGTTACCGGTGCGTTGCTGGCTTTTTCAGTTATATTTTCGTTCAATCCGGTGTGGTGGCTCTGCATTGTGCTGCTGCTCGCCGGCATGGTAGGCACGAGCCGCATGATTCTGCGTCAGCATTCTCTGCGCCAGGTGGTGCTGGGCTTTCTGGCAGGCGTGGCATGCTCGTTTGTGTCTGTGCTGCTGTTCTGAGCAGTGCGTCTTTGTGCCTGCGGCGCTCAGTGTTGTGGCCGCAAGCCGTAAAAGTTTCGACCAGATAATGTATATTTAAAATAAAACAAGCTTAATATGAAACCATTAGTAAGTATCATCATGGGCAGCACGAGCGACCTGCCCGTTATGGAGAAGGCATGTAAGTTTCTCGACGAGATGCACATCCCGTTTGAGGTTAACGCCCTGTCGGCCCACCGCACGCCCGACGCTGTTGAGGCTTTTGCCAAAGGAGCCAAGGAGCGCGGCATCAAGGTGATAATAGCCGGAGCCGGAATGGCTGCCGCCCTGCCGGGCGTGATAGCAGCGTCTACCACTCTGCCGGTTATCGGAGTGCCCATCAAGGGTATGCTCGACGGTCTCGACGCCATGCTTAGCATCATACAGATGCCCCCGGGAATACCTGTTGCTACGGTTGGCGTAAACGGCGCAATGAACGCTGCCATACTGGCCGTAGAGATGATTGCGCTGGCCGACGAAGAGGTTGCCGCACGCCTTGCTGACTATAAGGCAGGACTGGGAGCCAAAATCGAGAAGGCCAACAAAGACCTCGCTGAGGTGAAGTATGAGTATAAGACAAACTGATTTATAATTCAGGAGTTAAAGTAGTTAAAGAAGTTATCGCTCACGGCGTGAGCTGAGTAGTTAAAGTCAAATGCCTTGTCTGTTATGGCAGGCAAAGTTAGTGCATGTCATTTCTGTGCTTTGCTTAGTGGAAATCTGTGTAGGCAAACATTGCTATGCAGCATTCTGAGATATATGACAGTTAAGATGTTTCTCTTTAACGGCCCTGCTTTAGTGCAGGACGACAGGCGTTGACGAAGACATCATCATGACATATGACTTTAACTACTCAGCTCACGCCGTGAGCGATAACTTCTTTAACTACTTTAACTCCTAAAAAAGTACAAGTCATGGACATCTTTAATTACACCCGAAGGGATAGTTCGGTTGTCAATGTGGGCGCAACTCCGCTGGGAGGAGACAATCCGGTGAGGATACAGTCGATGACAACCACGTCGACCAACGACACCGAGGGAAGCGTGGAACAGGCCATACGCATAATTGAAGCCGGAGGAGAGTATGTGAGACTCACCACGCAGGGCGTGCGCGAGGCCGAAAACCTGAAGAACATCAATGCCGGACTGAGGAGCAGGGGATATAACACTCCGCTCGTGGCCGACGTCCACTTTAATCCTCACGTGGCCGATGTGGCAGCGCTGTATGCCGAGAAGGTGAGGATAAATCCGGGCAACTATGTCGACCCGGCGCGCACGTTCAAGAAACTTGAATATACCGACGAGGAATATGCCGCAGAGCTGCAGAAGATAGAGAAGCAGTTTGTGCCCTTCCTCAACATCTGCCGCGAGAACCACACGGCCATACGCATAGGCGTAAACCACGGTTCGCTCTCCGACCGCATAATGAGCCGCTACGGCGACACTCCTGCCGGAATAGTGGAGAGCTGCATGGAGTTTCTGCGTATATGCAAGCGTGAGAACTTCACGGATGTGGTAATCTCGATAAAGGCCAGCAACACGGTTGTCATGGTGCAGTCGGTTCGCCTGCTCGTCGAGGCCATGGACAAGGAAGGCATGAAGTATCCCTTGCACCTCGGAGTAACCGAGGCCGGCGAGGGCGAAGACGGCCGCATAAAGAGTGCCGTGGGCATCGGAGCGCTGCTGTCTGACGGCATTGGCGACACCATACGCGTGTCGCTGAGCGAGGAGCCGGAGGCTGAGATACCCGTGGCGCGCCATCTTGTAGACTATGTCGGCAAGAAACAGGGCCACATGCTCATACCGGGCAAGGCCTTTGAAGGCTTCTGCTGGACATCGCCCGAGCGCCGCAAGACACGCGCCGTGATGAATATCGGAGGCGATAACGTGCCCGTTGTGATATCATCACGCCTCGGCAGCGACGCCGCTCCGGCCGATGCTGCAGGCAAGGACATGACGCCCGACTATATATACACAGGTCAGACTCTGCCCGCAGAGCGCGTTGCCGGACAGCGCTACATCGTAGACTTCGGCGTGTATGCTGACCTCGAAGACAAGACCGGCGTATATCCCATATTCCCATATAACGCCGTGCCGCTGATATCTTCAGTAGACGCGCCGCTGAAATTCCTTGTACTCCAGTTTGGCGTCGACACCGACGAATACACGGCCTGCCTCAAGTCGCACCCCGAAGTGGTGGTGATATGCGTCAGCAACCATCAGAACCGCCTCGGCGAGCAGCGCGCCCTGCTGCACGACATGATGTCGGCAGGACTCACCAATCCCGTTGTATTCTGCCAGATGTACCGCCACTCGCAGGACGAGAAGGGCGACTTCCAGCTTGAGGCGGCAGCCGACATGGGCGCTCTGATGTTCGACGGACTGACCGACGGACTGTGGCTCATGAACGACGGCACGCTCTCGGCATCCGATATTGACGCCACGGCGTTCGGCATACTGCAGGCTGCACGACTGAGAACGTCGAAGACCGAATACATCAGCTGTCCCGGATGCGGCCGCACGCTCTACGACCTGCGTTCTACGATAGCCCGCATCAAGGAGGCCACCAAGGATATGAAGGGCCTCAAGATAGGCATAATGGGCTGCATAGTGAACGGTCCGGGCGAGATGGCCGATGCCGACTACGGATATGTGGGCGCCGGACGCGGCAAGATATCGCTCTACCGCAGAAAGGAATGCGTGGAGAAGAACATACCCGAGGTCGAAGCCGTTGACAAGCTGCTGAAGCTCATCGAGAGCGACCGCGCAGCCAACGCAGCCGGCTGAAAGCCGCTATAGCTGCTCACGTATTAAGCTGGTCCGAAGGCTTCAGGCATATCATTCAGGTCAGGTTTAAGCCCCGTCATGAAGCCAGTCGGCAAAGCCTTCGTAACATACTGACATTCAACGTATTGCAAAAGGCCGTCTTTTACACGCTAAAAGACGGCCTTTTACGTGCCGAAAGCATACCTTTTGCAAGGCGAAAGGTATGCTTTCGCAAAACGCCTCCTCGGGTGCCGCTCTGCCGTGCCTGCCTGTCGGCAGTTTGTGCCGTTATAACCGATGATATGGTCTATAATTCAGACCGACCGCCATAAAACACTCCTGAAAGACAAATAATTAGCGCTAAAATTAGAATTTTATATAAAATATATTTACCTTTGCAATCAAATATAAATATATATGAAAACAGAATTAAATTATCTTGACAGGAACGAATTTAATTTCGAGCCTTCTCAAGAGGTAAAGGACGCAATTAAGAATTTTGATCTTAACAAGCTCTGTTTTTACACACGTATCTATGATCAGGGGAAGAAGAGCATATTCTCGGTATTCCTTTCAGAACAATACAGCATCGACGAGAAGCAGATTGTGCTGGGCTACGGCGCAGAGGACCTGCTGAAGATGGCCGTTCACTACTTCCTTACGGGCAGCGACGGCAACAAGACCATGCTGATACCCAAGTTTTCGTGGTGGTATTACAAGTCGATAGCCGACGAGGTTGACGGCCGCACGCTGCAATATCCTGTGTATGAGACCGAAGACTCGTTTGCATACGACTTCGACGGGCTGCGCCGCATGATAGCTGAGGAGAACCCGAAGATACTGCTCGTGGCGTCGCCCAACAATCCTACGGGCAACGGACTAACGCCCGATGAGCTCGAGCAGCTGGTGGGCATGGTGCCTGCCACTACCGTTGTGCTCGTCGACGAGGCCTATGCTTCGTATGTAACCGAAGACATATCTTACATAAGAAACCTCATAGCAAAATATCCCAACATAATATTCTGCCGCACGCTGTCTAAGTTCTACGGACTGCCGGGCCTGCGCCTTGGCTTCGGGTTCATAGGCAAGGGCGAGACGATGGAGCGCTTCAGCCGCTATGCCAACAAGTATCTGGGATACGACCGCCTGTCGGAGGAGATCGGCATTGCCGCCCTTAAGTCGGACGCTCACTACCGCGAGATAGCCCGCGTGATGGACGAGGCGCGCCGCATGTACACCGACGAGATAGGCTCGCTGCCCGGATTTAAGGTGTATAAGTCGATGGCTAACTTCATCCTCATTAAATATCCTATCGAACTGAAGGCCGCCCTGCAGCAGGAATTTGCCGGACAGAGCTATAAAGTGAAGTTTATGGACGAGCCTGACATCAACTCGCACATGCGAATAACCCTCGGACGCAGGGAGCAGAACCGCATGGTGGCCGACATAATACTAAAAGTTGCAAAGCGATGATAGCCGTAATATTAGCCGCCGGAATGGCGTCGCGGCTGCGTCCGCTCACAGACGACCGCCCGAAGTGCCTGCTGCGCGTGGGCAGCAAGTGCATACTGCAGCGCACGGTAGACAGTCTTGTGGCTGCCGGAATAAGGCAGATAGTGGTGGTTACGGGCTATCGCGGAGGCATGATACGCCTGTTTCTCGAGGGCAACTATCCCGATATCGACTTCCACTTCATTGAGAACGCCGACTTCAAGACCACCAACAACATATATTCTCTGTGGCTCACAAAGCCCTATGTCGCCGGACGCGAGTTTATGCTGCTCGACAGCGACATCCTCTTCGACGGCCGCATAGTGGAGCGTGTGCTTGCAGCGCCCGACACAACCCTTGCGCTCAACAGCCACAAGCTGGGCGAAGAGGAGATTAAGGTGATAACCGACGAAGACGGAAAGGTGAGCGAGATAAGCAAGACATGCAGCATAGACAAGGCCATAGGCGAGTCTATCGGCATAGAGAAGATATGCGCCGACTATTCAGAGGCGCTGTTCAGCGAGCTCGACCGCATGATTGAGGGCGAGCATCTTGTGGACATATTCTATGAGAGAGCCTTCGAGCGACTCATCCCGCAGGGCCACAAGTTCAGCGTGGTGGACACCTCCGACCTCTTCTCTATAGAGCTCGACACCGTTGAAGACTTTAATCAGGCTTCACAACTGATACCCCGTGAGCTGTTCTGACACATGCCGTCAGAAGGCCGACAATCATCATACATAAAACAAAAAGCTGTTATGGCTGAATACAACATACGTGAGCTGCAGCTCAGAATACTCGAAACGCTAAAGGCTGTAGACAACGTCTGCCGCGAGCACAACCTGCGCTACTACATCTGGGCAGGCACAATGATAGGGGCTGTGAGGCACAAGGGCTTCATTCCTTGGGACGACGACCTCGACATTGCCATGCCGCGCCCTGACTACGACCGCCTCATTGAGCATGCTGCAGAGTGGCTGCCTAAGCCCTATGAGATGGTCTGCGCCGAGAACGACGGCGTCTATCCGCTGCCGTTTGCCAAGATTCAGGATGCCGACACCACGCTCATAGAGCGCATGCACCTTAAGTATCTGGGCGGCATTTATCTCGACGTGTTCCCCATCGACGGAGTGCCCGAGGGCGCAGTGGCACGCAAGCTCCACTTCGCACGCTACGAATATTACAAGCGAGTGCTCTATCTGCTCTTCCGCGACCCCTACAAGCACGGCCACGGACCAAGTTCGTGGGTGCCCCTGCTGTGCCGCCGCATGTACACGCTTGCAGGAGTTCAGCAGCGCATCAGCCGCCTGCTCCACCGCTACAGCTACGACAAGTGCCGTCTGGTGGCCGACTACGACGACGGCTCAAAGGGCGCAATGGACAAGAAGATACTGGGAACGCCGGTGCCATACACCTTTGAAGACACCAAGGTGATGGGCGTGGCAGACTATGACACATATCTGTCTAACAAGTATGGCGACTACATGACCATACCAAAACACAGCGCCCAGCGCCAGCACAACTTCCATTATCTAGACCTGAATCATCCTTACAGAGAGTTCAAGCAATGACAAATACACAGCAGGACGGCAGCCGCCGTCCTGCTTTTTTATTGTTCCTGCCTGTCTTTTAAGTTCGTCTTATTCTGCCTTAATCTGCATTTAATTCAGCTTTAGTCTGCATTCCATTCTGTCTTAATCCACCTTCCATCTTGTCTTAATCCGTCTTCCGTTCAGCCTTCTCTGTTCTGCGCGTCATCGTTAGCCGTCCCTTTAATTTGCCGTTATCTTCATTTTATTTCCGTTCAGACAGCCTTACGGGTTGAGGCCGCGCTGCATACGGCCTTATGCCTACAGCAGTATGTGCGCCGGATGACGTTGCGGCGGGCAATAAAAAATCCGGACTTATGCATCTTTACGATGTCGCATAAGTCCGGATCTATATGTCATGGCCCTGTTGCAGGCCTCATTTTGTTTCTTTAAATCGTGCTTCAGCCCGGCTTTAAGCCTTCTTTGTGCTCTTTATCAGATAAACGATGAGCAGGGCATAAGCCACGAGCGAGCATATCTCAGACAGCGGGTTGGCCAGCCATTCGGTGTTGAGCACGTCAACTTCGGCAAAGCGCAGCAGTGCGCTTACAACGCCCATGAGCGCTCCTCCGGCAATGAATCCGCTGGCAATGAGCGTTCCCTTCTCGCCGCGCTCCCTGTTTACTTCCTCGTTCTTAGAGCGTGTTGTAACATACCAGTTGATGGCTCCGCCGATGAGCAGCGGTATGTTGAGCTGTATTGGGATAAACATACCGAGGGCGAAGGCCAGTGCAGGCACCTTGAGCCATGTCAGCACGATGGCTATGACGGCTCCGATGGCATAGAGAACCCACGGTGCGTCGATACCGTTCATGAGCGGATCGATCACTGCCGCCATTGCGTTGGCCTGAGGAGCGGCAAGCTGTCCGCTGGCAAATCCGTAGGTCTTGTCGAGCAGAATCATCACTCCGCCGACGGTTGCAGCCGAAACCAGAGTGCCGAGGAACTTCCATGTCTCCTGCTTGCGCGGCGTAGAGCCGAGCCAGTAGCCTATCTTAAGGTCGGTGATGAACGAGCCTGCAACCGACAGCGCCGTACATACCACGCCGCCCATGATGAGTGCAGCCACCATGCCGCCCGTGCCCTTAAGGCCTACTGCCACCATAACCACAGAGGCAAGGATGAGCGTCATGAGCGTCATGCCCGACACAGGGTTAGAGCCTACGATGGCGATGGCGTTGGCAGCCACCGTGGTGAAGAGGAAGGCTATTACGGCAACGAGCACTATGCCCACAACGGCGAAGAGCAGGTTGCCCTCCATTACGCCGGCCCAGAAGAATATGAAGGTGATTATTATCGTGGCTATCGAGCCTATGGCGATAATCTTGAAAGGGATGTCGCGCTGTGTGCGGGGCAGCTTCTCGGCTGCAGTCTTGTTGCCCTTCATCTCCTTTGCGGCAAGACCTACGGCCTGCTTGATGATGCCCCACGACTTGATGATGCCTATGATGCCGGCCATGGCTATGCCGCCGATGCCGATATACTTGCCGTAAGCGTTGAAGATGTCTTCAGGCGCCATTGCTCCTACGGCTGTGCTTATTGACGGATCCCACTGGTTGAGCACCGTGTCGGGATACATGAGCGCCATGGCGGGCACTATGAGCCACCACACAGCCAGCGAGCCTACGCAGATGATGAAGGCATACTTGAGGCCGACGATGTAGCCGAGGCCCAGCAGGGCGGCTCCCGTGTTGACCTTGAACACGAGCTTGGCCTTATCGGCGAGCATCTCGCCCCAGCCGAACACGCGTGTGGTGAAGTTCTCGTTCCACCATCCGAACGTTGCCACGATGAAGTCGTAGAGACCGCCCACCAGTCCGGCGAGCAGCAGCGGCTTGGCCTGCTTGCCGCCCTTGGCTCCGCTGACGAGCACCTGTGTGGTGGCCGTAGCCTCGGGGAAGGGATACTTGCCGTGCATGTCCTTAACGAAGTATTTGCGGAACGGTATGAGGAACAGTATGCCCAGGATGCCTCCCAGCAGCGAGCTGAGCAGGATGTTGATGAATGAGGCGCTCATCTCGGGATACTTGTCCTTGAGGATGTAGATGGCGGGAAGGGTGAATATGGCACCTGCCACCACCGCACCCGAGCATGCTCCGATGCTCTGTATGATGACGTTCTCGCCCAGCGGGTTGCGGCGCTTGGCTGCCGTTGACACGCCCACGGCTATGATGGCTATAGGTATGGCGGCCTCGAACACCTGGCCTACGCGCAGGCCAAGGTAAGCGGCTGCGGCCGAGAACAGTATGGCCATGAGCACGCCCCACGTAACCGACCAGCCGTTAACTTCGGGATAAGCCTTGTCGGGGCTCATCACGGGCTGGTATTCCTCGCCCTCCTTCAACTCGGTGAAGGCGTTGTCGGGCAACTTGATGTTGTCTTTAATTTCGTTTTCCATTGTGCTTTATTGTTTTTTTAAGGTTTATTTTATCATCACTTTCGATGTCATAACCCTGCCGTCGGCCGTCTTTCTGACAACGATGTTGAGGCCCTTTTGCGGCTGCGACAGCTGCATGCCCGACGGCGAGAAGTAGGTTACCGACAGCGTCTCGGCTGCGGCTGCGCCCGGGTTGGCTATTGCTGTGGTTACGCCCTGGCCGTATTCAACGTTGAGAGTGGCTCCGGCGTATGCCTTCACCTCGTCTTTCACGAGGCTTGCGTCGTAGCCTTCGAGCTGATAGTGGTCAGCAGGTATGAAGTATTCTATGCTGCCCGAGCGCTTCTGCTCGTCCTCAGCGCCGATGTTTCCGGTCAGCGTTATGTTGTAGTCGGTGTATTTTCCGCTTGTGGCGTAGTTCTTCCATGGGTTCTTAACGTCGTCGAACACGCACTTTTCAACGTATGCGTTGCACTTGTAGCCTGTTCCGATGCAGTAGTTGGTGAGCGACGACGAGTAGAGGCAGTTGAGCAGATGCACCTGTCCGAAGCGTATGCGAGGCATGCGCTCGCGGCATCCCTCGTCCCACCAGCAGCTGTAGAATGTGGTGCGCAGCTTGCCCTCGCTTGCTGTCTCGCTGTCGCTTCCGCCCCAGAGATTGCTGTAGCGGTGGTCGTCCGATCCGCCTGAACCTCCCTCCCAGGGCTCTTTCAGATAGCGGAAGCGGCACCATGATATGCTGATATGGTCGGAGCCGTTGTTGCAGTCGAAGTTGCCGTCCACTCCGTCCTGAAAGTCGCAGTGGTCAACCCACACGTAGCTGCAGTTGGTAAGGTTAAGGTTGTCGTTGCCGTCGATGTCGAAGGCGCCCGCACTCTTGAACGTTACGTTGCGTATTATTATGTTCTTGCTGTTCTTGAATGACAGTATGCCGCTCTTCTTGACGTCGGTAGAGTGGATGCTGTTTACCAGGGCCGAGCCCGGCAGTCCGTAGATGGTCTTGTTCTGCACGTTCTCCATGCTTACAAGGCCTGTTATGTCAATCTCTCCCTCAATGTAGATAGTGTGCTTGTAGGTGCCTACGAGCGCCGTTTTCAGCTCGCTCATGGTGGTCACCTTGATGGCGCCCTCGTCGTTTCCGCCCGTTATGGTGTCGCCGACAGTGCCCCAGCCCACCGGACTGTTGTAGTCGTGGGCCGACATCTGTGCCTTTGCGGCCGTGCCAACGGCGAGCAGCATGAGTGCGCACAGCGTTAGTTTTGAAATGTTCATAAGACTTTTGTAGTTGTTAATTTTCATATACGATTCAGCCCGGCGCCGGCGCCGGCCATGCGCCCTGTGAGCGCGTGAGGTGCAGGCGGCGCCAAGGTCCGCTGATGTTTGCAGCTGCAAATTTAATTAAAATATGACAACAACATAGCAAAAAATGCTTTTTGTTTAGTTTTTGTTTGCAATAGTTCCGCATGGTTTCGGGCACTTCTGCCGCCAGCCGTTGCGGGGCAGGTTTGCAAAAGGCCACCTTTCACACTGCGAAAGGTGGCCTTTTGCACGCTAAAACGTGGCCTTTTAGAGCCTAAAAAGCCATGTTTTGCACGGGTGTATGTAACTGTCTGTAATACAACGCGTTACATTTGCCGATATGATTACCCCTGACGGACACGGCGCCGTGCCCCCGGCATCACTTCATGAGTATGTCCGACAGCTGGCGCATGCCTTCAGATGCTCCTGCCGTTATCTGCTTCACGTCGTGGCGTCCGGCAGCCATCACGGGCTTGGGGTCGATGAGATATACGGGCACGCCGGGCCTTACATACTGCACGAGGCCTGCCGCCGGATAGACGTTGAGCGACGTACCTATGATTACGAAGATGTCGGCGCCCATGGCCTCTTCGGCCGCCTTCTCGATGTTGGGCACCGCCTCGCCGAAGAACACTATGTAGGGGCGCAGCAGCGAGCCGTCGCCGGCCTTCTCGCCGGGCTTCACCTCAAGGCTGTCGGGCGTGAGCGTCTTGATGAAGTGGGGGTTGTCTACGTCGCGGCTCGAGCACACCTTCATCAGCTCGCCGTGCAGATGTATCACCTTCGAGCTGCCTGCCTCCTCGTGCAGGTTGTCCACGTTCTGCGTAACCACCGTTACGTCATACTTCTCTTCGAGCGCCGCCACGAGCCTGTGCCCCTCGTTTGGCCTGGCAGCCTGCAGCTTCTTGCGCAGCATGTTGTAGAAGTTATTTACATACACGGGGTCGGTCTCCCACGCCTCATGTGTGGCCACGCGCGCCACGGGATAGTTCTCCCACAGTCCGTCGGCGTCCCTGAACGTGCTCAGCCCGCTCTCAACCGACATCCCGGCACCAGTAAGAACAACAATTTTCTTCATCACTTTTCTATAGTTAAAAGGTTATCCGGCAGTCCTTTCCCGGGCCGTTCCGCCGCCATTAGTGGTGCGGCTTGATGCGGCTGGCGCCTGCAGTTGGCACATCAGCGCGCCGCCGCCCGGCCAAAAGACTGTTAACAATGCACAAAATTAGTGATTTTTCTTCAATAATAATTCCGTAATCAGATAAAAATGCTACCTTTGCACGATTTTATTAAGGTAGTAATCATAAACAAATAGACAAAGAAAATGGATAAAGTAAGTTACGCTTTAGGATTGGGCATCGGCCGCCAGCTGGCACAGATGGGTGCGTCAGAGCTGAATATTGATGATTTCGCTGCGGCGATCAAGGACGTTATCGCGGGCAACGAGCTCAAGGTATCTAACCGTGAAGCGCAAACAATAGTACAGGATTACTTCCGCAAGCAGGAAGAGAAACTCAACGCCGAGCGCGCCGAGAAAGGAAAGGTTGCCAAGGCTGAAGGCGAGAAATATCTGGCCGAGAACGCCAAGAAAGAAGGCGTGGTTACGCTTCCCAGCGGACTGCAATATATGGTGCTGAAGGAAGGCAACGGCAAGAAGCCGAAGGCTACCGACCAGGTGAAGTGCCACTATGAGGGATTCCTCATCGACGGCACCGTGTTCGACAGCAGCATACAGCGTGGCGAGCCGGCAGTGTTCCCCCTCAACCAGGTTATAGCAGGATGGACAGAAGGCTTGCAGCTGATGCAGGAAGGCGCCAAGTACCGCTTCTTCATTCCCTACATCCTCGGCTACGGCGAGGGCGGCGCAGGAGCTTCAATACCTCCATACGCAGCGCTGATATTCGACGTTGAGCTGCTCGAGGTGCTCTAAGCGGGCAGCCCGGCATGGCGGCAGGAGCCGTTAAAGTAAAGAATAAATAAAACAATAACGAATAAAAACAAAGATGAAAAAGCTTACATTCGCAGCCGTTTGGGCTGTAGCAGCCGCATCATTGGTTTCTTGCGGCAATTCAACACCTAAGGCAGACCTGAAAAACGATGTCGACACAGTGAGCTATGCCATAGGTATGGCACAGACACAGGGCCTGAAGGACTATCTGGTAAGAGGACTCGGAGTAGACACAGCATACATGGACGAGTTCTTCAAGGGACTTAACGAAGGAGCCAACGCAGGCGACGACAAGAAGAAGGCCGCTTACTACGCAGGTATACAGATCGGCCAGCAGATATCTAACCAGATGGTTAAGGGCATCAACCACGAACTCTTCGGCAGCGACTCAACAAAGACTATATCTCTGAAGAACTTCATGGCAGGCTTCATCAGCGGTACAACCGGCAAGAACGGACTCATGACCGTTGAGCAGGCTCAGCGCGTGGCTCAGCTCAAGATGCAGGCCATCAGAAGCAAGGCCATCGAGGAGCAGTATGGCGCCAACAAGAAGGCTGGCGAGAAATATCTTGCTGACTATGCCAAGAAGGCCGGAGTGAAGAAGCTCGAGGGCGGCGTGCTCTACAGAGTTATCAAGGAAGGCAAGGGCGAGATGCCTACAGATACATCTACCGTAAAAGTTCACTACGAAGGAAAGACAATCGACGGCAAGGTGTTCGACAGCTCTTACGAGCGTAAGGAGCCTGTAACGCTGCGCGCCAACCAGGTAATCCCGGGATGGACCACAGCCCTGACACACATGCCTGCCGGAAGCGTTTGGGAGGTTGTAATACCTCAGAACCTCGCTTATGGCGACCGTGAGCAGAAAGACATCAAGCCTTTCTCTGTGCTTATCTTCAAAATAGAACTTATCAGTTTAGGTAACAAATAATTAAATGAAGAAAATAATTTTAGCAGCACTCGCCATTCTGGTGAGTGCTTCTTTCAATACGGCAGACGCTGCCGCAAAGAAGAAGAAAGACAAGAAGGCCGTAGAGGAGCCTGCAAAGATTAGTCTGATAACCAAGTCTGACTCGCTCAGCTATTCAGCCGGCATGGTGCGCACCGACGGCCTTGTGCCCTACCTTAAGCAGGGCTTCGGCGTTGACACAGCCTACATGGCCGACTTCATCAAGGGATATGAAGACGCCGTGGCAAGGGGCATCGACGAAAAGACAAAGGCATACTTCGCCGGAGAGCAGATAGCCCTGATGGTAAGCCAGCGCATGCTGCCCTTCCTGAAGGACGAGTTCAAGGGCCAGAGCGACTCTATCAGCGAGGCACTCTTCAACAAGGGATTTGTCAGCGCGCTGAAGAAAGACTACACGCTGATGACAGACTCTGCTGCAAAAGACTATTTCGACAAGGCCTTCAAGCAGGCTGTCGACGCGCGCAACGAGGCAACACGCAAGGCCGGCGAAGACTTCCTGGCTGCCAACAAGACCAAGGAAGGCGTGGTTGCGCTTCCCAGCGGACTTCAGTATAAGGTGCTCGTAAAGGGCAACGGAGAGATTCCTTCAGTAGACGACGAAGTAACCGTGAAGTATGAAGGACGACTGATAGACGGCACAGTGTTCGACAGCAGCTACAAGCGTCCCGGCGAAACAGCCAAGTTCCGCCCCAACCAGGTTATCAAGGGATGGACAGAGGCCCTCACAATGATGCCTGTTGGCAGCAAGTGGGAACTGTACATACCGCAGAATCTGGCCTACGGCGACCGCAAGGCAGGAGCCATCAATCCTTACAGCACGCTGATATTCACCGTCGAGATGGTTTCGGTAGAGAAGGCTAAGAAGCCCGAGGCCGAGGCTGCCGCAAAGGGTGCTGACAGCAAGAAGACAGCAGCGAAGACTGCCGCAAAGAAAACAGCCAAGACAAAGAAATAGTGTTCATTTGTCATAAAAAAGCATGGGAGACCGGCCAAGGTCTCCCTTTTTTTATTTCATTCTGCATAAAATGCGCTATTTTTTATGTCAAAATGTTGTATAACTCATTTTTAATATGTAAATTTGCTCGCATCAAACATACTGGAAACCAAAAGAGAATATAACTTAAAAAATAAAACTAATAACATTATAAAATGGAAAAGATTGATAGTCTTGATAAAAAGATTTTGAGCATTCTGTCAAAGAATGCCAGAATTCCGTTTAAGGATGTAGCAGCAGAGTGCGGCGTATCGCGCGCAGCCATACATCAGCGTGTACAGCATCTTATCGAGGGTGGCGTCATCACAGGCAGCGGATTCGACGTAAATCCCAAAAGTCTTGGCTACACAACATGCACATACGTGGGCATAACGCTTGAGCGCGGAAACATGTATAAGTCGGTAGTTGAGCGCCTTGACCACATACCCGAAATCGTTGAGTGCCACTTCACCACTGGTCCTTACACCATGCTCGTAAAGCTCTACGCACGCGACAACGAACAGCTCATGGACCTGCTTAACAACCAGATGCAGGGCATCCCCGGCGTAGTTGCAACCGAAACCCTTATTTCTTTAGAGCAGAGCATCAAGAGAGAAGTGCCCGTTCCGCAGGGAGAAAGCAGATAGTGTGAGGCTGGAGCAATGAAATCGTTTGATATTCAGAGCAGTCTCGACGACATATACGCCCGTTATCCTGAGGCCACTCGCCAGCCGGTGATTGGCCTCACAGGCAATTTTGCCGACGGCGACGCGCGTCTGTGCGAGCAGTATTACATGTCCGTGGTGAGAGCCGGAGGCACGCCGGTGATAATTCCGCCCGTTGCCGACAAGGACGTGATAATCAACACGCTCGACAAGATAGACGGACTGGTGCTCACCGGAGGCGGCGACATCAATCCGCTGTGGGCCGGTGAGGAGCCTTCGCCGCGCCTGCACGGCATCAACCACATGCGCGACAAGGCCGAGTTGCTGACCGTAAGGCTGGCATACAACCGCCAGATACCTATGCTCGGAATATGCCGTGGCATACAGACGCTCGTTACGGCCCTCGACGGCGAGGTTGACCAGGACATAGCCGAGAGCTTTGCCGCCGCACACGGGGCAGGCCGCGCTGCCGCGGCAGCAGGCCACAGCCTGATAAAGCACAGCCAGGACGCCGACCGGAGCGAGCCCACCCATACGGTGAGGATAAGCCGCGAGTCGGTGCTCTATTCGTTGTATAAGACGGAGACGCTTGCTGTCAACTCCATACACCATCAGGCCGTAAGGGCTTCAGGCAGGCGCTTCAGCGTCAGCGCAAAGGCACCCGACGGCGTGATTGAGGCCATAGAGAGCAGCGAGTTCAAGCCGTTTATCGGCGTGCAGTGGCATCCCGAGTGGCTCGGCGAGAGCGGACAGGTGCTGTTCAGATGGCTTGTAGACCGTGCACGCGACTTCTATACGGCCAAAGACCTTCACCGCCGCATGCTTACGCTCGACACCCATTGCGACACGCCTATGTTCTTTCCGCAGGGCATACACTTCGACCAGCGCGACCCGCGCATTCTCGTCGACATGCACAAGATGGCCGAAGGACATCAGGACGCTGTCATCATGGCGGCATATCTGCCACAGCCCAAGCTCGGCGAGACATTCTCGTCGAAGGTGGCATTTAAGGTTGACGGGCCGCTTCAGTATGCCGACCTTATCTTCGACAAGATAGAGGAGATAGTAAACGCCAACAACCGCTACCTGAGCATAGCGCGCACGCCTTCCGACCTGTATGAAGACAAGCGCAAGGGGCGCCGCTCCATAATGCTCGGCATAGAGAACGGACTGGCGCTTAACCACGACATATCCAACGTAAGATATTTCGCAAGGCGCGGCGTTGTCTACATCACGCTCTGTCACAACGGCGACAACGACATCTGCGACAGTGCCCGCGGCTGCAACACTCATGGCGGAGTGAGCCGCTTTGGCGAGCAGGTAATCAAGGAAATGAACCGATGCGGCATAATGGTAGACCTCAGTCATGCCGGCGAAAAGAGCTTCTACGACGCGCTTAGCATAAGCAGTAAGCCCATCGTGTGCAGCCACAGCAACTGCAAGGCGCTGTGCGACGTGCCGCGCAACCTTACCGACGACCAGCTCAGGACTCTTGCCAAGCATGGCGGAGTGGCCCACATCACGCTCTATCACGGCTTTCTGCGCAACGACAGCCAGGAGGCCACGGTCATGGATGCCATAGCTCATCTTGAGCATGCCATCAGCATTATGGGCATAGAGCACGTAGGACTGGGCACCGACTTCGACGGCGACGGAGGCATAAGAGGTTTGGCAGACTCGTCAGAGCTTATCAACTTCACCCTGCATCTTCTGCGCCGCAGGTACAGCGAGCGCGACATCGCCCGCATCTGGGGCGGCAACTGGCTCAGGGTCATGGCTCAGGTGCAGAGCAAATAAGAGAGTGTTTATAAAAAAGAAGTGTTATGCCGAACCAACAGCCGCATGGCGGCAGCTTGGGGTTCGCATATCAGTGCCACACTTCTTCCATTTATATTAAACGGTCTTTAGGGACTGGAGACCACAAAATATCAAAAGGCTATGAAGACATTTATTAAAAAAGCAGCATTGATATTTGTATTGATTCTTGCTGCTGTGCAAAACGTTAAGGCTGAAAGTACGGTCTATTTCTTTATTGACTTCAAGTTCTGGAACAGCGAATATAAGTTCACTCTTAACGGAAAGGAAGCCTTCTCTCTGATTCCCGAAGGAAAAGCCGTAAGTGGCATGGGCGGGGCTACGATGTATAACAAGGTTATGCGTAAGGTTGTCTTCAATAATCCCGACAGTTATGTAGTAGCCGTTGACTGTCCTTCTGCCCGCGGAACTTATCATGCGGAAATGAATCTGAATCTAGAGGACGGCGAGACATATTATGTGATTGTAAACGCTTCATTAAAGCGTAATTTCTATATTGAAAATCTTGACGAGAAGGATGGTGCTAAACTTCTTAAAAAGGCGCTGAAGGATGATAAGTATACAAAGAACGAAGACTTTGTCTATAATGGCAAGTAGATTGTTTGTTATTGCAGCCCTGCTGTTTAGTATGTGTGCTGCGGCCAATGCTCAGGAAATTTCAGACATCCTCTTTGGCCAGAATAACAAAGAAGATTATATGGGCCAGTATAACTACAATGGCAAGCGTAAAAACGGCTTTGGCATTGAACGTTATAAAAATGGAGCCGTCTATGTAGGCGATTTTGTCGAGAATGAGATTTCCGGTCGTGGCATGCTTATCTCACTGAAAAAGGAGATATCTAACGTTGATGGTGCTTATGTCTATGTGGGTAACTGGCGCGAAGGAAAGAAAAGCGGCCGCGGAGTTTGTTATGATGCATCCGGAAAAGTGGTTTATAACGGTAAGTTTGTGAATGATAAGCCTTCAGAAAAGTCTTCTGCCGACAGTAAAAGCCGTTCGTTTGTTATTAAGGATATAGACAATAACCTTTATCTCGGAGAGATGTCGGGCGACAGCCAAGACGGCTTCGGACTGACATTAAGCGAGAGCGGCGAGATTGTCTATGGCTCTATGAAGGACGGTGTGCGCCAGGGTATAGGCATGATCTTCTATGCACCTGATGTATGGGAGGTAGGACGCTGGAGCGAAGGAAAGTTTTCTGCCTTCAAGAATTCACAGACAGCAAATGCCGATATAGCTTCGTTTCGTGCTTCAAACAAGGAACAGAACAGAATAATGCGTGAACAGTTGTTTGCTGCTGCAGAGAATTTTGCGCAGGCAGGCCTCACCGTTGCCACTATGGTCAACGATATCAAGGGTGGCGGTGCTTCTTCCGCTGTCGGTGGCGATGAGGCTGTAGACGGCAACGTTCCTTCAGGAAAGAGCAGAAGCTATTATCAGACAATGTATGACAAATGGGAGTCGAAGGCAAAAGAAACTTATAAGGATGGTGTGCGCCATAAAGCAAGTGCTGAAACACCCGGTGATTTTAGGGTAGTGACATCAGAAGGCAAGCTGCTGAGAACTTATCAGAGGTCAATGGAGCAAGTTAGACGTATGGCGAAGAAGGAAGGTTTTAACCTTAAGGTTTCTAAATATGAAACTGTCTCTTTTTAATTAAAAATATATATGATGAATGTTTTAAAATATTCTTTATTGTTATCTGCTTTTATGCTTATGGCGTCTTGCGGAGGCAACAAGAAGGCGGCTTCTGATGCCGATATGGCTGCGCAGCAGCCGGTTGGTCCTTCGTTTAATGCCGATTCGGCCTATGCTTACTGCAAGGCTCAGTGTGATTTCGGACCGCGCACGATGAACAGCGAGGCGCACGACAAGTGCGGCGAGTGGATTATTGGCAAGTTCCGTCAGTATGGCCTTACGGTGATACCGCAGAACGTTACGCTCACCGGTTTCGACGGCACTCCGCTCAAATGTACCAACATCGTGGCGAGCTACCGTCCGGAGCTTACCACCCGCATCCTGTTATGTGCCCACTGGGACAGCCGTCCGTGGGCCGACAACGACCCGGATTCGGCCAACTGGCGCAAGCCTGTGATGGGTGCCAACGACGGTGCCAGCGGTGTGGCTGTGATGCTTGAGATAGCGCGTCTGCTGGCAAGCGACACGACGAAACTTAATCTTGGCATCGACTTTGTGTGCTTTGACGCCGAAGACCGCGGCGTGCCGCGCTGGAGCACAGTTCCCGACAAAGGCGACTCGTGGGCTTTGGGTGCGCAGCATTGGGCTGCCAATCCGCATAAGCCGGGATATGAGGCACGTTTCGGCATCCTGCTCGACATGGTAGGAGGCCAAGGCTCGAAGTTCTCTCAGGAAGGATTGTCAAAGCAGTATGCCCAGGGTATTGTCGACAAGGTTTGGGCTGCGGCAGAGGCAGTGGGCTTTGGCAGCTATTTCCCGTCGACAGACGGCGTGATGGTTACCGACGACCATGTGCCTGTGAATGATGTGGCAAAGATTCCTACGATAGACATCGTTCCATATTATCCCGACTGCCAGCAGAGCAGCTTCGGTCCTACATGGCACACGATTAACGACACGATGGAATATATCGACAAGAACACTCTTCAGGCCGTAGGCCAGACTGTTATTCAGGTGCTTTATTCAGAGAAACCATAAGACAGTAATATAATAATAAAATAGGCACGGCCATGCGGCTGTGCCTATTTTATTGTGGGGATGAGGATAATGGGAAAGATGAGACTTATAAGAGCCATGAGTCATATTAATCTCATAAGTCCCATAGCTCCCGTTCTTCCAATTAATTTTATAAGTATCATTTTTCCCATTAGTCGCATTCTTAATTACAGCTGTCCCGACTCAACCATCAGCACAACGCGCTCTGTCAGGCGGTCGGTCTTTTCGGGGTCATATTTCTTTGTCAGACTGGCGCCGAAAGCCCAGGCGAAGGCCTGATAGAAGCCTGCCCTTATGGGGCTGATGAACGAGCGTATAAGGTCGTAGGCCGATGAGTTGCACTCGCGGTAGACTAGCTTTATGAGCAGCTTGCCCTGCGAGTACGACAGCTTTTTCATTCTTGGCGTGTATCTCTTCTTGATGTCTTCCTCCACGCGCTTCATGTGCTCGTCGCGCGCTTTCTTGTTTGGCAGCGTCTGCAGATATTCGTAAGTCTCGATGATAACCCTGTTCACCTCCTTGGCTATGGGCAGCACCTTCTTTACGTTATACACCAGACGGTTGTAGGCGGCGCGCTGCCTGGCGTTCTTGAACACCGGCTGCGGGTATACATACACGTTGTTTAGCTCAACATACTGTATGCTGTCGCCGTCAATGAGCACCTTGCCCACCTTGACCATAGGCACAAACGTAGGGTTGTCCATGTCAACCTCGTTGTCCTCGGGATTGTCGCCTTTCTTGTCCTGTGCCGTAGCCGTGGCCGCGAGCATCAGTGCCATCAGAGCCGTTATGAATATTCTAAGTCTTGTCACGGTTGCAAAAATAGTTATTTTATGCAAGTTGCCGAAGTTATGTTAGTTAAAGAAGTTTTCCGGCAGTTAAAAAACAGGGCAGACATATCGCTTTTACTGCGGTATGCCTGCCCTGACAGTCTTATTGTCTTGTTACCATCTTTTTTGAAACAGCCATGAGCGCCACGTAGAGCAGTGCGCCGCTCACCAGTCCGGCCAGTGCGTCTATGGCATAATGGGCCTGTATGTAGACCGTGGCGAGGCACAGCAGGACGTAGAAGGGCAGCAGCACATAGAGCAGGCGGCGGTTGCCGCTGTGCCATGTAAGCAGCATCAGCACGGTGCTTATGCCCACATGGCTGCTCGGGAAGGCTGCCGTGGGCCTTTCGCCGGCCGCCTTGGCGTCTTCAACAAAGTGATAGAATATGCCGTCCTTGTATCCGGGACTGGGCAGACAGTCCTGATAATAGTTGAAATAGTCGTGAACGTTGGGGAACACGCCGTTGGCTATATTGGTCAGTCCGGCAGCCTTGTAGTAGAACGTAGGGCCTGTTACGGGCACGAGAACGAACACCACATAATAGATGAAGAAGGCCGTGAGCACCACGAACGAGGCACGCTCGAACTCGTGGTAGCGGAAGACGAAGTAATAGAGCACCACGAGCGCTATCATCGGATAGTAGGAGGCATAGCCCATGTCCATAAGCTCGCTCACCACGGGCCACGGCATGGCCTTGCAGAACAGCAGGGCCGGCTGGCAGCCGAACATGTCCTGCTCCCATTGGGCAAACACGTGGTCGAGGTTGGGCAGCATGCGGTTGATCTCGTAGGTGTCGGGATACCACCAGCCCAGCAGCGCCATCTGCACCACCACGCGTGCCAGGCGTGTAAGCCGGCACGGCAGCATGCGGTAGACGCCCCACAGCGCCACCGTGATGACGGCAATGCGTATGCGCCCCCATATCATGGCGTCGGGGTTGGCCGCCTTGGTGTATGTGAAGAACACTATGAGCAGTGTGAGCACGAGATATGCCAGCACCACCCACTCGAGGGCAAACAGCCCCTTCTTGGGTTGCTTCTCTATTGTGAAAAGCTGCTTGATGAATTTTATCATTTTAAGAGATTGTTAGTGGTGGAAGAGGGGATGGGAGAGAACGGGAGAGATTGGAGATGTGGGACTAATAGGACTTATGTGAGCCATGCGCCCCATTTCTCTCATCAGTCTCATTAATCTCATTTTTCTCATTAGTCTCATCTCTCCAATTATCCTTATAATTTCCTTTACAGCCATCCGTTGTCTTTATACCATTTTATTGTTGCCGCCACGCCGCGCTTCAGGTCGTATTGCGGCTTGTAGCCGAGCTCGTTCTCGGCCGGCTTGATGTCGCACATCCAGTTGCGCTGTTTCATTATGTTATACTTGTCGTTGTTCAGTGCCGATATCTTGCCCGTAATGCGGGCTGTCCATTCGCCGGCAAAGGATATTATGCGCAGCAGCCACAGCGGCGCCTTTATGCGCAGCAGCCAGGGATTGCCTAGCTCGTTGCTTATCAGGTCGCTGAACGTGCGCGACGAGTACACGCGGCCGTCGCTTATGAAGTATCTTGAACCTACGGTGCCGTGGTCGAGGGCAAGGAATACGGCCTGCACCACGTCCATGACATATATGAACGTAAGATGCTGAGGTCTGTAGCCTACGGCGAAGTCAACATGCCTGCTTATGCTCTGCGCCATCATGAAGTAGTCTTTCTCGCGCGGGCCGTAGACGCCCGTGGGGCGCAGCACTATAAACGGAAATCCCTTTATGGCCTCGAGCCTTTGCTCGCTCTCCAGCTTGCTCTTGCCGTAGGCCGTGTCGGGGCGTGCCTCGTCGGCTGCCGTTATCTCGGTGTGAGGCTCCTGCTCGCGCGCCGGACCCATCACACTCAGACTGCTCAGATAGACAAAGCGCCTCAGCCCCGTGTTCTGTCTGCGCAGCGCCAGCGCCAGGTTGGCCGTGCCTTCGGTGTTCACCTTGAAGAAGTCGCTGCTGTGCAGGCATTTTGTTACGCCTGCCGCATGCACAACATAGTCAAACTGCTGTCCGCTTAGCTGCTTCTCCAGCTTGTCCAGGTTGCCCAGGTCGAGCTCTATAAAATGTATTCTGCTGTCGTTTAGATACTTCCTTGAGCTGCTTTTCCTTACGGCTGCCCATGTCTCGAATCCTCTTTTCAGCGCCTCCTCGACAATGAAGCTGCCTATGAATCCGCTTGCGCCCGTTATGAGTATTTTTTTCATTTATAGGATGTTGCTTCGATTTCAGGCCACAAAGTTACTAAAAAATCCGGCACAATTGCGCAAGTTGTTGTTATTAAAGTCTTTAAAACATAGTTTTGTGGCTGTTTGGGCATGCCGCCGCATGTTATAAAACATGAAAAAACACAGGCGTTAGCATGTATTATTAAAATATTTCGTTAGTTTTGTCAGTGGTTGTGCAGATTGCGTGCAGTCTGTGTTGCCGATAATTTTAAATTAACGACAAACATTTAAAACCGAATGATTATGAAACCTTTAAATCTTTTTCTGGGCATAGCCTTTGCCTGTGCGGCCTTTGGCTGCAGTGCCAATTCACCCAAAAGCGATGCTGTCGCAGCAGCAGCCGACACTGTCGCAAACCGCTCTGAGGCCGTGATATCAACGATAATGGAGCGCCGCAGTATACGTAAGTATAAGCCGCAGCCGGTTAACCGCGACACGATGCAGATGATACTGAAGTGTGGCATCAACGCGCCCAACGGCATGAACAAGCAGTCGTGGGAGGTGCGCGTGGTTGACAATCCTGAGTTTATCGACGGCATTACGGCTATCTACAAGAAGTATAATCCGGAGGCAGCGGCAGATGCGTCGTTCAAGAATATGTTCCGCAATGCGCCCACCGTGGTGTTCATAGCCAACGACCCTTCGTATGACTGCTCGCAGATAGACTGCGGACTGCTTGGCGGCAACATGATTCTGGCAGCCCAGTCGATGGGCATAGGCTCATGCTGTCTTGGCGGTCCGGCCCGCTTCATGCGCACGCCCGAGGCTGCCGAATATCTTAAGAAACTCGAGTTCAGCAAGGGCTACGAGCTGCTCTACTGCATAGCCTTCGGCTATCCCGACGAGGCTCCCGAGGCTAAGCCGAGAAATGAGGCTAAAGTGAGGTTTATTGAATGATATCTTTAGAAGTTAAGGAGTTTGGGGAGTTAAGGAGTTAAGACAAATGCCTTTATGGTATTGTTCTGGCCTGTATGGGGCTCATCAGCCTTATTAGTCTTATCACTCTCATTCCGCCCATAATTCCCATCCCATGAAACAGGGGCTAAGGCGAAACGCCTTAGCCCCTTATTTTATGGGAGTAATGAGACTGATAAGAATGATAGCCCGCATACCCACAAGACCATATGTCTTGACTCCCTCTAACTTCTAAAATAATTACTTAACATACTCAGCAAAGTCTGTCAGATGCATGTCGCCCTTGCGCATCAGAGTGTCGTGCATGGCGAAGGCAGCTGTCAGGCAGTGGCGTGTCTGTCCCATCTTGGCAATCTTCAGATAGTCGCGCAGCAGCGGACGGTAGTCAGGATGAGCACAGTTCTCTATGATGAGGTGTGCACGCTCTATTGGGCTCTTGCCTCTCAGGTCGGCCACACCCTGCTCTGTAACGATGATGTTTACATCGTGCTCAGAGTGATCCTGATGGCTTACCATCGGTACGATAGAGCTGATAAGACCGCCCTTGGCAGTTGACGGACAGGTGAAGATGCTTATGTATGCGTTGCGCTCAAAGTCGCCGCTTCCGCCAATACCGTTCATCATCTTCGTTCCGCTGATGTGTGTAGAATTGGCGTTGCCGTAGATGTCAACCTCGATGGCAGTGTTGATGGCAATGACGCCCAGTCGTCTGATAACCTCAGGCGAGTTTGAAATCTCGCTTGGACGCAGCGTCAGGTGCTGCTTGAAGTAGTCCATGTTGTCGTAGATTTGCTTCAGACATTCGTTAGACACTGTCAGCGAGCATGTAGACGCGTCCTTGATGCGTCCCTCGAGCATCATGCCCACCACGCTGTCCTGCAGCACCTCGGTGTAGATGTTGAAGTTAGGCACGCTCTCGTCGTGTCCCAGTGCGCCCAGTATGGCGTTGGCAGTGCTGCCTACGCCGCTCTGCAGCGGCAGGAACGACTGCGGTATGATGCCCCTCTTCATGTCGCTGATGAGGAACTGTGCCACGTTGTGTCCAATCTGGTCAGTTATCGGGTCGGCATCCTTGAAGGCTCTTGCCTCGTCGGCTATGTTACATTCTACAACGCCCACAATCTTCTTGGCGTCTATCTCTACATAGGGTGTGCCTATGCGGTCGTTCACGTGTGTGATAGGTATCGGCTGGCGGCACGGCGGGTCGAGCGGCTCGTATACGTCGTGCAGATATTTTGCCTCGGGGCTGTGGAATCTGTTAAGCTCCAGCACCACGTGCTTTGCCAGGCGTGCCACTGTGGGGCTGATGCCTCCGGCAGCTGTCAGGTAAGCCTTGCATGTGTCGGCGCCTTCCTCGATGTCGCACACCTCAATTATCGCCCAGTCAACCTCTCCCATAAAGCCGTAGCGCAGCTCCTGTGCCATGTGGCTCAGGTGGATGTCGTTGTAGGCTATCTCGCCTGCGTTTACGTGCTTGCGGAAGTCAGAGTTGGTGGTGTAGGGCGCGCGGTATTTTATAGCCTGCGCGTTAGACAGGTCGCCGTCGGTGCTCTGTCCTGTAGAGGCGCCGGTGAACAGTCCTACCTTAAACTCTCTGCCGGCCTCGTGCTCAGCCTGAGCTATCTTGGCCAGCTCCTTGGTTACGGCCTTGGCGGTGCCTGCGGGCGTAAATCCGCTCAGACCTATGTTCTCTCCGTTCTTAATCATTGCCGCAGCTTCGGCAGCAGTTATGCGTGTATAAGCCATGGTGAAAAAATTAAAAATTATGTCTTTATTCAGGTTAAACTTTTGGCAAAGTTACCTAAAATCAGCGGTAAAGCAAAATAAATGGCCTTATATTTTTCAGCTCGGCAAGTTAAATTATGTCATGTCCGATGTGCCGGGGCGAAAGTATGCGCGCCCGCGTGTACTTTATATTATGCATATATGTTTTGTTTGTCCCGTTTGTTCCGGCTGTTCAGTTCCGGCTGGTTTCATCTTGCATGCCTCTTCATTCATTTAATTAAGTATCACCGCTTCGGGTGATGCCTCTTGCGTTGCTGCATCCGTGGGTGTACCACCCACGGTTACTGAGGTGCAGCCCTTCGGGCTCGTGGTGTGTGTTGTCTTGCTTTATAATTTGCTCTTTTACATGCCAAAGTGTCATTTCGTTTTTGTACGGATTTTCTGACGAAATAGAAAATGATGAGCCATGCATGGCCGTGTTTTGGTAAACAATATTTACATTTATGTCCAAACGGGCAGCTTTTTCTGAATAACTCGGCCACTTTTGCGTCAAAAACAGGCCGTTTCAGACCCTGAAACCACCCTGTTTTTTTATTGAAATAATGGCTTTTTTGTCCTAATTGGGACAAAAAACATTGCACACATTGCCTTTATCCGGCGTAACGCCTTATGCCGTAGGGCGTTGCGCTTGCACACGAAAACTGCCCGTTTTTGCGGCCGGATGATTTTAATTTCTGAATACTTCAGTATGAGAACGTCAGCCTGAATCACATTGTAAGCGTATGTTCTAATATCCTTTCATTATGTCATTCTGTTGCTGCATATGCTTACGCAAGCCGAAAATGTGCGTGATGATATATTTTTGTTGGCTATGCTTGATGTATGTAAGTATTTTTTTCTTGCCTGATGCCTGCATTTCCCTGTATTTAAGGCAAAAAAGTATATTTCTGACACCAAAACTTTTTATTGAGAAAAAGTGCCTGATTAATGATTTTTAACGCTAAGAGGGGTCCTTTGTAATTACTTATTGTTATTTTTGCAATTGAAAAGTTTTAAGATAAATATTCCTTAAATAAGGTGTGTTTTTTACAAACATGCTGCTTGGAATAAGAACTTTAGCACAAAAATGTCGAACGAGCTTAACCTTAAATGGTGCCAGCATTCGAACTACTAATGTGAAAAACCTGTAATCGGTATAAATAACATATACGAACCTGTCAGCATGAACGGCCGCGCAAGCATGGCTGTAAACTAAACTGCGAACTGAAATTGTCATAAGGCAACAACACAGTCTGAGAATGCAGTTTTACGATGTGAAATGATTGGTCAACGATGATATAAAAACCATCTGGGCTCACCCGATAAATAGTGGGGAAAGAAAATATTACGCATAAATTTTAGTCAGCCTAAAGAGGAAGAATGGTATGTCAATAACTCCTCGGAGCAATGCTC